>NZ_NOXS01000032.1:0-302900 GCF_002251735.1 Elstera cyanobacteriorum | reverse complement strand
CACCCCACAGGAAATTCTGCAAACCCCGCCGGATTTCATCAAGGCCATTGGCCTCGCCCAGCATCTCAGCCCCAGCCGCAGCAACGGGTTACTGTCGATGGTGCGGCGGATTTTCGATACGGCCCAAGCCGCCCTGGGTGAGAATGCTTCCCTACACGGCTGAAATCTTTCAACTTTCAACCGAGATTCCCCATCTTGGCCACCTGCCGCCGCCCGCGCTTACGGTGACGGCGGTTAGCCCCGTCTGCGGCAGCCGGATTACGCTGTCAGTACGGCTTGCAGCGGGCCGGGTCGAGCGGTTTGCCTGGGAGGTGGAGGCTTGCGCCCTAGGGCAGGCCAGCGCCGCCCTGATCGGCAAGCGGGTGGTCGGTTGGGGGGCTACGGAGATTAACGAGACGGCTCAAGTGCTTGAAACACTTCTGAAATCAGCCGATCCGTTGCCGGACGCCTATGATTGGCTGGCGCCTTTGATCCCGGCACGGGCGGTTCCACAGCGGCACGGCTCGGTTTTATTGCCGCTGCGGGTCTTTCAAAAGGCGTTTTAGAAGGCGATTGCCCCTGCTGGGATTTAGTTTATTCCTCAACCGGTAGCAGATGCCCTGCTTTGCGCGCTTTGGCGGCGAGGTAGTTGCGATTGTGCGGATTGCCGGGGAAGGCGTGCTGAACCCGTTCCCGCACTTCCACGCCGAACCCGGCGAGATGGCCGACCTTGCGGGGGTTATTGGTCAGCAGGCGGATGGCGGGCACGTCCAACTGCCGCAGCATCTCCGCCGCGATGGCGAAATCGCGTTCGTCATTTTCGAACCCAAGGGCGGTATTGGCATCGACCGTATCGAGGCCATCGTCCTGCAAGGCATAGGCCCGCAACTTATTGACGATGCCGATGCCCCGGCCTTCCTGTTGCAGGTAGAGAAGGATACCGCCCCCAGCGTCGTTCATTGCCGTAATGGCGCCGCGCAATTGTTCGCCGCAGTCGCAGCGCAGCGACCCCAGCAGGTCACCGGTGATGCAGGAGGAATGCAGGCGCACCAACGGCGCGTCTTGCCCCAAAGGTTCCCCAATCAGCAGGGCGAGATGGTCAATGCCGGTCACTTGGTCGCGGAAGGAGACGATGCGCGTCTTCTCCGCCCCCGTGAGTGGCACCCGCGCGTCAGACAAGCGGCGCAGGCGCGGGTCGCCCTGCAAAGTGGCTTCGAGAACCAAGGACCGTGGCAGGCTCATCAAGCCCGAAATCGGTGCGGGGAGCGGGACGATCAGCGCGGCGGGCAGCAGTTGCGCGGCCTTCATCAGCCGGATCGCGGCATCGGCAATGGCCGGTAGCGGCGCTTCGATGGTCAGCGGCATTGCCCCTGGGGCGCCCGACCCCGCCGGATGGGTCGGATCGGCCAGACCGGCTTCATAGGGGGAGCGCAGGCGGCGGGCGATCAGGGCGTCGTCGCCCATCAATCCCAACGCCTCGGCGCGGTTGGCGGTCAGCACCAGGGTTAGCGGGGCACCGTCGGGCAGCAATTCGATCATCGCCCCCGCCGTCGCCGCTTCGGTTGGCAGAACCAGCCAAGCCTGGGCGTTTTCGGTGATGATCACCGGCGTGGAGCGTCGCAGGTCAGAAACCGCGCGTTCGACCGTCAGCCGATCCGCAAGCGAAGCACTAAGATCGGGGCGGGCGGTATCGGTCATCATTCCTTCGATATCGGCAAGCAGGATGCGCTGCACTTTCGCGTTTCCTTTCCGGTGGGGCAAGCCCGCCGCCGAGCCTAACCGGGACTGAACGGCGGTAACCCCTGAGAGACAGATAACAAGCCCGACCGGCATCAACAAGGGCTGCTAGCCGATCTACTTGCAAATCCTCTACGCGGATGCAGGGCGGCTGGATTACAATGGGCGCATGTCTCATAGCCCTTTTGTTCACCTCCGCACCCATTCGGCGTATTCGCTCTCGGAAGGGGCGATCAAGATGAAGGAGCTGGTGAAGCTCGCCGCTGGGGCCAAAATGCCCGCCGTCGCGGTGACCGATACCGGCAACCTGTTTGGGGCGATTGAATTCTCGCAGGCGGCGGCCGATGTTGGCGTTCAGCCGATCCTGGGGGCGATCCTGCACGTGCGGCGTACCGATGGGGTAACGCGGCCCGGCCTTCCGCTGCCGCCCGACCCGCTGCTGCTGCTGTGCCAGGATATGGGCGGCTATGAGAATCTGCTGAAGCTCGTCTCCCACGCTTTTCTTGAAACTGAAAGCCACGAGACGCCCCAGGTGTCGCTGGCGTTGGTGGCGCAGCATGCTGAGGGGCTGATCGCGCTGACCGGCGGGGTTGGCGGCTGGATCGGGCGGCTGCTGCACGACGGCCAACGCGACGCGGCGGAAGCGGCGGTTCTGCGGCTGAAGGAGATTTTCGGCGACCGGCTCTATCTTGAACTCCAGCGCCACGGCGACCCGCGCGAGGCGCTGGTGGAGCCGGGGGTGGTCGATTTCGCCTATGCCCACGATATTCCCTTGGTGGCGACCAATGACGTTTATTTCGCCACTCCGGGCATGTACGAGGCGCATGATGTGCTGCTGTGCATCGCCGATGGGGTGACGTTGGAACATTCCGACCGCCGCCGCCTAACGCCGGAGCATTATTTTAAGACCGGGGAGCAGATGGGGGCGCTGTTCGCCGATCTGCCAGAGGCGATCCTCAATACCGCCGTCATCGCCCAGCGCTGCGCCGTTTCGGCGCCGTTGCGCAAACCGATCCTGCCCGCCTTCGATAGTGGCCAGGGCCGGGACGAACCGTCTGAGCTGCGGGTGATGGCCGAAGAGGGGCTGCGCAAGCGCCTGGAGTCGGGGGTCTTTACGCCCGAAATGGACGCGGCGGCGCGGGAGGCGGCGGCGAAACCCTATTGGGACCGACTGGCGTTCGAACTGGACGTCATCATCAAAATGGGCTTTCCCGGCTACTTTCTGATCGTGGCCGACTTCATCCAATGGGCGAAGGACCAGGGGATTCCGGTCGGGCCGGGCCGTGGGTCGGGCGCTGGATCGGCGGTTGCCTGGGCTTTGACGATTACCGATCTCGACCCCCTACGTTTCGGGCTGCTGTTCGAGCGGTTTTTGAACCCCGAGCGCGTATCGATGCCGGACTTTGATATCGACTTCTGCCAGGACCGCCGCGATCAGGTGATCCGCTATGTGCAGGAGAAATATGGGCACGACCGGGTGGCCCAGATTATCACCTTTGGGAAGCTCCAGGCGCGCGCCGTGCTGCGTGACGTTGGGCGCGTGTTGGGCATGCCCTATGGTCAGGTCGACCGTATCTGTAAAATGGTGCCGAACAACCCGGCGAATCCAGTCACGCTGGAGGAGGCGATCAAGGGCGAGGCCCAGCTTCAGCAGATGCGCGATTCGGATGAGCAGGTAGCCCGCCTGCTCGCCATCGGCCAAAAGCTGGAAGGCCTATACCGTCACGCCTCTACCCACGCGGCGGGCGTTGTGATCGGCGACCGGCCGTTGGACCAATTGGTGCCGCTGTATCGCGATCCGCGCTCCACTATGCCGGTCACCCAGTTCAACATGAAGTTCGTTGAACAGGCGGGCTTGGTGAAGTTCGACTTCCTCGGTCTTAAGACGCTGACGGTTTTGGTGCGGGCGGTGGAACTGATCGCCCAGCGCGGGATTACCATCGACCTCGCCCAAATCCCACTGGATGATGCGGCGACCTATAAGATGCTGAGCCGGGGCGACGCTACCGGCGTGTTCCAGCTTGAAAGTTCGGGGATGCGCGACGTGCTGCGCAACCTTCGCCCTGACCGTGTGGAAGATCTGATCGCCGTCGTGGCGCTCTATCGTCCCGGTCCGATGGATAATATTCCAAGCTATATCAACCGCAAACACGGGCGGGAGACGCCGGATTACCTGCATCCGCTGCTGGAAGGCATTCTGAAGGAAACCTTCGGGATTGCCATCTACCAGGAACAGGTGATGCAGATCGCCCAGGCGCTATCGGGCTATACGCTCGGCGGCGCCGATCTGTTGCGCCGGGCGATGGGCAAGAAGATCAAGGCCGAAATGGACGCCCAGCGCGAAACTTTCTGCGCTGGGGCCAAGGCGAATGGCGTCGATCCCAAGCAAGCCTCGATGATCTTCGATCAGGTCGAAAAATTCGCGGGCTACGGCTTCAATAAAAGCCATGCGGCAGCCTATGCCTTGGTGTCGTACCAAACGGCTTACCTGAAGGCGAACTACCCGGTTGAATTTTTCGCCGCTTCTATGACGTACGATATGAGCAATACGGATAAGCTCAATGTCTTTCGTCAGGAACTCAGCCGCCTCGGCATTCCGCTGCTCGGGCCGGATGTCAACGCCTCCGCCCCGGATTTCAGTGTCGAAACCCTGGCCGATGGTAAACTTGCTGTGCGCTACGCCCTGGCGGCGGTAAAGAATGTGGGCGATCAGGCGATGAAGGCGCTGGTGGCGGAACGGGCCAAGGGCGGACCGTTCAAATCCTTGCAGGATTTCGCCGCCCGACTCGACCCAAAAACGCTGAATAAGCGCCAGATTGAAAACCTGTCGTTGGCGGGCGCTTTCGACTCGCTGGATAAAAACCGGGCGCGTGTTTTCGGGGCGGCGGAGGCGGTGATGCGCCACGCCCAGTTGCTGACGGAAGAGAAAGCCAGCAATCAGGTTAGCCTGTTCGGCGGCGGGGCCGGGGCGGTAGAAGCGCCGCCGCTGCCGCTGCCGAATGTGCTCGATTTTCCGCCGCACGAACGCTTGCAGAAAGAGTTTGATGCGGTCGGCTTTTACCTATCGGCCCATCCGTTGGATGTGTACGAGCGGGCCTTGAAGCGCCTTGGGATTACCCGCGCCGCCGATTTCACCCATAAGATTCGTCCAGGTGAACCGCAGCGGGTAAAAGTGGCCGGGATCGTGCTGGGGCGGCGGGAAATCACCACGGCGCGCGGTAGCCGGGTGGCTTTCGTCCAGCTTTCCGACGCCAGCGGCTCCTATGAGGTGACGTTGTTTTCGGAAGTTCTGGCCGTATCGCGGGAGATGTTGGACGCTAATAAGCCTCTGTTATTGCATGTCGAAGCGCGGTTGGAGGGCGAGGGGGTCAAGCTGCTGGCCCAGCAGGTCGGGCTTTTGGATGCGGCGACGGAAAATACCGTCTCCGGCATGCGCATCTATCTGGCCGATGAAAGCCCGGTGGCGGACCTCAAGAAAATCCTACGCGACAGCGGTGACCAGTTCCGGGGGCGCGGACGGATTTCATTGTTGCTGGATTTGGAAGAGTGCGACGTCGAAA
The DNA here is from genome assembly GCF_002251735.1 of Elstera cyanobacteriorum. Lineage (NCBI taxonomy): Bacteria > Pseudomonadati > Pseudomonadota > Alphaproteobacteria > Rhodospirillales > Rhodospirillaceae > Elstera > Elstera cyanobacteriorum. The sequence goes on along the minus strand of NZ_NOXS01000032.1, from coordinate 297,624 downwards.
TTCCGCTGACCGGTGGGTTCGCGGTTACCCCGGCCTTGCGGGCGATGGTAAAATCGTTGCCCGGCGTTGTCGATGTCGAGGAGCTTTGATTAGGTTAGCGAGAATTCCAACCCGCGCACATGGGTCAGCACGGCATTATCGAAATTCGTGCCGCGAAAATTGGCGCCGTAGCAATAGGTATTGATCAGCACGGCGCCCGCCAGATTGGCGGAGGTGAAGCGGGCTTCGGTCGCGTCGGCCAGCTCCAGATCGGCGCCGGTTAGGATCGCCCCATCGAAATTAGCCGCCATGATGCAGGATTGGGTTAGCCGCGTCGGCACGCTCATCGGGTGCATCCCGGCAATATCCATCATGCCAAGGTTCGCCCCCTGAAAGTTAGCCTGGGTGAAATTACCGCGCGTCAGGTTCGAGCCGCGCAAGTCGGCTTTGTCGAAGCGCGCTTTGCGGGCGCTGACGCCGTTCAATTCCGCCATCGCCATATAGCAGCCGACGAAACTAGCTTCGTCGAGCAGCGACAGGGTAAAGACCGCAGCCGACAGGTCCAGCCCATCGAACTTCTTGCCGCGCAGGTCGATCATCGTGAAATCGAGCCGCTCGCCTTCCGACCCAAGCGACTGCACCCAGCGGGTATGGCGGGCCAGCATGCGCGGAAATTCGGCGTCGAACTGTGGCATTTCCCGCGGGAAAACCGTGCCGGAGATATCGCAATCCTTGAACTGCGACGGCTCATAGATCGCCGTAACGAAATTCGTCTGGCGCAGTTTAGCGCCTTGGAGCTTCGCCCCCGTCAGGTTAGCGCCGAAAAAGCGCGCGCCGGTCAGGTTAGAGCGGGTGAGGTTAGCGCCGATCAGATTGGCACCGGTGAGGTCGGTGAACGATAGATCGCTATCCGAAATATCCGCATGTTCCAGAATAACGCCGCGCATATCGGTATCGCGGATCGGTTCTGGCGCTAGATGGTGGATTTGGCGGTAGTAGGCGCTTTTCACCGGCACGGCGGTATCGCGGAAGCCGCCGTCGATGGAGGCGAAGAACAAGGCCCCGCGTTCCAGCGACGCTTCCTGCAGATTGGCGCCGCCCAGATCGGCGGACCGCAGGCATGCGCCGCGCAGATCAGCGCGGGTGAAATCGACATTTTTCAGAATCGCGCCGCGCAAATCTGCCGCGTAGAGGTTGGCGAAACTAAGGTTCGCGCGCGATAGGTCGGCATTCACAAAGCGGCAGCCGATAGCGCTGAAATTGGTCAGATCGCGGCCCGAGAAATCGAGCCCGGAGAAATCACAGGCAAGAAAGCTAGGCCGTTCGGCAAAGGCGGGACCGCGCGTTGACCGCTCGTAAAGATCGAGGAAGTGATTAAGGGTCGCTTGGTCGAAGACCCGACGCTGAAGGGGGGCGGCCATCTTAATCTCTCAACCTGAAAAAACCTGTTTGTTCAACGGGCACGGCTTTCAGCACACCCGAAACCCGGGGGGCTGTCCAGCCCTTCTTCGGCCCTTGGCGATTATATCTCTCTTAACGGTCTCTGGAAGGGAAGCGCAACTTAATTTTGTGCGCTGCGTTGTGCAAACGTTACGCAGGGGGGCAGCGTAAGTTTTGCTAGGAACTTCTGAAAGTTACGCTATTCTGTTCTCTGGAAGATTCAGGGAAGGGCTGCGACTTGACCGGCGTCGAGCATCACAGCATCACAGGCACAATCAAGGAAATCCGCGCCCGCATCGGCTCGGATGGAAAAGATGTTGTCGAAATTTTCCTGAAGACCTCGGCAGGCGAACATCGCGCCATTGCCCACGCCAATCAGGCGTCGGCGGCCATCAATCTCAAAGAGAAAATGGAAAAGCTCGCCACCTCGAACGGGGTGGGCTCGATTGCCGAACTTGGGGTCAATCTTGTCGTCGATGGTCTTGTCAAAGACCCGAGCACCACGACGATCACCGCGCTTAGGCTGGCGTCTTAATCCCGGATCACGCGGTAGCTGTTTTGGACGAACCCGAAGGGGTAAGCGCGGCTTGCGGTCAAAGTCAGCGCTTGGATGGCTTCGAGCCCCCCGAAGAGCGGACGGCCCGCGCCGAGCAGCAGTGGGATCAGGGTGATCGTGATGTCGTCCACCAATCCGGCCCGCAAGAAGTTTTGGATCGTCACGCCGCCGTCGAGGTAAATATGCCGCGCCCCGGTGATCGCTAACTCCGCCAGTAGGGCCTCGGGCGCAGCGGCGCGGCGGGTCGCGCGGTCGGTGAAGGCGGCTGGTACAGCGTCTGCTTGCGTTGACAGAACGATGACGCGCTTCCCAGGATAGGGCCACTCGGGAAAGCCGCTGACGGTTTCGAAGGTCTTCCGCCCCATCACCAGCGTGTCCACCCCCGCCATGAAAGCGCCATAGCCGCAATCTTCCCCCGGGGGAATGCTGCGATTAGCTGCCTCTAACCAGTCCAGGCTACCATCGGGCCGGGCGATGAACCCATCGAGGCTCGTGGCGATAAAGACAGAAACCTGGGGCCGGGGCGGCATGGCAATCCCCCTATCCAAAGTGAAGAAAGCGGACCGATCACAGGATCGGCCCGCTTAGACCGGGGCAGGGAGTGAAATCCCATTCGCGAAAGGCCCCGATTGGTGCCGGGGCGATGGCCCCGAAACCGGATGATTACATTTGGATCGGGGCGGCGGCTGCCAGTCCCGCACCCAGATTGTGATTATGGCGTCGGTCCCACAGATAGGACTCGGTAATCACGACATCGACTTCTTCGCCCAGCTTTTTGGTCCAGCATTCTGCTGTCCGCCGGTCCATGAAAACCCCAAATCGCTTATCCGCTCCAGACCGGCTGCGCGCTTCGACAGTGTAGACGATATGCTCAGCCATGTTTTCCTCCGTGGCGGGGCAGCCGATCCGGCTGCCGTGGGGAAACACTGCGCCTTGCTATATCTTTCGTCAATATATTTTGATTAAAAACAGTGTATTACGAGGTTTTCTTAAACCTCTGCATCAATCGGTGGATCGAGGGTATGGACCGGCTGAAGCCCGGCAATCCCGCGCATCGGCACATCGCCCAGCTTGCGCGTCGGATGGGCGAGCAGCGCCGCCATATCGTCCGAAAACAGCAGCGGTGTATTGAAGTCCTTAGTCTTCGCTTCCAGCCGGGCGGCGCGATTGACGGCGCTACCGACGACGTTAAACGCCAGACGGCTGGGAGAGCCGATATTGCCGTGGGTAACGGTGCCGACGTGTAACCCAACCCCGAAGCGGATCGACGGTTCCTGCCGCCGCTGCCGCCGGTGATTGACGACGGCCAGACCGTTGAACGCATCAATCGCAGCGTCGATGGCATTATTGGCGGCGGTACGCAGGGTGTCTTGCCCATCCGCCGCGAAGACGATCAGGATGGCATCGCCGATGAACTGCAAGATTTCCCCACCGCGCGGTTCGGCGGCGGCGGCGACATGTTCGCAATATTCGTTCAAAAGCTCGATCAGCTTCGCTGGGGGCAGGCTTTCGGTCAGGCCAGTGAAGTTTCGCAGGTCGGAATACCAGATGGCCGCCTGGATGACCTCGCTATCGCCGCGTTTGATCGATCCTGCCAGCACTTTATCGGCGGTCCGCGGGCCAACATAGGTTTCCAGCAGGGTTTTTGAGAGGAAGCGCAGTTCCAGCGTTTCAAACAGCGGGGCCAGGAACAGGGTCAGGGCGCGCAGTTTGGCGAGATCCGTGTCGCTAAACCCGCTTGCCGCTTTGGTACCGAAACTGATGAAATTACGCATGCCGTTGGAAAACACCATCGGCAGCGCGATATAATCAGAAATCTGCTCCTGCACCAGATCGGCCATAAACTCGGCCTGATTACCCGGCTGCAGCCCGTGACGGGGGCGGTAGCGCACTTCATCGCCCCCGGCCCTAATGTGTTGAATGGGGCTACCGGAGAAATCCTGGCGCAGGCTAATACCGTGGGGCGCCAGGAAAATACTGGTGCCTTGCCCCGCAAACCACGAAACGGACCAGGCGATCAACTGCGGATGAAGGGTCTCGACGGAAACGCGCAGCCGGTCGAAGGCAAAACCAACGGCCAGCAACCGATCGGTTAACCCGGCGACCAGCCCTTCGGCATTATCGGCGCGCTGCCCTTCGGTGAGCAGCCATTCGGCGACAGGGGCGAGGCTCCAGCCATCGTCCGGTCCCAGCAGTTTTTCGCGGGAACAAAAAAGTTCGGCAATGCCGTTGCTGGCGGAACCCATGGCGGCGTCATCCCATCTTGTCTCAACGACCGGCGCCGCTTAACAGTGTTACGCTAACGCGGCGTTCCGACAGATAGGGAGGTTAAACGAGAATATCCAGATAGTGGCCGCGAAAATACCGCAGGGGCAGCAGGATTTGCCCGTCGATGAAGATCGATTGCAACTCTTCCATCGTCGGGATCTTTGGGCGCCAACGGCGTTTATCGCGTTCGTTGGTCTTTTCGACCTTTTCGGGCGTGCGTAGGCCGCCGACGCGCGTATCAAGCTGCAGTCCGCGTTCGGTAATCGGTCCTTGAATACGCTCGGCCATGCGCGTTCATCCTCTATTTGATAAACTTACTATAACCAATTCTAAAGAAACTGCAAATTCCTTCGCATTACGGTGTAGGCACCCGTAACCCGGCCAGGGCGATTCGATAGGCTTCCGGCGTATCAAGATCAACCAGCAGACCGGGATTGGCACGCGGCACGCCCACCACCTGGTCGGCGAAAGTCTGCATCAGCCGCTTGGCCCCCTGATCGCCGTCAAGGCCCAGCATCTCCGGCAGCAGGTGGCGCGCCCATAGGGTGGGGTTGCCGCGTTGACCCTCGACCGTGGGAATGATGATCGATCGGCCTTGATCAGGGGCGAAGGCCGCCGCCAAGGCGCGCAGGTCATCGGTATCGATCAGCGGCATATCGGCCAACGCGATCAGCAGCCCGTCGAGCGGCAAGCGCAGCGCCTCCGTCACCCCGGCGATCAGCGAGCGGCTCAGGCCCTCGGTATAGTCGGGCGCAGTGACCCATTGGATCGGCCCCGCATCGTCGGCGTCGACGGCGGCCCGGACCTCTGCCCCGCGATGACCGGTCACGATCAGGATCGGATCAAAAATCCCCGCTGCGCGTAGGCGTTCCGCTGTTACCGCCACCATCGGCCGGTCGGGGAAGGGCAGCAGCAATTTACTGTCGGTCCCCATGCGCCGCGATTGACCGGCGGCGAGCAGCAGTGCCCCGAGGCGCGGGGCAGCTTTTGCAGGTAGTTCTGCGGCGCGCGGCTGCGGGCGGCTTTGGATTTCCATCAGCAGCCCGCCGACGCCCAATGCCCGGATGTCCCCCGGCCCGACGCTGACCCCCGCCGCGAAACGCTGCAAAATCCAGTCGAACCCATTCAGCTTGGGGGAGCGGGCACAGCCCGGCAGCCCCAGAACCCGCGTGCCGCCAATCTCGGCCAAGATTAGCAGATTGCCTGGATCAACCGGCATGCCGACGTGCAGAACCGTACCGCCCGCTGCCGTGATCCCGGCAGGCAGCACATCGGCCCGGTCGGCGACGGCGCTGGCGCCCATGATCAGGATGGGATCAAACCCCTCCGCCGCCGCCTGCTTTACGGCCGCCGCCACCGCCTCCGGTCGGTGCGGCAGGGTGCGGACGGGGGGCAGGGCGGACCCGAGGGCGAGCAGCCGCGCTTCGGTCACCCGATGGGCTTTTTCGGCGAGACTGGGTTTCGTATCCGGCAATAGCGTATGCAGCAGCAGGGGGCGCATCGGCTGGAACCGTGCGAGGCGCAGGGCCTCCGACGGCAAAGCGGCGAGGGCCGTGCCGACCAGCCGCTCCGGGACGGCGAAAGGAATGATTTTCGCGGTGGCGACCATATCGCCCGCCCGAACCGGGGCAAAATCGGCGAGCGTTGCCAGGGTCAGCCGTTCATCACGGGCGTTGAACCCATCGATGGCCGCCCGATCCACCCGCAGCAGCCCATCCGTTTCGGCGAACAGATTAACCCGCCCGGTAAAGGCCGGATCGGCGCGCAGACCCGGCCCGGTAATGCTGTTGGCAATCGCGGCGGCGGCCTCATCCTCGTGCAAATCGCCGGGGGCCAGGGTGGCGACGATCAGCCTGTCATGCCCTGCATCGCTGAGCTGGGCGCAATCTGTCGCCGTCAGCCGGTGGCCTTTCTTGAACGGCGGCACGGCATGGGCGAGCAAGGCGCCAGAACAGTCCAGGGTCGGGCGCGGGCCGAAGATCACAGAACAGTCTTTCCCAGCCGCCGGGCCGCCGTGATCTGCGCCAGGATCGACAGGGCGATTTCGGCTTGCGTCTTCGCGCCGATCGGCAGCCCGACCGGGCCTTGGATGCGCGCAATGTCCGCGTCGGTGAAGCCCGCCTCCGTCAAGCGTTGTACGCGGCTGGCATGGGTCTTCCGGCTCCCCAGCGCGCCGATGTAGAACGCATCGGATTTCAAGGCCGCCTGCAAGGCGGGATCGTCGAGCTTCGGATCGTGGGTAAGGGTGACGATAGCGGTGCGGCTATCGGGCATCAACGTTTCCAAAGCTTCGTCGGGCCAGTCGGTCGATAGGGCTATGGCGGGAAAGCGTTCCGGCGTCGCGAAAGCTTGGCGCGGGTCGATGACGGTGACGCCGTACCCCAGCGCCTGCGCCATCGGAATCAGTGCTTGGGCGATATGGACGGCCCCGACCAACACCAGTCGGGCGGGGGGCGCGAAACTCTGCACAAAATGCGAATCGCCGACCAGGGCGCTGCTTTCGGTGGCGATAAGGTCGGCAATCGCCTCGCTTTCCTCGGCGGTAACGCCGAAATCGCCCTCCACGACTTTCTCGTGCACCAGGGTTTGCAGTCCGGTGGCGAGATCGGTCACCAGGGCCACGGGCCGGTTTTCGGCGCGGGCGGTCAGTAGTTTTTCCAAAAGCGACAGGCGCATGGGTTAGACCTCGATCCGCTCGACGTAGATTTTCACCGTACCGCCACAGGCGAGGCCAACCGACCAAGCCGCCTCGTCGCTAACCCCGAAGGTAAGGAGGCGCGGTTCGCCATCGGCAATGGTTTCAAGCCCCTGCTCGATAACGCTGCCCTCAACGCAGCCGCCGGAGACCGAGCCGATGAACCGGCCATCGGCGGCGATGGCGAGATGGCTGCCCGCCGGGCGCGGGGACGAACCCCAGGTGGCGATGACCGTGGCCAGGGCCACACCCTCCCCGGCCTTTGCCCAGGTGGCGGCTTGGGTCAGCACGTCTTCGGGATCAAGGCTCATGGGGTCACCTCCGGGTTGGGATCGGGCGGGTCAGGGCGTCGGCAAGGGCGGCGAGACTATCGAGGGAGTGAACCGGGCGCATCTCGTCGGTATTCGGCAGTAGCGCCCGCACCCCTTGGGCGCGCGGCGCAAAGCCCTCATACCGTAGCAGAGGGTTCAGCCAGATCAACCAGCGGCAGGAGCGACGCAAGCGCGCGGCCTCGGCGGCCAGCAGGCCGGGATCGTCGCGCTCCAGCCCATCGGTGATTAGCAGCACGATTGCGCCCCGCCCCAGCACCCGCCGCGCCCAATCCTTGTTGAAGCGTTCTAGCGCCGCGCCAATGCGCGTGCCGCCCGACCAATCAACAACGCTGTGGGCGGCGGCGGTCACGGCCTCATCGACGTCGCGGTGCTGTAGGGCACGGGTGATATTGGTTAGGCGCGTGCCGAAGACGAAGGCCGAAACACGGTCGTGATCCTGGCTTAGCCCGTGCACAAAATGCAGCAGCACGCGGGCGTAGCGCTCCATCGAGCCGGAAATATCGCAGAGCACGACAATCGGTGTCGGTTGCCAGCGGCGGCGGGTAAATTTCGGCAGCAGCAGATCGCCGCCGCTACGGGCCGCCGCGCGCAAGGTGGCCCGCCCATCGAACCGCCCGCCGCGCGGATCGCGCCGCATCCGGCGGGAGCGGGTCGGCGGAAAGCTGAGCCTAAGCCGCGTCATCGCGGCTTTCGCCGCGTCGAGTTCGGCCAGGGTCATGGTCTCGAAATCGCGGGGGCGCAAATCTTCTTGAGTGGAGGCGGAGAGGCTGGCGCTGATTTCCTCCCGCTCATCGGGGGTCGTTTCGGTTTCCCGCGGCGGCTGATGGGAAAAGGCTTCCGCCAATCGGGCCGCCAAATCGGGGGGCGGGGTGCCGCCGCCCTCTAACTGAAGGTTGGGCAACAGCAGGCCCATCATTTTTTCAAGCAGCCGGGGATTGCGCCAGAAGAGGTGAAAGGCCTGATCGAAGATCGCCGTTTCCTCCCGCTTGCGCACGAGGGTGGCGTGCAGCGCCCAATAAAGATCCTCGCGCCGGTCCGGCCCTACCGCAGCGGCGGCCTCGACGGCGGCGAGCGCATGGGCCGGGCCGACCGGCAGTCCCGCACGGCGCAGCAGGCGAACAAAATTGAGGAGGGTGACGCCGATTTGCCCGGCCATCAGCGCCCCAGCGGCTTTTGCGACAGTTCGGCTTGCAAATCGGTCAGCAGGCGCATCGCCTCCGACCCGCGCAGTCGGGCGATGTCATCCTGATATTTCAGCAGCACGCCGAGGGTCTGGTCGATCACCTCCGGCGTCAAGGCGATAGCATCGAGTTGTACCAGCGCCTGCGCCCAATCGAGGGTTTCGGCGACGCCCGGGGATTTGAACAGGTCAAGCCCGCGCAAGCGCTGCACAAACCCGACGATCTGCGCGGCGAGCGCCTCAGCAATCCCGCCGGCCTTGGCCCTCAAAATGGCAATCTCGCGCTCGGCGCTGGGATAATCGACCCAATGGTAGAGGCAGCGGCGCTTCAGCGCGTCGTGAATTTCCCGCGTGCGGTTGGAGGTGACGATGACCAAGGGCGGTTCCGGTGCCCGGAGCGTGCCAAGTTCCGGGATGGTCGCCTGGAAATCCGACAGAAGCTCCAGCAAAAACGCCTCGAACGGCTCGTCGGCACGGTCGAGCTCGTCGATTAATAGCACCGGCGCGCCGCCCGGTTGCGGCGACAGGGCCTCCAGAAGCGGGCGGCGGATCAGGAACGCTTCGGAATAGAGCGTGGGCGCGTCGCCTAAGGCTTCGGCTTGCCGGATTGCGAGAAGCTGCTTCGGGTAGTTCCATTCGTAAAAGGCGCTACCGAGGTCCAGCCCGTCATAGCATTGCAGCCGGATCAACCGCCGCCCGAGGCCAGCGGCCAGAACCTTGGCAATCTCCGTCTTGCCGACCCCGGCTTCCCCCTCCAGCAGCAAGGGCCGCCCCAGCCGCAGGGCCAGGAATAGCACCGTCGCCAGCGCGCGGTCCGCGACGTAGCTCTGATCGGTTAGAAAGGCGAGGGCATCATCGACGGACGACGGCAGCGGGGTGGGAGAGGTCACAAAAGGCTCCGGTTCGTCTTGTTCGCTGCGTGGGAGTGGGGATTTTACCCCTGCACTTTTTTAAGTATCCGAAATATCGAGGCGCCGTTCGATGCGCTCCAGCCGCAGCCGGATCGAAGCGAGCGCGCTGTCTTGGGCGACTTCCGACTGCATGAACCCAGCCATATGGGTTTTGAGGCCCCGCACGTCGGTCTTAAGATCGGTTAGATCGTCAGCCATTGTGCTCAGCTTTCCCTGAATAGCCTTGAGATGCTCCAGAATAAGCTCGTTGGTGACATTGGACATTTTGGCTATCCGCTGCTGAGTGGCACCCACCATACATTGGATCGGAGTATGCGCTTTTCAGCGGGAGAAATTCTAGCGTCAGGAAAAAAGGGGGGCGCACCGCCCCCCAACCATCCTTACCCTAAGGCGGCCACGGCGCGTTTCGCCAGCACGCCGATCAGATGGGCACGGTATTCCGCGCTGGCGTGAATGTCGCTGTTGAGGTCGTCGGCGGGCCAGGTGACCCCGTTGAGCGCGGCGGCAGTGAGGGAGCCGTTTAAGGCCGCCTCAAAATTCGTCGCCCGGAACACGCCCGGCCCAGCCCCGGTCACGGCGACGCGGACGCCGCCTGCGGTTTCCGCAACGAAAACCCCGACCACGGCATAGCGCGATGCCGGATTGGGGAACTTCACGTAAGCCGCGCGTTTCGGCAGCGGGAAGCGGACTTCGGTGACGATTTCCCCCTCGTCCAGCGCGGTAGCGAACAGGCCGGTGAAGAAATCATCCGCCGCGATCTGCCGCCGGTCGGTCACGACGGTTGCGCCGAGGCCGAGGACGGCAGAGGGGTAATCCGCCGCCGGGTCATGGTTGACGATCGAGCCGCCCAGTGTGCCGCGATGGCGCACTTGGGCGTCGCCAATCCCATCCGCCAGGGCGGCTAGGGCCGGTAGCGCGGCCTTGACGACATCGGAGGCGGCAACATCGGCATGCCGGGTCATCGCCCCGATGATCAGCGTATCCCCCTCGCGCCGGATGCCTTTTAGATCGGGCAGTGCGCCGAGATCGATCAAGGCCGTCGGCTGGGCGAGACGTTGCTTGAGCGTCGGGATCAGCGTCATGCCGCCCGCCAAGGGTTTAGCGTCCGCATCGCCCTTCAGCGCGGCAACCGCATCGGCGACGGAGGCGGGACGGGTGAAATCGAAAGCGTACATGCGTCTCTCTCCTTATTCCGCTGCTGCGGCGGGCTGGGCCGCCTGGATCAGCCGCCAAACTTTCTCCGGCGTTGCGGGCATATCAATATGGCTGACGCCATAGGGCTTTAGGGCATCGACCACGGCATTGATTACCGCCGGGGGCGACCCGATGGCCCCAACCTCGCCGCAGCCTTTCACCCCCAAGGGGTTATGGGTGCAGAGGGTAGTGTGGTGATCGACCGTAATGAACGGCACATCGTCGGCGCGCGGCATGCAATAGTCCATGAAAGAGCCGGTCAGAAGCTGTCCATCGTCGCCATAGACGCAGGTTTCGAGCAGCGCTTGCCCGATGCCCTGGACGACGCCGCCCTGCACCTGACCTTCGACGATCATCGGGTTGATCACCCGGCCCACATCATCGACGGCGGTGAATTTCACCACCTGGGTCACGCCGGTATCCGGGTCGATTTCCACTTCGCAGATATGGGTGCCGCCGGGGTAGGTGAAGTTCTTCGGGTCGTAGAACGCGGTTTCTTCCAGCCCCGGCTCTTCCGTCTCGATGGGGTAATTATGCGGCACATAGGCGGCGAGGGCGATTTCGCCGAAGGCCTTGCTGCGGTCGGTCCCGGCGACGGTGAACTTGCCGTCTTCGAAAACAATATCGGCCTCGGCAGCTTCGAGCAGATGGGCGGCGATCCGCTTGCCCTTAGCGATCACCTTATCGACCGCCTTGACGATGGCCGACCCGCCGACCGCGAGACTGCGCGACCCATAGGTGCCCATACCGAACGGCACCTTGTCCGTATCGCCGTGGGAAATATCGACGCTTTCAATCGGAATCCCCAGTTGATCGGCGACCAATTGGGCAAAGGTGGTTTCGTGGCCCTGGCCGTGCGAATGGGTGCCAGTAAAGACGGTGACGGAGCCGGTGGGATGCACGCGCACGCTGCCAACCTCATAGAGCGCCGCCCGCGCCCCCAGGCTGCCGACAACCGCCGAGGGAGCGATGCCGCAGGCTTCAAGATAGGTGGAAATGCCGATCCCGCGCAGTTTGCCGCGTGCCGCAGCTTCCGCCTTGCGGGCCGGGAAGCCCGCCCAATCGGCTTTCTCCAGCGCTTTGTCGAGGCAGCCCGCGTAATCGCCGCTGTCATATTGCAGGGCGACGGGGGTCTGATACGGGAAGGCATCCGCCGGAATGAAGTTACGGCGGCGCAACTCCACCCGGTCGATTCCGGTGACTTCTGCCGCCACGTCGACCAACCGTTCCAGCAGGAAGGTGGTTTCCGGGCGGCCCGCGCCGCGATAGGCATCGACCGGCACGGTATGGGTGAAGACGGCTTTCACCTCGCAGTAAATGGCAGGCGTCGTATAGACCCCAGCCATCAGCGTGCCCGACAGATAGGTCGGTACGGCAGGTGCGAAGGTGGAGAGATAGGCGCCCATATTAGCGATGGTCGCCACGCGCAGGCCGATGAATTTACCGCTCGCATCCAGCGCCAATTCGGCATGGGAATGATGGTCGCGACCGTGGGCGTCGGTCATGAAGCTTTCCGACCGTTCCGCCGTCCATTTCACCGGACGTTCCAACTGCTTGGCCGCCCAGGTAACGATGGCTTCTTCGGCATAATGAAAAATCTTCGACCCGAACCCGCCGCCGACATCGGGGGCGACGACGCGCAGCTTTGCTTCGGGAATCCCCAGCACGAAGGCGCCCATCAGCAGGCGAATGACGTGCGGGTTCTGGGAGGTGGTGTAGAGCGTATGCTGATCGGTCGACGCATCGTAATCGCCGATGGCGGCGCGCGGCTCCATCGCATTCGGGATCAGGCGGTTATTCACCAGATCGAGCTTTGCCACCCATTTGGCTTGGGCAAAGGCGGCGTCGGTGGCCGCTTTATCGCCAATATGCCAATCGAAGCAGACGTTATCGGGCGCAACATCCGGCCAAACGGCGGGCGCGCCCGCTTCGACGGCCTTCTTTCCGTCCGCGACCGCCGGAAGTGGCGCATAGTCCACATCGATCAATTCGGCGGCGTCTTTGGCTTCGGTATAGGTTTCGGCAATGACAACCGCCACCTGATCGCCCACATAGCGCACAAACCCCTGCGCCAACGCCGGGTGCGGTGGCTCCTTCATCGGGCTGCCGTCCTTGGAATGGACCTGCCAGCCGCACGGGATGGAGCCGACCTTCATATCCTCGCCGGTAAAAATCGCCACGACGCCCGGCGCGGCCTTGGCCGCCGTAAGATCAATTCCGTTGATCTGCGCATAGGCATGGGGCGAGCGCAGAATATAGGCGTAGGCCTGCCCCGGTCGGTTCATATCGTCGGTATAATTGCCTTTGCCGGTTAGAAACCGCTTGTCCTCGCGCCGCTTCACCGACGCGCCGATGGTGGAAACAGACATTCCGTCCTCCCTAAACTCGGACTGATTCAAGCTGCTGGTTATTGTTAGATTGATTATTCAGCAGCGTGCGCGGTTTGGCGCAGGGTCGCGGCGGCGTGTTGCACCGCTTTGACGATATTGTGATAGCCGGTGCAGCGGCAGATATTGCCTTCCAGCCAAGTGCGAATCTCATGTTCGCTGGGGTTCGGGTTTTTCGTCAGCAGATCCGCCGAACTCATCACCATACCCGGTGTGCAGAAGCCGCATTGCAGCCCATGATGCTCGCGGAAGGCTTCTTGCACGGCGTGCAGTGTCCCGGGGGAAGCCATGCCTTCGATGGTACGAATATCGGCGCCATCGGCCTGCGCCACCAGCATCGTGCAGCTTTTAACCGAGTCGCCGTTAACATGCACCGTGCAAGCGCCGCATTGGCTGGTATCGCAGCCGACGTGCGTGCCGGTCAGATGCAGATGCTCGCGCAAAAACTGCACCAGCAGCGTGCGCGGTTCGACGGCGGCGCTGACCTTCTTGCCGTTTACCGTCAAGGTCACAGAAACAGTGGTCACACCCAAACCCTCCCTTCCCGAGGTTATCGGCGGCCCGAGAACGGCAGCGCAATAATTTGTGCTGCGCTGCCTATTATCGGTTGTGCGGTGCAATATTATCCGATGCCCGCCTTCTCGCCGCCCGATGTCGAAAACTACTGTGGTTTCTTTATGTTACGATTTCAAGCCACAACCGCGACAAGCAGCGCGGCTAGGATCAGCAGCAACCCGCTAATCCACAACCAGGGCGCGAGGGCTTTCACTTCCTCATCGACGATTTCAGCCACTTCATCCATGGCTTTGGCTTCGTCGGCGGTGGCGGGGGAGGCGGTTTCGGCGGGCGGCGGCGGCACGTCGTCGATAGCCCCATCATCGGCTGCCGCCTCGCCAGCCTCTTCAGCATCGGCGACGGCCGGCGCGGCGGCGCTGACCAAGCTATTGAATTTCTGAAAAAACTCCCCGGCAAGGCTCTTGGCCGCCCCGTCGATGAGGCGGGAGCCGATTTGCGCCAGCTTGCCGCCGATTTGCGCATCGACGGTATAGAGCAGCTTGGTTCCCTCCGGCACATCCTCCAGCCGCACGGTGGCGCCACCCTTGGCAAAGCCCGCCGGGCCGCCTTTGCCCTCGCCCTGAATGCGGTAGCCGTTGGGCGGGTCGAGATCAAGCAGCGTCACTTGCCCGGTAAAGCTGGCTTTTACCGGGCCGATCTTCGCCGTTACCTTGGCGGCGAATTCTGTATCCGACTGTTTATCGACGCTTTCGCAGCCGGGGATGGCCTGCTTCAGAATCTCGGGGTCGTTCAGGGCCTGCCACACCCGCGCGCGCGGGGCCGCAATGATGGTTTCGCCGGTTAGGTCCATTTTATTCTCCGCTGAAACGATCGGCCTTCAGCCTAGCTTTCGGGGCTAGCCGCTTCAAGGGGGGCTGAGCCTTAAGTTCCGTTGATCCGGGCGGCGGCATCCGCTATGGCCCAAGGGAAATCTATGCAATCGTCTCCAAGAACGAGAAAACAGGGAGGAAGAGGAATGCTCAGCCGCACGGCGAACCGCCGCTTCGGGCTTGCGGTGCTTATGGCCACGATGATCGTAACGGCGCCTGCCCTCGCCGCAGACGGGGCGCCCACCCTGTCCGGCGCGGGCCTATCGGGCCTCTGGGCCTTGCCTTTTGCCGGAATTCTTCTGTCGATCGCCCTTTGCCCATTGTTAACGCCGGACCTATGGCACCATCACCACGGCAAGATTGCCGCCGGTTGGGCCGCACTTTTCCTGATTCCCTGCGCTGGGTTCATCGGCGTGCCGGTGGCGGCCTATGAGCTGCTGCATGTGCTGTTGCTCGATTTCGTGCCGTTCATCATTTTGCTGACGGCCCTCTTCACCGTCGCGGGCGGGGTGCGTCTACGCGGCGGCTTTGTCGGCACGCCGGGATCGAATACGGCATTGCTGGCATTCGGAACGCTGATTGCGGGCTTTATGGGAACCACCGGCGCGGCGATGCTGCTGATCCGCCCATTGCTGCACGCCAACGCCAAGCGCCAACATAAAACCCATGTGTTCGTGTTTTTCATCTTCCTAGTGGCCAATATCGGCGGCTCGCTGACCCCGCTAGGTGATCCGCCTTTGTTCCTAGGGTTCCTCAAGGGCGTTAGCTTCTTCTGGTTCACCGAACATATGCTGGCGCCGATGGCGGTGGCCGGGGGGATCCTGCTGGTGGTCTTCTACCTGCTTGATACGCTGGCCTATCGCAAAGAAGCGCCGGAGGTTCACGCGGCGGGCGATCATGAGCGGGATAATCTGACCATCCAGGGCCTGCGCAATATTGCGCTGTTGATGGCAATCGTCGCGGCGGTGCTATTGTCGGGCCTCTATAACCTCGGCACCGCCATTACGATTTTCCATGTGCCGATTTCGGGGCAGCAACTGCTGCGCGATGCGGCGCTGCTGGCCGTGATTTTTGCTTCGCTAAAGTACACCCGCCACGGTATCCGCGAGGAAAATCACTTCAATTGGGGGCCTATGGCGGAGGTGGCGAAACTCTTCATCGGCATCTTCATCACGATTATTCCCGCCATTGCGATTCTGCGCGCCGGGGCCGATGGGGCCTTGGCCGATTTGGTAGCCTTTGCCCAGCCGGGCGGGGTACCGAACGATGGGCGCTATTTCTGGCTGACGGGCATCTTGTCGAGCTTCCTCGATAATGCGCCGACCTTCCTTGTGTTCTTCAACCTCGCGGGCGGCGATCCCGTGCAGTTGATGGGGCCGATGGCGACGACGCTGACCGCCATTTCCGCCGGGGCGGTCTTCATGGGGGCCAATAGCTATATCGGCAATGCCCCGAACTTCATGGTGAAGGCGGTGGTGGAGCATCGTGGCGTCAAGATGCCGAGTTTCTTTGGTTACATGGCCTGGTCAACCATCCTGCTCATTCCTACCTTCATCGTCGTGACGTTGATTTTCTTCAACCATTGACGCCGAGGGGGCATGGATCAGCCGATCCTGATTGCGGGGGAGATTTACCGGGACTCAAGCTATGGTCGGCGGCACCCGCTGGCCATTCCCCGGGTCTCCTCCACCCTCGATCTCATCAAGGCGCTCGGCTGGTTTGATCCGGCGCGCTATATCGATTCGCCGCAGGCAACGCCGGAACAACTCGCCCGTTTTCACGATCCCGAGTATATCGCCGCCGTTCAAAGCGCCGAAGCCGCCCAAGCCGCTCCAGTGGACGTGCGGGAGCGCTTTAACATTGGCCGGGCGGGCAATCCGATTTTCCCAGAGATGTTTCGCCGCCCGGCAACGGCCGCGGGGGCGGGGATCACTGCCGCCGACCTGATTGCCCAGGGGGCGCGCTGCATTCATTCCCCTGCCGGGGGCACCCATCATGGGCGGGCAGCGCAGGCGAGCGGCTTTTGCTATTTCAACGATCCGGTCCTAACGCTGCTGCGGCTGCTCGATCTTGGGTTTAGTCGGCTGCTCTATCTTGATTTCGACGCCCACCACGGCGATGGGGTTGAAGTGGCGTTTACCGGTGAGCCGCGCGTGCTGTGCCTCTCCATCCATGAGGATAAGCGCTGGCCTTTCACCGGCGCGCTGACCGACCGGGCAGAGGGATCGGCCTTCAATCTACCGGTGCCCGAAGGGTTTAACGATAGCGAGCTTGACGCCATTGTTGCACGGCTCGTGCTGCCGCTCGGCGAGGCCTTTGCGCCGCAGGTCGTCGTTATCCAGGCCGGGGCGGATGCGTTGACCGAAGACCCGCTGAGCCGTCTCAGCCTCTCCAACGGCGCACTCTGGCGGGCGGTGGCGGCGGGGCGGGGGTTGGCGCCTCGGGCCGTGATTCTGGGCGGTGGCGGGTATAATCCTTGGTCGGTCACGCGCGCTTGGACGGGCCTGTGGGGGACGCTCAATGGGTATTCCGTACCCGACCGCCTGCCGCCCGCTGCCGAAACGCTGATGCGCGGTCTGTTTTGGGATCATCGCATGGGCCGTAATCCGCCGGAGGATTGGTTTACCACGCTCGCCGATCCGCCGCGCCCCGGCCCCATCCGCCCGGAGATCTCCCAGGGCATCGACTGGCTGCTGGCGGAGGCCCAGCGCGCTGGGCTATAGGGAAGGCAGGCTGACAGGAGACAGACGATGCGCGTGATTTTCGGGGCGATTCTCGGTGTGGCGCTAGCAGTGGCTGCGGTTCCGGCGCCCGTCGCGGCGGAAACTTTGGTGGCCCAGGGAACCCAGAGCTTCGAAAAAGCGCCGCTGACCATCCGCACCCAGGGGCGCGATTTGCGCTTCACCGTCGAACTCGCCCTCACCCCCGCGCAAATGCAGCAGGGGCTGATGTATCGTCGCAACCTAGCGTCCGATGCCGGGATGCTGTTCCTGCACCCGCAGGAACAGGAACTCGCTATGTGGATGGCCAATACCTTGATTCCGCTCGATATGCTGTTCATCAAAGCCGATGGCCGCATCCATCGCATTCAAGAACGGGCGGTGCCTTTGTCCGAAACGACGATCAGTTCCGGCGGGCGGGTGAAGGCGGTTTTGGAACTGCAAGGCGGCAGTGCCGCGCGCCTCGGGATCAAGCCGGGCGACCTTGTCGTTTATCCGGGCTTGGGTACGCCCTAACTTTCCGAGGTTGCACCGGAAGAATTGACCCGTTACAAAACCCCCAGCGGCCTTGCCGGTCGTCGGGGCGTAGCGCAGTCTGGTAGCGCGCCTGCTTTGGGAGCAGGATGTCGGGGGTTCAAATCCTCTCGCCCCGACCAACCGGCAGGCGGCCCACTTTTGCGGAAGAGCCGAAGCCCATGTCTTTGCCCGTCGTCGCCACCGCCCGTCCCGCTGCGCGTATCTACCGTCCGGCGAAGAATGCCATGCAATCGGGTAAGGCCCGCACGAAATCCTGGGTGCTGGAATTCGAACCCGGCGCCGCGCGCGTGCCGGAACCCTTGATGGGGTGGGTGTCGGGGGCCGATACGCAGGCGCAGGTGAAGCTGACCTTCGCCAGCAAAGAAGAGGCGGTGGCCTATGCCCAGCGCAATGGTCTTGCGGCGACGATTACCGAGCCGCAAGCGCCGAGCTTGAAAATCCGCTCCTACGCCGATAACTTCCGCCCCGGTCGCATCCGCTGGTAGTAATCCTCCCGAAAGGGCAGGGCGCCCGTAGCTCAACAGGATAGAGCAACCGGCTTCTACCCGGTTGGTTGGGGGTTCGATTCCCTCCGGGCGCGCCAACTCTCGCCCCTGCCAAAGTTTCAGGCAGGAGCGAGACGGTCCCCCTAAACCCGATGCTATTTGGCCGAGAGCTGACGCAGGGCCGAGGCCCAATCTTCCACATGGTAGGATTGTTTAATTTTACCGTTCTCGACGGTATGAATGTCGATCGCCATGATGTTAAAGGATTTACCGCTGACCGGAACCCCCATGAACGGTCCGGCGGGCGTGGCCGTTGCTTGGCTGCGCACGATGTAGCGATTGCCGCTTTGTAGAACTTCTTTGACGTCCCATTTAAGATCGGGCATCAGGGTTGCAAAGCTGCCAAACTGACCAACAATCTGATCGCGTGACTTCGACGTGCCCGAGTAGTCGCCGATGCTCTGCCAATCGGGGGCAAGGACGGCTTCGGCACGGGCCGCGATGTTTCCGGCGGAAAGACTGTTGAGAAGCTGATAGAAACCGTCAACGGCGGCACGATCATTCGCCTCGACCGGCGTCGCGGCAAGTCCGGCCGCTAGGCCTGCGGCGGCAAAAACGGCTTTTACTGAGCGCATTCTGAAAACTCCCTTATCAGGCACGCCCCCGTGGCGCGCTTTAGTGGAGAGTTTGCCCGAAGACATATTATTCGATAATCTGAGCTAATTCGAATTGATTGGTCGACAAAATAGATGCTTGATCAACTCCGGGCCCTGGCCGTTTTCGCTCGCGCTGCAGAACTGGGATCGTTTCGTGCCGCTGGCCTCGCGCTCGGTTTATCTCCCTCGGTCGTAAGCCATCATATTCAGCGGCTTGAACAGCGTTACGGTGTCGCGCTTTTTTATCGAACGACCCGTAGCTTACGCTTGACGGCACAGGGGCAGGCCTTGCTGGAGGCGGCCAAAGCCATGCTTGTGGCGGCAGAGCGCGGCCTGGATGGTCTTGCCAGCGATGCCGAGGAACCGGTCGGCTCCCTAACCATTGCCGTGCCAGCAATTTTGGCCCTCAGCCCTTGGATTGATCATATTGGGATGTTTATCCGCAGCTTTCCCAAAGTATCCCTGGCGCTTGATTTCAGTGATCAGCGGGTCCGTTTGATTGACGAGGGGTTTGATCTTGCCCTGCGTCTCGGATCGCTTGCCGACAGCAGCCTGAAGGCCCAGAAGCTCGGGATGGTGAACCGGCACCTCTATGCCTCGGATGTCTATGCGGCCCGGTGGCCGCAACCAACCCATCCGAATGACCTCGCTGCGTGGGATTGGCTGACCTTGCAGGGGGTGGTGCAACCGGGCCGGTTATTCCATCCAGCCTATGGTGACGTCGACCTGGTGATTGTGCCCCGTGCCCGGGCCAGCAGTGCAACCGCGCTCTATCACCTTGCCCGTGCTGGGGCTGGGATTGTGCTGTTGCCCGATTTTCTGGGGGAGGCCGATGTGGCGGTGGGCCGGATGCGGCGAATTCTTCCAGATTGGCAGGCTAACCCACTCGGCCTTTACGCGGTTTGGCCGTCTAACGCATCCCAGGGCAGCCTGACCCGTCGTTTCATCGAGTTTATTGCTGCTGAAGAAGGAAAGCGGCTTAAGGC
This sequence comes from Elstera cyanobacteriorum, assembly GCF_002251735.1. Lineage (NCBI taxonomy): Bacteria > Pseudomonadati > Pseudomonadota > Alphaproteobacteria > Rhodospirillales > Rhodospirillaceae > Elstera > Elstera cyanobacteriorum. The sequence continues at coordinate 277,913 of NZ_NOXS01000032.1, read as the reverse complement.
TTCATCAACCCGTGCCGGGTGAGCAGGCTGACGGCCAACGGGCCAGTGAGCGCATCGCGTAGGGCGCGGGTTTCGGGGCGGTCACGCCCGGCGACGATATCGAGACTATAGCGGATCGTTTCTTCGATATCGGCGGGGGCCGTGCCGGAGAGTTCGAGGTGGGGGCGGTGGGTCAGCAAGCTCGCCGGGACAAAGGCTGCTGGGATTTGCCCGTCATCCAGTGCCAAGGCCAAATCGGCCAGCGACGGGAAGGATTGCAGCAGCGCGACCGAGGGCGCGTCGAGCTTCAAACGGTCCAGGAAAGCCTGGGTCTGGCGAGATAACGCATCGTTGGCCCCTGTCATCACCCCGATGAGATTGCCTTCCAGCGGCACCACCAGATTGACGCCCGGGCGCAGGCGGATCGGGGTTGCCCGTTCGCTGCGCGCGAGCAGCACGATCCGGTCGCGGGCAAAGTTGGTTTCCCCAGCAAGATCAAGGCGTCCGGCTTCTAGCAACGTGCGACGCTGGTCGGGATCGTCGGTCAGGACGAGATCGGCGGCGGCCTCGGTATCCAACAGCGCCATCAAATCACCCGCGCTGGCGGGTTTGACCGTAATCGGGCGCTTTGGCGCGGTTTGGGACAGGATTTCTTTGATCGGTTCGATCAATTGAAACGGCGCCAAGATAACCTGTCCGGCGGGGCGCGGGGCGGGCTTGCCTTGCGCGAACACCGGCACGGCAGTGCCGAGGGCCAGCGCGGTCAGCCCGCCAAGAACGGCGCGGCGCGCAATCCCAACCATCCGAAATCCCTTTCTTCTTCTTAGTGCGACGTGCCGTGTTTATAGAGATCTTGTGGCGAAATTAGGGGCTGGCTGGTCACGTCCCAGGCGCCGGTTTCCGGGTTGGCCTTGTTGAAAAAGCATGACCGCCGCCCGGTATGGCAGGCCACCCCCTCTTGTACCACGACTGCCAAGAGACAATCGCCATCGCAGTCGAGCCGCAGTTCGATCAACTGCTGCACTTGGCCGGAGGTTTCGCCCTTGCGCCATAGGCTTTGGCGCGAGCGCGACCAATAGCAGACCCGCCCGGTTGTTAGGGTTTCGGCCACTGCATCACGGTTCATCCAGGCCATCATCAAAATTTCGCCGCTGCCGTGCGCTTGGGCGATCACGGGCACCAGTCCATTGGCGTCGAAGGTTATGGCATCGAGTAAGGGCGCAATTTCGGCGGCGGACATATAGGCAGTTTCCTTAAGTCTCACTATGATAGCGCAAGAGAGTGGCAGAGGGGCGCAGGGTTTGGCAACCGATCACGATCACGGCAAGTGTATCGCTACCGCGATGACCCGGGCGGAAAGCCTGTGCGCGCAGCGCGGCGTGCGCCTGACCCCCGTCCGCCGCCGCGTGCTGGAACTGATCTGGCGCAGTCACGAGCCGGTTGGCGCCTATGCGATGCTCGACGTGCTGCGGTTGGAGGGGTTTAACGCTCAGCCGCCAACGGTTTATCGTGCGCTGGAGTTTCTGACCGAACAGGGGCTGATCCATCGGCTCGAGTCGCGCAATGCCTTCATTGGCTGCCCGTCGCCCGACCATCCGCATCAGGCGCTTTATTTGATATGCACCCAATGCGGAACGGTAGAGGAGCGGGAGGAAACCCCAGCGCTGACGGCTGCTCTGGCCGATCTCGCGCAGCAAAGCGGTTTTCGGATTATCGGGCGAACCTTGGAACTAACCGGCCTCTGCCAAACCTGCCAGACGGCCCAATCGGCGGCGTGACGCAGGGGGCGGCGCGACCCGCCCCCGCATCGTTTAGCGGGCCGCCGCCATGCGGGCAAACCCGGCGGCCAAATCATCTTTCAAATCGTCGATATGCTCTAACCCAACGCTGATGCGGATCAACTGCCCCGGCTCGGTCCAAGCCGATGCAGTGCGGATCGGGCGCGGGTCGCAGGGCACGATCAGGCTTTCGAACCCGCCCCAGCTAAAGCCCATCCCAAAGATTGTGAGATGATCGAGGAAGGCGGCAAGCGCCGGTTTTTCAATCGGATGCAGGATGATGCTAAACAGGCCGCTGGCGCCGGTGAAATCGCGCTTCCAGAGGGCGTGACCGGCGCAGTCAGGGCGGGCGGGGTGGAGAACCTGCTTCACTTCCGGTCGGCCTGCCAGCCAATCAGCGAGGGCGAGGGCGACCTGTTCCTGATGCTTCAGGCGCACCGCCATCGACCGCATGCCGCGCAGCAGCAGATAGCAATCATCTGGCGCGAGAGAAATACCGAGATCGCGCACCGTCTGGCGGATCAGCGGCTCACATTCTTTCGTAAAGGTGATGGTGCCCGCCAGCAGGTCCGAATGGCCCGACATATATTTCGTCGCCGCTTGGATCGAGATATCGACCCCATGTGCGAAGGGTTTGAAATAAAGCGGCGTGGCCCAGGTATTATCCATCAACACCAGCACGCCGTGCTGATGGGCGGCGGCGGCAATCGCCGGAATATCCTGAATTTCAAACGTGTAGGAACCGGGGGATTCGGTCAGGATCGCCTTGGTGTTCGGCTTGAACAGGCGGGCTATGTCGCCGCCGATCAGCGGATCATAATAATCGACCTCGACGCCGAAGCGCTTCAGCACATGATTGGAAAAGCGCCGCCCGGGGCCATAGGCGCTATCGGTGATCAGCAGATGGTCACCCGCCTTCAAAACCGCCAGCAGCGTCGCCGTAATCGCGGCAAGGCCGGAGGGGACGACGCAGGCGCCGTGTGCGCCCTCAAGCTCGGCCACCGCAGTTTCGACCGCAAAGGTTGTCGGCGTGCCGTTCAGCCCATAGGTGGTCCGCCCGGTTTCAGTGGGAGCAAGGGCGCTCTTTTCAAAATCTGCCAGCGTCGGGAACAAAATGGTCGATGCCCGATGGACCGGCAGGCTGACAACCCCATCATAGGCGGCGGGATCGCGTCCCAAGGTGGTTAGGCGCGTTGCATCCCGGAAGTTTTTGGAGTCCGACATTATAACCCTCAGTTATAGTGACTATCTTTTCAAGAATAGCCAGCGAATCCACGATTTCCCAAGCCCGTGGTTTTAGTCTATCTTGATAGAGACACAGGCGAGCCGCGTCGCCAAGCCCCTGTTATTTTCCCCTGAAACTAAGTGTGATTCAGCCTGCGGCGAAATGTGTCAGAAATTTTTCGCAATCTGTCTAAAGATGATTGACCGAACCTCGATATTCTGGAAAAAACCTTCCTAGGTGCTTTGGCGGCTAACGCCAGCGCCGACAGAAGATCGGACTCGTAGGGAAGGGGACGGTTTCGGTCGGTGACCCGGTTAAAGACACCAGTTTTTCGTGAACAGGCCCCGCAAGTCGGGAATGAGGAGTTGAGGGAATGAGCAACAAGACCTTCACGTTCGCCAACGTTCTGGCCGCCGGTGCGGTTGCGCTGCTGGCAGCGGGCGCAGCCCAGGCCCAGACGGGCGGCACTCTGGCTGCTGTGAAGCAGCGCGGCGTCGTCAACTGCGGCGTGAACACCAGCCTGCCGGGTTTCTCGACCCCGGATGCCCAGGGCAATTGGACCGGCCTTGATGTCGACACTTGTAAGGCGGTTGCCGCCGCAGTGCTCGGCGATGCCAAGAAGGTGAAGTATTTCCCGCTGAACGCGCAGCAGCGTTTCGCCGCTCTGCAGTCGGGCGAAATCGACCTGCTGGCCCGTAACACCACCTGGACCCTGACCCGCGATACGTCGCTGGGCCTTAACTTCGGTCCGGTGACCTATTACGACGGTCAGGGCTTCATGGTCTCGAAGAAGCTCGGCGTGAAGAGCGCTAAGGAACTGAACGGCGCCACCGTTTGCGTGCAGCCGGGCACGACGACCGAACTCAATCTCGCGGATTATTTCCGCGCCAATAAGATGGACTTCAAGCCGGTCGTCATTCAGGAACTGGCCGAAGTGGAAGCCGCCTTCTTCGCCGGTCGTTGCGATGTTTACACCACCGACGCCTCGGGCCTCGCCTCGACCCGCGCCGCCCGTGCCGCCAATGCCGATGATTACGTGATCCTGCCGGAACTCGTGTCGAAGGAACCGCTGGCCCCGGCCGTCCGTCAGGGCGATGACGAATGGTACAATATCGTCTTCTGGTCGGTGACCTCGCTGGTTGAAGCCGAAGAACTCGGCGTTACTCAGAGCAATGCCGACGATCTGAAGAAGTCCGACAATCCGGCGATCAAGCGCTTCCTCGGCGTTACGCCGGGCATGGGCAAGAACCTGAATCTGTCGGAAGAATGGGCTTATAACGTCGTCAAGCAGGTCGGTAACTACGGCGAAGTGTTTGAACGCAACGTCGGTAAGGCCACCCCGCTGAAGCTGGAACGCGGCCTGAACGCGCTGTGGACTAAGGGTGGTCTGCAGTACGCCATTCCGGTGCGCTAAGCACGCGCCCCCCGAAGCCTAAGGGCTTCGGTCACAAGAAGGGCGCCGATCTGGGTCCGCGCGCTGCGCAGGTTCGGGTCTGGCGCCTTTCGTCTATTCAGTCCTTTCGGCATGTGAATTGCATGATTGTTTGTATGCAGTCTGTATGGGCGCATACAATCATCGGGCCGTTCGATGAACACCAAAAGCTGACGCCGGGGAGATGTCCATGACGGATCGGCGAAGCGGAGCAACCGCGGTGACGGAAAAGCCTAAAACGGCTTTCTGGAACGACCGCGACGTTCGCGCAGTCATTTTTCAAATTTTGATCGTTCTCGGGGTTCTAGCCGTTGGCTGGTACCTTGTTCACAACACGCTGGCCAATCTGGAACAGCGCAAGATCGCGACCGGTTTCAGCTTTCTAGGCCGGGAAGCAGGGTTCTCCATCGGTGAATCGCTCATCCCTTATTCCGCTGCGGACACTTACCTGCACGCAATTTGGGTCGGTATCATCAATACCTTGCTGGTCTCGGTGATCGGGATTGCCTTGGCGACCGTCCTTGGCACCGTTATTGGCGTTGCACGCTTATCGACCAATTGGCTTGTTGCCCGGTTGGCATCGGTTTACGTGGAAGGGTTGCGCAATATTCCGCTGCTTTTGCAGCTTTTCTTTTGGTACTCGCTGGTTAGCGAGGCGCTACCGCCCGTACGGCAGGCCCTAAAGCTAGTGCCCGATTATGTCTTTCTGAGTCAGAAGGGGCTGCGGGTCCCGCACATCGTCGATCACGCGATATACGGCTGGATGGGGTTGTTGGTCCTAGTGGGGATCATTGGCGCCTTCCTGTGGCGGCGAGCAGCGGCAAGGCATCAGGAAGCCACGGGTAAGCTTCGTCCGGTCTTCTGGCCGACGGTTGGTCTGCTGATCGGTCCTGCGGCGCTGCTGTGGCTGGTGACGGGCGCTCCGTTGACCCTTGAGAAGCCGGAACTGCGGGGCTTCGATTTCCGGGGCGGCGGGACGCTATCGCCGGAAATGATCGCCCTGCTGATTGGCCTTGTCACGTATACCGCGTCCTTTATCGCCGAAAATGTACGTGCCGGTATCCTCTCGGTGCCGAAAGGCCAGTGGGAGGCGTCGCGCGCCCTTGGGTTGCCGAACGGTCGTGCCCTGCGTCTGATCATTCTGCCGCAGGCGCTGCGGGTGATCGTGCCGCCGATGACTAGCCAGTATCTGAATTTGACCAAGAACAGCTCGCTGGCGGTTGCTATCGGCTACCCGGACCTTGTCTCGATCCTCAATACGACGATCAATCAGACCGGGCAGGGGATCGAGGGTGTTGCCCTGATCATGGCCGCCTATTTGACCGTTAGCCTGTCGATCTCGGCGTTCATGAATTGGTACAACAAGCGCATTGCGCTGATTGAGCGCTAAGGGGGGCCGCCATGAGTGTTCAAACGACCAGTGCGCCCATCGAAAAGCCGCCCGTTACCGAAGTAGGGGTTATCGGCTGGCTGCGCGCCAATCTGTTCAATTCACCGTTCAATTCCGTTCTGACGATCGCCTGTTTCGCGCTCATCGTCTATATCCTGCAGGCTATCCTGCCTTGGGCCCTTTTTAAGGCTGTCTGGAGCGGTACGCCGAAGGATTGCCAAGTGGAAGGCGTTGGCGCCTGCTGGGCGGTCGTTTCCGAAAAGAACCGCTTTACGCTGTTCGGTCGGTATACCTACGACGAACAATGGCGCCCGGCAGTCGCCATTCTGCTGTTTCTCGGGCTGATTGGGCTTAGCTGCTTCCGCCGCTTCTGGGGTAAGGCGCTGATTTGGGCTTGGGTTTCTCAAGTCTTTATCTGGGCCATCCTGATGTGGGGCGGTGTTCTTGGCCTCAAGTTTGTCAGCCACGAACAATGGGGCGGCCTGCCGCTGACCCTGATGATGTCCGTCGTCGCCATCGTCGTCGCTTATCCCATCGGGATTGTGCTGGCGCTGGGGCGGCGGTCGGATATGCCGGTCGCCCGCAGCCTCTGCGTTGCTTACATCGAACTGATCCGTGGCGTGCCGCTGATCTCGGTGCTGTTCATGGCCTCGGTCATGATCCCGCTGTTCTTCCCGGAAGGGGTGACGGTGGATAAGCTGCTGCGGGCGCAGATCGGTTTCACCATGTTCCTGGCCGCCTATCTGGCCGAAGTGGTGCGCGCGGGGTTGCAGGCCATTCCCAAGGGCCAGTATGAGGCGGCGGATGCGCTCGGCCTTGGCTATTGGGCCAAGATGCGCCTGATCGTGTTGCCGCAAGCGCTGCGTCTCGTCATTCCGCCGATGGTGAACAGCTTCATTTCGACGTTTAAGGATACGTCGCTGGTCATCATCATTGGTCTTGTCGATTTGCTGAATGCAGGCAAGATCGCGGTAAACGATCCGCCGTGGCGTAGTTTCTATGTGGAAATGTACGTCTATATCGCGCTGATCTACTTCGCTTTCTGCTTTACCATGTCGAAATTCAGCCAGCGGCTGGAACGCGACCTGAGCAAAGCCACCAGCCGTTGATCGAGGATATGCAATGACCCCTCAACGCCAAGCGCGGCGCGAGCTTCTGTCGTCGGCGCCGACCATCATCGAAGTCAGCCACGTTCATAAGTGGTATGGCGAGTTCCACGTGCTCCGTGACGTCAACCTGTCGGTCACCAAGGGCGAGCGGATTGTCATTTGCGGCCCTTCGGGGTCGGGTAAATCGACGCTGATCCGCTGCATCAACCGGCTGGAAGAGCATCAAAAGGGCAATATCATCGTCGATGGCACCGAATTAACCAATGATGTGAAGAACATCGAGGTTATTCGGCGCGAAGTCGGCATGGTGTTTCAGCAGTTCAACCTATTCCCGCATCTGACGGTGCTGGAAAACTGCACCCTCGCGCCGATTTGGGTTAAGAAAATGCCCAAGAAGGATGCCGAAGCCATTGCCATGAAGTATCTGGAGCGGGTGCGCATTCCAGATCAGGCCCATAAATACCCGGGGCAGCTCTCTGGCGGGCAGCAGCAGCGCGTCGCCATTGCGCGGTCGCTCTGCATGTCCCCGAAAATCATGCTGTTCGATGAGCCGACGTCGGCCCTTGATCCTGAAATGGTCAAGGAAGTGCTGGACGTTATGATTTCGCTCGCCGAAGAAGGCATGACGATGCTGTGCGTCACCCACGAAATGGGCTTCGCAAAATCGGTGGCCGACCGGGTAATCTTTATGGATCGTGGGGAAATCATCGAGCAGAACCAGCCCGACGAATTCTTCAACAACCCGCAGTCGGATCGCACGAAATTGTTCCTGAGTCAGATTCTCAACCATTAAGAGTAATCTGATTTCTATCTGAAAGGGCGCTGTTTCAGCGCCCTTTTTTGTTTTTCTGCACTTAACTAAAAACCGATTAAAATAGAATGATATTGGGCTGTGATTCTCAACAGTTGAGTCTTTTTCCGTGCATCTGCATAAAATAGAGCCTGGGAGAAAGAAAATTAACCATGTTTGATTCCCTTATCCTGCTCTGTCCTGAGTTAGAGGCGCGCTTGATCCGCAAGCTGCTTCAGGAATGGAATCCATCTCTTCATTTCTCTCATTGTATTCATAAACGTGCGCTGTCAAAACTCTCGGGTCGGACCCTCGCGAAAGCCCGGATCATCAGTTTCGAGTTTCCCGACATCGTCCCAGAAACGCTTTTGGCCACAACGGGATATGGCGCTTTCAATCTGCATCCGGGAAGCCCGGCGTATCCGGGCTGGGCGCCCGCGCTTTTTGCCGCAGAAGATCGCGCGCCCGTTTTTGGGGCAACTTTGCATGGGATGACGGCCCAGGTTGATGCCGGTCCTATCCTTGGGACCGAGCTGAAGCGGACCCAAGCCCCTTACGAGCAGCATGCTTTCGAAAAGCTGGCTTATGGCGCGGCTTGGGCGCTCTTGCAACGGTTCGCCCCGGATCTTGCTGCCTTGCCCAATATTCCGGTTGCGCGTTGGCAACAATGGCAGGGACCGCGCCGCACCCGGCGGCAGGCCGAAGCGCTTAAACGCCCCCAGTTGGTCGGCTGATCTAGGTTTTTTGGGGGAGGCGCTGCAGCAGCCTGTCGGCCCACGCGGCGGGCAGGGCGGCAATCAGGTGGATGGCGGCGGCCATCGGCCAGGGAAACGCGATGCGGGCGCGATTGGCGGCGAGGGCGCTCTTTATAATCTGCGCAGCGCGGGGCGCGGGCATGAGGAACGGCATCGGAAACTTGTTCTGGTCCGTGATGCGGCTTTTAACGAAGCCTGGACAAATCACCGAAACCCGCACGCCGAGTGGGGCCAGGGTTAGCCGCAGGGCTTCGCCATAGGCTTTCACCCAGGCTTTCGACGCGCAATAGGCGGCGGCCCCCGCAAGACCGCGATATCCCGCCAAGGAGGCCATCACAGCAACGTGCCCCTGTTGGCGTGCAGTCAGCCGGGGCAGAAGCGGGGCAAGGGTATTGATCGTGCCGATGACATTAATGTCGGTGACCTGCCGCAAATCGGCTTCAGACTCAAGTCCGGCCCCAGATCCGGCAGAAATTCCAGCATTCGCGATGACCAGATCGAAGGGCACCGCAGCATCCCAATCCAGCACGGTCGCTGCCATTGCGGCCGCGTCGGTCACGTCGAGCACGGTCGTTTCTACAACAGCCCCGGCAGCGGTACACTGATAAGCAACCTGCGCGAGCCGGGTGGCGTCTCGCCCGGTCAGCCGCAGCGTTACCCCGGGGGCGGCATAGGCTTCGGCCAAGGCGGCGCCAATCCCGCTAGAGGCGCCGGTGATCAGCAGGCAACGCGGGGGGACTGGCCCCCCGCGCGTCATGATGCCCTTAGGCAACCCCGTTGGCTTTCAACCAGGCGAGAAGGCGGCCCCACCCATCTTTTGCCGCCGCTTCCCGATAGCTCGGGCGATAATCGGCATGGAAGGCGTGCGGCGCATCGGGATAAACGACGAATTCCGACTTCGTGCTCGGCCCGAGAGCGGCCTTCAATTGATCGAGGCTGGCAACCGGAATGCCCTGATCGGCCCCGCCATAGAGGCCCAGGACCGGGGCTTTAATCTTGTCGGCAACATCGATGGGATTGGCCGGCTGCAAGGCCGTCTTATCGCCCACCACCCGGCCATACCAGGCAATGCCGGCCTTTACCCCGGGGTTGTGGGCAGCGTAGAGCCACGTGATGCGACCGCCCCAGCAGAAACCGGTAATCGCGAGCTTGCTGGTATCCACAGCGCCGCTGGCTTTTGCGAAGGCCACGGCGGCATCGAGGTCGCTCATGACCTGGGCGTCGGGAACGGCGGCGACGATGGGGCGGATCTGCTCCATCGCAGCATTCGCAACATTGCCTTGGCGGGCGAACAGTTCGACCGCGATGGCGCAATACCCGAGTTTCGCCAGACGGCGGCAGACGTCTTTAATATGCTCATGCACGCCAAAAATTTCTTGTACGACCAGCACCAGCGGCAAGTTCTTCCCACCTTGGGGTTGGGCGCGATAGGCCGGGATCGGGCCGGTTCCGGTCGGGATCGACACTTCCCCCGCCTCAAGCCCGTTCGTATCGGTCGTAATCTGGGTCTGTGCCTGAACCGGCTGAACGGCCAGGGCGAACCCGGCGGCAAGGCTACTCATGACAACGAATCCTCGGCGGCTAACATCAGTTTTCGGCGTTACCAGCTTAACATCGTCCATTGGGGCCTCCCTTGCGAAGCCGAAATTAGCTTCTTCTGTCAGTACGGTAGTTTTACCAGGGTGGATGACACCTTAGCAGTGATAAACGATTTTTTCTTGGCACAGCCGCTAAACCCATGCTAGTTACCCGCCACCGCGTGATGCGGCGCATCGGCAGCGTGCTGCTGGGGGATCGTCTAATGGTAGGACAGCGGATTCTGACTCCGTCAATCCAGGTTCGAGTCCTGGTCCCCCAGCCAAAATTTACTAATAAAATTCAATAGTTTATGAAGCACTCTCGGCGCATATACCCGGGGGTGTAAAGCTATTTGGGTGCGCATTTGGGAGTTTGGGCGTCATGGTGTCCCTGTCCACGCGGCAAAATGAAATTCTGACCCAAGCCCAGACCAACGGGCGGGTGAGTGTGGAGGAACTGGCGGCCCGGTTCGACGTTTCGCCGCAGACCATCCGCAAAGATCTCAACGATCTGTGTGAAGCCCGGCTGCTGATGCGCGTCCACGGGGGGGCGATGCTGGCGTCCGGGGTGGAAAACCTTGGCTATCAGGCCCGGCGGCTGGTAGCCGCCGATCAGAAGCGCGCCATTGGCGCAGCGGCGGCGGCGCTGATCCCGGATAAATCCTCGCTGTTCATCACCATCGGCACGACGACAGAGGAAGTGGCGCGCTGTTTGACCCATCGGTCCGGGCTGCTGGTGATCACTAACAATCTGACCGTGGCCGCGATGCTGTACCCGTCCACCGGGATCGACGTCATTGTCGCGGGCGGCGCGGTGCGCCGGGCCGATGGCGCAGTCATCGGCGATACTACCGTCGAGCTCATCCGCCAGTTCAAGGTTGATGTAGCGGTCATCGGCTGTTCCGCCATCGACGATGATGGCGCGCTGCTGGACTTCGATTACCGCGAAGTCCGGGTGAGCCAGGAAATCATGACCAATGCCCGCAAGGTTATTCTGGTCGCCGATCAGTTAAAGCTGGAGCGCAGCGCGCCGGTGCGCATCGGCCACATCGGGCAGATCGATACTTTCGTAACCGACCGGCTGCTGTCGGGGCCGCTGCGCGCCCGCTGCGAGGCGGAAGGCGTGACGGTGATCGAAACGGATAGCGAAGGGGAAGAATAGGCCGGGAGCAGTCCCCGGCCTCTCTCACGCTGCGTTTCTAGCGCCTAACCAAGCCGCGCAATCGGCCAGCGCGCGGCGGGCGAAAGCGGCTTTACGCTCGCGGCCCTTCGGCTGCTTCTTGACGTTGGGGTCGGCGGGTAGATCGGCAAATAAGCCGAAATTGATGTTCATGGGCTGAAAAGTTTCAGCATTCGCGCCGCCGGTGATATGGGTCAGCAAAGCCCCTAGCGCGGTGGTTGGCGGCGGCGGCAGGACCGGACGGCCCAGCTTTTCCGCCGCCAGAAACCGGCCCGCCAGCAAACCGATGGCCGTGCTTTCCACATAGCCCTCAACCCCCGTGACCTGCCCGGCAAAGCGCAGGCGCGGATCGGCCTTCAGGCGCAATTGGCCGTCGAGCACGCGCGGGGAATTGAGGAAAGTATTGCGGTGCAGCCCGCCCAAGCGGGCAAATTCGGCATTCTCCAACCCCGGAATCATCCGAAACACGCGCGCTTGCTCGGCATATTTCAGCTTGGTCTGGAAACCGACAATATTATAGAGCGTGCCGAGTTTGTTATCCTGGCGCAGTTGCACCACGGCATAGGGCCAGCGCCCGGTGCGCGGATCATCGAGACCGACCGGCTTCATGGGCCCGAAGCGCAGGGTTTCCGGCCCGCGTGCTGCCATCACCTCGATGGGCAAGCAACCATCAAAATAGGGTGTATCCTTTTCCCACTCTTTGAAGTCGGTCTTATCCCCCGCTAGAACGGCGGCGAGAAAAGCCTCATATTCTTCTTTATTAAGCGGGCAGTTGATATAATCCGACCCCGTACCGCCCGGCCCCTCTTTATTATAGCGGGACTGAAACCAAGCGATCTCGAAGTTAATACTGTCCTTATGGACGATGGGGGCGATGGCATCGAAGAAGGCGAGGCTTTCTTCCCCGGTCAGCGCCCGGATGGCCTCAGCCAAGGGGGCCGAGGTGAGCGGCCCGGTCGCGATGATCACATCCTGCCAGTCGGCGGGCGGCAGACCGGTGACTTCCCCCCGTTCCAGCGTGATCAGCGGGTGCGCGGCAATCGCCTCCGTCACGGCGGCGGAAAACCCGTCGCGATCCACGGCCAGCGCGCCGCCTGCGGGTACCTGATGGGCGTCCGCGGCCCGGAAGATTAGCGATCCCGCTTGCCGCAGTTCGGCGTGCAGCACACCGACTGCATTATACTCGGCATCGTCCGATCGGAAGGAGTTGGAACAGACCAACTCCGCCAAATGGTCGGTCTGATGGGCGTCGGTGCGCCGGAGGGGCCGCATTTCGTGCAGCACCACCGGCACCCCGGCTTCGGCCAATTGCCACGCGGCTTCCGACCCGGCGAGGCCCCCCCCAATCACATGAACAGGCGATAGGCTCATCCCGTTAGATCGCGCCCATACTGGTGATGATGCGGCCAACCACACCATACTCCACCGCTTCGTCGGCGGGCATCCAATGGTCGCGCTCGGTATCCTTGATCACCTTTTCGAGCGGTTGCCCGGTCGCTTCGGCGATCACTTTCTGAATGCGGGCCTTGGCCTTAATGATTTCCTTGGCCTGGATTGCAATGTCGCTGGCCTGGCCGCCCGCGCCGCCGCTCGGCTGATGCAGCAGGAAGCGGGTATTCGGCAGGGCTAGGCGGTTTTCCTTCGGGGCCGACAGATAGATATGGGCCGCCGCACTGCCAACCCAGCCGGTGCCGATGATCTTCACCGGGCAATCGACGAATTTGATAATGTCGTGAATGGTATCGCCCGATTCGAGATGCCCACCCGGCGAGTTGATGAAGACGCGAATTTCGTCCTTACCATCCTGCGCCAGGGCGATCATCTTCGCGGTCACGGCATTGGCCAGCTTCATATCGATCTGACCGAAGATAAAGACGGAGCGGGCCTTAAACAGCCGCTCTTCCATCGCCTCGGAGGGTTTGGCCTCTTCCGGCTTCTTCGGGTCTTTTTCGTCGTCCAGTCCAAAGGCAAATTGCATATCTCTGCTCCGCGCACCCGGATGATCCTGGCCGCCAGCCTAGCGGGGTAGGGACGGCGGGTCATCCTCGTTTTTATCCGGCAGTGCCGGGAAGTCTTTCAAACATAAGGCTGCCGCGCCGGGAAAACGACCGACGCTGAGGATTGCTGACAGTTAGGCCCGCTTCTTCTTGGCGGCTTTGGTCGCAAGATAGGGGGCGAGATAGCGGCCCGTATGGCTATCCGGGTTCGCGGCCACCTGCTCCGGCGTGCCTTTAGCGACGATCCGTCCGCCGCCGGACCCGCCTTCTGGCCCAAGGTCGAGCACCCAGTCGGCGGTTTTGATGACCTCGAGATTATGTTCGATCACCAAGACCGTATTGCCCTGTTCGACTAGGGCGTGCAGCACTTCCAAGAGCTTACGCACGTCTTCGAAATGCAGGCCGGTGGTTGGTTCGTCGAGGATATAGAGCGTGCGGCCCGTCGAGCGGCGGGAGAGTTCTTTCGAGAGTTTCACCCGCTGCGCTTCGCCGCCCGACAATGTGGTCGCCTGCTGGCCGACTTGAACGTAGCCAAGCCCAACGCGCTCTAGCGTCAGCAGCTTATCGCGGACGGAGGGAACGGCCTTAAAGAACTCCGCCCCTTCCTCCACCGTCATCGCCAGCACATCGGCGATGGATTTGCCGCGAAAGCGCACATCCAGGGTTTCGCGGTTGTAGCGCTGGCCCTTGCAACTGTCGCACTGCACGAAAATATCGGGCAGGAAGTGCATTTCGATCTTGATCAGCCCGTCACCTTGGCAGGCTTCGCAGCGTCCGCCTTTGACGTTGAAGGAAAAGCGCCCCGGCCCATAACCGCGCGATTTGGCCTCTGGCAAGCCCGCGAACCAATCGCGGATCGGCGTGAAGGCACCGGTATAGGTGGCCGGGTTCGAGCGGGGAGTGCGCCCAATCGGCGATTGGTCGATATCGACGATCTTATCGATGAACTCGATCCCGTCGATCCCGTCATGGTCAGCGGGCAGGTCACGCGCGCCGTTCAGCTTGCGCGCCAAAGCCTTATAGAGCGTTTCGATGATGAGTGTTGATTTACCGCCGCCCGATACGCCGGTGACGCAGGTGAAGGTGCCGAGCGGAATTTCTGCCGTTACGTTCTGAAGGTTATTGCCCCGCGCGCCGCGCAGCACCAGCTTTTCGCCCTTGCGCCCCTTACGGCGTTCGCTGGGAATTTCAATTGCGCGAAGACCGGCAAGATATTGTCCCGTCACGCTTTTTTCATTCGCCATCACCTCGGCCGGTGTCCCAGCGGCGATTACCTCGCCGCCATGCACCCCGGCGCCGGGTCCCATATCGATCAGATAATCGGCAGCCCGGATGGCGTCTTCGTCATGCTCCACCACGACCACGGTATTGCCGAGGTCGCGCAGCCGCCGCAGGGTGGCCAACAGCCGGTCGTTGTCGCGCTGGTGCAGCCCGATGGACGGTTCGTCCAGTACATAGAGCACGCCGGTGAGGCCGGAACCGATCTGCGACGCCAAGCGGATGCGCTGGCTTTCGCCGCCCGACAGGGTGCCGGAATTGCGCGAGAGCGTGAGGTATTCCAGCCCGACGTTGTTGAGAAAGCCCAGGCGGTCGTTGATCTCACGCAGGATACGCGCGGCGATTTCCTGCTGCTTCGGCGTCAGATGTTCGGCTAATCCGCTGAACCAGCGCCCTGCTTCGGCGATGGAAAGCGCCGTGATTTCACCGATATGGCGGCTGTTGATCTTCACCGCCAGCGCTTCCGGCTTCAGGCGGAAACCGCCGCAGCTTTCGCAGGGTTGGGAGCCTTGGAAGCGCTCCAACTCCTCGCGCACCCAGGCGCTTTCGGTTTCTTTCCAGCGCCGCTCCAAGTTCGGCAATAGGCCTTCGAAAGGCTTATTGGTTTCATAGGTGCGGTTACCATCGGAAAACCGCAGGGGGATCGCTTCCTTGCCGCTGCCGTGTAGGATGGTATTACGCACCGCATCCGGTAAATCTTTCCAAGGGGTTGCCAGCGATACCTTGAAGTGGCGGGCGAGGCTTTCCAGCGTTTGCGTATAATATTGCGACGTGGAATTGGCCCAGGGCGCGACCGCGCCGGTGGCAAGGGTCAACTCCTCATCCGGGATGACGAGTGCCGCTTCGAACTGCATCTTCACGCCCAAACCGTCGCAGGTCGGGCAGGCGCCGAAGGGATTATTGAAGGAAAAGAGGCGCGGTTCGATCTCGTCGATGGTGAAACCGGACACCGGGCAGGCGAATTTCGCCGAAAAAACCGTGCGGCTTTGATCGTCGGCATTTTCCGCGTAGAGCAACCCGTCCGCCAGTTCCAGCGCGGTTTCGATGGAATCGGCGAGACGGGTCGGCAGATCCTCTTGTTCGCGGCGCACGACCACGCGGTCCACCATTACCTCGATATCGTGCTTCAGCTTCTTATTGAGCGCCGGAACCGAATCGATATCATAGACTTCGCCATCGACCTTCACGCGTTGGAAGCCGCGCTTCTGATATTCCTGCATCTCCTTTTTATACTCACCCTTGCGGCCGCGCACGACCGGGGCGAGGAGGTAGAGGCGGGTGCCTTCCGGCATCGCCAGAATGCGGTCCACCATCTGGCTGACGGTCTGGCTTTCGATGGGCAGGCCGGTCGCAGGCGAATAGGGAATACCGACGCGGGCGAAGAGCAGGCGGAGATAATCGTAAATCTCCGTCACCGTGCCGACCGTGGAACGCGGGTTGCGGCTGGTGGTCTTCTGTTCGATGGAGATCGCGGGCGATAGGCCTTCGATCAGATCGACATCGGGTTTAGACATGAGTTCCAGAAACTGCCGGGCATAGGCCGACAGGCTTTCCACATAGCGCCGCTGGCCTTCCGCATAGATCGTATCGAAGGCCAGGGAGGATTTCCCCGACCCCGACAGGCCCGTGATAACGGTGAGGCTATCGCGCGGAATATCCACGTCGATATTCTTAAGGTTATGTTCGCGCGCGCCGCGCACAGAGATTTTCTGGTGCATGGGAACCCATATAACAGAACAAAAAAAGTACGCGCAAGCGCAAAACTGGGCTATAAGACTCCGAAACTTGCGGGTAATGACAGCCCTGGGATTCGTCTATAGGCTGACCGCCGAGAGCGGCAAGACCGCAGTACGGAATTTATGTGAGGTCGGTATGGCGGGCAGCGTCAACAAGGTCATTCTGGTCGGCAATCTGGGGCGCGATCCCGAAGTGCGCAGCATGCAGGATGGGCGCAAAATCGTCCAACTTTCCGTCGCCACGTCGGAAAGCTGGCGCGACCGTGCGACCGGGGAACGGCGCGAAAAGTCCGAATGGCACCGGGTGGTGATCTTTAACGACCGCTTGGCCGATGTCGCCGAACGCTTCCTGAAGAAAGGCGCCAAGGTCTATCTGGAAGGCCAGTTGCAGACGCGCAAGTGGACCGATCAGAGCGGCCAGGAAAAATATACGACCGAAATCGTGCTTCAGCAGTACCGTGGCGAATTGACCATGCTCGACGGGCGCGGCGAGGGCGGCGGTGAAGGCGGGTACGGTGGCGGCTCCTCGGGCGGTGACTTCGGGGGCGGCGACAGCGGCTACGGCGGCGGCTCCTCCTCGGGTGGCGGTTATGGCGGCGGGCGGGGCGGTTCTTCCGGCGGTTCATCCTCTGGGGGTGGTTTCGGCGGCGGTTCTTCGTCGGGCGGCGGCTTTGGGCGCGGCGGCGACATCGACGACGAAATTCCGTTCTAAGCCAACAAGATAAATGGAACGCCACGATCTCGGGCTAACCCATGTCGCCTTCGCCGTGCGCGATCTGGCGGCCAGCGTGGCGTTCTATCAAACCTATGCGGCGATGGCCGTCGTGCATCACAGGATCGACGCGGAGAGCGGTCGAGCGGTTGCCTGGCTGTCCGATCTCACCCGACCGTTCGTCATCGTGCTGGTCGAATCGCCGAAAACCAGGGATACGCCGCTCGGCCCCTTCGGGCATCTCGGTGTTGCGTGCGCTTCGCGGGCTGAGGTGGATCGCCTGTGCGCCCAGGCGCAAGCGGCGGGGTGCCTGCGTCGTCCGCCGCAGGACTCCGGCCCGCCGGTCGGTTATTGGGCGATGCTCGTCGATCCGGACGGCAATACGTTGGAGCTTGCCTACGGTCAGCAAGTGGCCTTCACCGTTGAAGACGCTGAGCGTTTTTTGTCATAGGGGCCACGGGCAGGGGCATGCGGGCGGAACGATTGTTCGCAGCCGCAAGACTTGCTAGGGTGCGCACCGACTTTAGGCCCAGAGGGCCGCGTAAGCGATTAGGGAAGTAAGTTTTGACCAATCCGCCGCTGCTACCGCCGAGTTTCGATATCGTCCCCGTCACGATCGAAGAGGAAATGCGTCGCTCCTACCTCGATTACGCCATGAGCGTGATCGTGGCGCGCGCCCTTCCCGATGTGCGCGATGGGTTGAAGCCGGTGCATCGCCGCATCCTGTTTTCGATGAAGGAACAGGGCTACGATTGGAATAAGGGCTACCGCAAATCCGCCCGCATCGTCGGGGATGTGATCGGTAAATACCATCCGCACGGCGACGTAGCGATTTACGACGCGATGGTGCGTATGGCGCAGGATTTTTCCATGCGCCTGACGCTGATCGACGGCCAGGGCAACTTCGGTTCGATGGACGGCGACCGGGCGGCGGCGATGCGCTACACGGAAGCGCGCCTGTCAAAACCCGCTGATCATCTGCTGCGCGATATCGACCGCGATACGGTATCCTTCCAGGCGAACTATGATAATACCGAGGTTGAACCCACAGTTCTGCCGGCAGAATTTCCGAATTTGCTGGTGAATGGCGCGGGCGGTATTGCGGTCGGGATGGCGACCAATATCCCGCCCCATAACCTTGGGGAAGTGATCGACGCCTGCATCGCTTATCTCGACGCCCCGGATATTCCGGTGGAAGCGCTGATGCAGATTATGCCGGGGCCGGATTTCCCAACCGGCGGCATCATCCTAGGGCGTGGCGGCATCATGGATGCCTATCGCTCTGGGCGCGGCAGCATCGTGATGCGCGCGAAAACCGAAATCGAGACCTTCAAGAAGGACCGGCAGGCCATCATCGTTACGGAAGTTCCGTATCAGGTGAACAAGGCCAAGATGCTGGAAAAGATTGCCGAACTGGTCAATGCCAAGACCATCGAAGGCATCTCGGACCTGCGCGACGAAAGCGACCGCGACGGGGTGCGCGTCGTTATCGAGTTGAAGCGCGATGCCTCGTCAGACGTGGTGCTAAACCAGCTTTATCGCCATACGCCGCTGCAATCGAGCTTCGGCGTCAATATGCTGGCGATCAACGGCGGCCGCCCGGAGATGATGAGCCTCAAAGAGGTCATCGTCGCCTTCTGCGCCTTCCGCGAGGAAGTGGTGCAGCGTCGCACGGCCTATGAGCTGCGCAAGGCGCGCGAACGCGGCCATGTTTTGGCCGGTCTGGCCATCGCCGTCGCCAATATCGACGATGTGATCCATCTGATCCGCACCGCGCCCGATCCTGTGGTGGCGCGCGAACAGTTGATGGCGCGCGATTGGCCCGCCAAGGATGTGGCGCCGCTGATCGCGTTGATCGACGATCCCGATCATAAGGTTGCCGATAACGGCACCTACCGCCTGTCGGAAACCCAGGCCCGCGCTATTCTGGACCTGCGCCTGCAACGCCTGACCGGGCTGGAACGCGATAAGATCGCGGCCGAACTCGGCGATCTCGGCGAGCAGATCAAGGATTACCTCGATATTCTCGCCAACCGTTCGCGCGTGCTCGACATCATCCGCGGCGAAATGACGGCGATCAAAACCGAATTCGCCACGCCGCGTAAAACCCAGATCGACGATTCGGAAGTCGATTACGACATCGAAGCGCTGATCCAGCGCGAAGATATGGTCGTAACCGTCAGCCACGCTGGGTACATCAAGCGCGTGGCCTTGTCCTCCTACCGGTCGCAGCGCCGGGGTGGCAAGGGCCGCGCCGGGATGGCGACGCGCGAGGAAGATTTCGTCGAACGGGTCTTCGTCGCCAATACCCATACGCCGGTGCTGTTCTTCACCACCAAGGGCCGCGCGTTCGAAACCAAAGTGTGGCGCTTGCCGGAAAGCACCCCGCAGGGCCGGGGTAAGCCGATGGTGAATCTGCTGCCCGCGTTGCAGCCGGGCGAGCGCATCGCTACCGTCCTGCCGCTGCCGGATGTGGAAGAACGCGAAGGCCTGACCATCCTCTTCGCCACCTCCAAGGGCGAAGTGCGCCGCAATGCTCTGTCCGACTTCCTCAATATCAAGTCGAACGGCAAGATTGCCATGAAGCTAGAGGATGAGGACGGCAATAGCCTGGGCGACCTCATCGGCGTCTCCGTGGCGCGCGACGATCAAGACGTCTTGCTCTCGACCCGCCTTGGCAAAGCGATCCGCTTCTCGGTCGATGATATCCGCGTCTTCCAATCGCGGGCCTCGACCGGGGTGCGCGGTATCCGCTTGGCCTATGAGGATGCCGTTATCTCGATGGCCGTGCTCGATGCCGTGCAGGCGACCGTGGAAGAGCGTGATGCGTACCTGCGCCGGGCCGCGGCGCTCCGCCGGGCTGCGGGGGATGATGCCGCTGTCGAAACCAGCGTGGATGATGAAGCCGATCTTCTGGCCGAACAGGTCAATCTGACCGACGACCGCTTCCAGGAACTGCAAGCCGTGGAGCAATTCCTGCTAACGGTCACGGAGCGCGGCTTTGGCAAGCGCAGTTCGGCTTACGAATACCGCAAAACCGGGCGCGGCGGTCAGGGGATCGCTGGGATGGATATTACCCAGAAGAACGGGCCGGTGGTCGGGGCTTTCCCAGTCAGCGAAAGCGATCAGATTATGCTGGTGACGGACGGCGGGCAGCTGATCCGCATTCCGGTGGCGGGTATCCGCATCGCTGGGCGCAAGACCCAGGGCGTGACCCTATTCAAGGTCGAAACCGCCGAACGGGTGGTGTCCGTCACCCGTCTCGACGATACCGGCGAAGAAACTGAAGACGGCGAGGGCAGTGATGCTCCGCCCGCCGACGGGGCACCGCCGTCCTTGCTGGTTTAACCGTCTTTCAGCAGAAGCAAAGGCTGCCGGTGGGGACTGGCAGCCTTTTTTGGGGAGGGGACCCAGTGACTTCGGCATCGACCACGCCCAGCGCCGACGAAGGCCTGCGCACCGCTGTTTATCCGGGGACGTTTGACCCCGTTACCTCTGGTCATATCGACATCATCCGCCGGGCCGCGCGCATTTGTGATCGGCTGATTGTCGGTGTCGCTAAGAATGCCGGGAAAGGCCCGCTCTTTTCCCTGACCGAGCGGGTGGATCTGCTGAGCAGTGAAGTGGCGGCCCTCCCCGAAGGCCATCGGATCACGGTGGTGCCCTTTGAAGGTCTGTTGATCAATTTTGCCGTCGAACATGGTGCTAATCAGATCGTGCGCGGTCTGCGCGCCGTCTCGGACTTCGAATATGAGTTTCAGATGGCGGGGATGAATGCCAAGCTGAATCCGGCGGTTGAGACGGTCTTCTTGATGGCGGCAGACGGGCAACAGTTCGTCTCCTCCCGCTTCGTCAAAGAAATCGGCAAATTGGGCGGCGATATTTCCCGTTTCGTCAGCCCACGCATCGTGGAAGCGCTTAAGACCCGGTTCGCTGAACAAGCCGACTAATCAAGACCATAAAAAGCATCGCCCCGCGTCCATATGAACGCGGGGCGATTTGCTTTAACCCAATGGTGAGCTCGCCGGGATTCGAACCCGGGACCCCATGATTAAAAGTCACGTGCTCTACCGGCTGAGCTACGAGCTCCCTTTGGGGTGGCGCACCATAAGCGGGGGCGGGCGAGGGGTCAAGCCTTGCTAGGGGGCGAATGAATCAGCCCTCCTTAGGGCCTGGGGCGCAGGGTAGATCAGGGGAACACTCGTAAATTCCAACATGGTTATCACTGTTGATGGTGGCACTTAGGGGGTGAGACTAAGAGGATTGCTGCAATCGTCCTTAAGTGAAACGAATCTTGTGTTTTTCACAGTCCCGGTGTTAGGGTCTGTCTCGGCATAGGTGCCATGCGATTTGCAGATGACCCGACGATCGCGTCGCAAAGGGTGGCCAGGCCGGGATGGTAACGGTGCAAAGCCGGACCGATAGAGAAGACCAACAGATAAAGAGAGCTTTGGGGAGAGAGATCTATGGAACGACGTAAGTTTCTGAAGGCCGCAGGGATTGGGGCGGCTGCAACGACGATTGCTGCGCCCGCGATTGCGCAGAGCTACCCCGAAGTGAAGTGGCGTTGCGCCTCGAGCTTTCCGAAGAGCTTGGATACGATCTTCGGGGCGGCGGAACATACCGCGAAGCGCGTTGCCGAAATGACCGATGGTAAGTTCCAGATCCGCGTGTTCGCGGGCGGCGAGCTGGTTCCGGCGTTGCAGGTGTTGGATGCGGTGCAGGCCAATACGGTCGAATGCGGCCATACCGCCAGCTATTATTACGTTGGGAAGGACCCGACCTTTGCGTTCGATACGGCCGTCCCCTTCGGTCTGAACACCCGCCAGCAAATGGCGTGGCAGTATCAGGGCGGCGGGCTTGAACTGCTGCGCGACTTCTTTAAGGGCTATAACGTCTACAATATCCCGCTGGGGCATACGGGCGCGCAGATGGGCGGCTGGTTCCGTAAGGAAATCAAGACCGTGCAAGACCTGTCGGGTCTCAAGATGCGCATCGGCGGGTTCGCCGGGCAGGTCTTGGCAAAGCTTGGCGCTGTGCCGCAGCAAATCCCGGGCGGTGATATTTATCCGGCGCTGGAAAAGGGCACTATCGACGCCGCCGAATGGATCGGCCCATATGACGATGAAAAGCTCGGCTTCTACAAGGTCGCCAAGTATTACTACTATCCGGGCTGGTGGGAAGGTGGCGCCCAGTTGTCGATGCTGGTGAATGATGCCCAGTTCCAGGCCCTGCCGAAGCATTATCAGCAGGCGCTGGAAACGGCGTGCGCCGATGGCAACAATTACATGCTGGCAAAGTACGACGCCGCAAACCCGCTGGCCCTGCGCAAGCTGGTCGGCAGTGGCGCGCTGCTGCGTCCGTTCCCGCGTGAAGTGATGGCGGCCTGCTATAAAGCGGCGTTCGATCTTTACGAGGAAGTCGCGAGCAAGAACGAAAAGTTCAAGAAGATCTACGAACCGTGGAAAGCGTTCCGCGAAGACCAATACGCTTGGTTCCGGGTCGCTGAAAACACCTTTGATAACTTCGTCTATTCCGGTGGCGGCCAGCCGCCGAAAAAATAGGCTGAAGGTACGAAAGGCGGGGAAAATTTCCCCGCCTTTTTTCTTGGATCGCAGCTGTGCGAACTGCTCTAGGCCCGGACACGGGCAACAAAGTCCTGCACCGCCGACCTTAGAATACCCGCCTGCTGCGATAGGTTGCCCGCAACGCTTAGAACTTGCGAGGCCGAGGCCCCGGTGGCTTCCGCCGTTGATCGCACGGCCATAATATTATCGGATACCAGCCGCGTGCCGTCGGCGGCTTCCTGAACATTGCGCGTAATCTCCCGCGTTGCGGCCCCTTGTTGCTCCACGGCTGCAGCGACGGTAGCGGTGATATGGCTGATCGAGCCGATGATTCCGGCAACCGACTGGATCGCTTTGGCCGATTGGCTGCTTTCCCGCTGAATGGCGCCAATCTGTGCCTGAATATCCTCGGTGGCCTTGGCGGTTTGGCTGGCCAATGCCTTCACCTCATTCGCCACGACGGCAAAACCCTTCCCTGCGTCGCCCGCCCGCGCGGCCTCGATCGTCGCATTCAGGGCTAAGAGGTTGGTTTGCTCGGCGATCGCTTGAATGAGGCGGACGACGTCATCAATCCGCACGGCAGCAATAGCAAGCTGCTGCACACCATTATTCGTCGTTCCGGCTTCATCAACCGCCTGCTGGGCGACGCGATTTGCTTCGGTCACTTGGCGGGCGATTTCCTGGATTGAGGCCGTCAGTTCTTCCGCCGCGCTGGCGACGGTTTGAACATTATGGCTGCCCTGTTCGGCGGCTTCGGCGACCGTATGGGTTTGGGTTAGCGCTTGTGCCGCCGTATCGGAGAGGGATTCGGCGCTGGCGCGCATGTGATCTGCTGCTGAAGAGACGCTGGTGACGATGGCCGCGACGGAGTTCTCGAACTCGGTTGCCATTGCCGCCATCGCCGCCTGTTTTTCCTCCTCGACCCGGCGGGCTTGGGCTTCGGCTTCTTGCTCCATCGCTTGAACGCGCTCGGCGTTTTCTTTGAAAACTTGGACCGCGGCGGCCATGCGGCCCACTTCGTCCCGCCGTCCCAGGGCGGGGATTTTGATATTCAGCACGCCATTGGCGAGCTGGGTCATCGCCTCGGTCATCTGCGTCAACGGGGGAACGATGCCGCGCTGCGTGGCGATCACAATCAGCACAGTCAGCAAAAGGGTGCCGATCAGCAGCAAGATTAGGGTTTGGCGCAACTCCTGGGCCGAGTCGGCGACCGTATCCGCCTCTAGCTCCACCATTCGGCTTTGCACCGTGATAAAACCACCGGACCGCAGGCCCATGGCATCCTGCCGCCCCTCCAATTGATCCATCAACTTATCGATCAGCGGCGTGACTTTGGTATTGAGCAGATAATCGGCCTGATTCCAGGCCGCCTGCTGGCGCAGCTCGATCAACTCGGTCGCGAGAGGCTGAATTTGCAGCATAAGCTGCTTCAGCGACGCGCCTGCCATCCGCTGGCTGCCGGTCATCAACTCCTGCTGACGATCCAGGCTTTGAATTCGGGCGGATAAGCTCTGCCAGACGCTTTCATACTGTTGCTTATACTCGGGGCTGCCCGTCATCAGATAGGTTTGTAGCGAGGCGAGAACTTGGACCGCTTCCCCGCGAATATGGGCGAAGGTTTCCAGCAGCGCCTTACGCGGCCCGCCTTCTGGGGTGCGCGCTTCGTCTTCGATCAGCGTGCGGGCCATAGCGATGGCACGGGCGATCTGCGGCTGCGCTTCTTCGGTAAACAGCGTCATCCCCTTGGTTTCCTCGGGCGTGCCGAGGAGGGCGACGACCTCCTTCTGGGCGGCTTCGAGCGGGGTCAGCGCGGCGGTTAGCCGATCCCAGTCGGCGCGCTCGCCATCGGTCAGATGGGCTTGGGTCAATTGCTCGGCAATTGCTTCACGCTCGTTGGCGATACGAACCCAGGCGGCTTGCCAGGCTAGAAGCCGGTTCCGCTCGCGCAGGGCCATATAGGCCCTTAGACTTTCAAGGCTACCGTAAACCGACGCGGCCAGCTTCTGCCCCGCCAATGCCGATGGAACGCGGCTTCGCACCATCTGATCGACGACGCTGCGGTTCGTTTCCGTCCGTTGAATGGTGAAGGCCACCATTCCCGCAAAAACAACCCCAATGGCGGCGAAACCGGTAATCAACCGGCCTCGGATCCCCATAACTCCCCCACGAGCCATGTGTCCCCCTTTAATCCGGCGTTGAATGGGCCTCCCGACCGCATCGCCCGCCGATGCAACTGTAAGCTAAGTTACGGAAACTGTAACAAGCCTATCACAGGCTTGTCATCGCTTCTTCGCGTGCGTTGGCATTCCCTAAGCAAAAAAAAGACCAAATTTCTCCAACAGGTCTTACTTTGGAATAAAATTTTGAAATTAAATCCTTAAGTAACAGATAATTTTGATGCGCCTGAGGCAGATATTATCGTTGATCTTCTGCACGGATGATCTGACTTTCTGGTCAAATTCTTTTGAATATTATAGCGATAACATGCGTATTTTGTCTGCGAAACCCAAGCCTGCGATACCCTGTTGCGGAGACGGATCGTCGCAGCCCGTACCCCAGATCGAAAATAGGGAAAAGCCCGTGTAAGTCCTAGCGTTTGCTCCCACCTATCGGGATATTCGAACTGGCCGCCGCAAAAGTTTTTTAAAGACGCTCCGGCGTTCTTATAATCAACTAAAAAGTGTTTATAGACTTTGATTGCACTGTAACGGCGTGTAAGGAGGGGAGGGGATTCTGATGCCGCAAGTGTAAACTTTCACCCGCTGTTGGCGAGTACATCGACGGATTGGTCGATTTATATTTGTTATAACAGGGAAATTTAATTTAATGTTACAAGACGATGATTGAATACATATATATTCGGGATAAATTCTATTGGCTTTTGATGATTTTACCGGTTTAATTCCTGTCCGGGACAGGAGGTGTACGATGTATGACCATTCCGATCAGGGCAGCGGCCCAGCTTTAGTGGGCATGAGCGCGCATCACACCGCCCGCACGGCGGCGGCGATTGCGGCATGCCTCAATTCCTTGGCCGAAGAAGCCGATCAGGCGGGATTAGGCGCCGTTGCCAGCTTCATCGAAGCCGCCGCCCATCTGGCGGAGGAAGAAGCGCGTGCCTATCGGATGGACCTAAAGCCGTTCAGTCGCCCCAATCTCGTTTGGTCGGCGCCCACACCGGAAAGCACTTAGGCTTCGAGGGCTTTCAGGGCTTCCAGCAGCGCGAAGGCGATGTGATAGGGGGTGCTGGCGGGCAAATAGGGTGCGATGGGGGTTAAATCGGCGCGAAGATGCTCGTGCCAACGCCCGTCCGGCAGCAGATAGTAATCAAAGAGAAAGCTAAGGCGCGCGAGTAGCGGCGCAAGCGTCTCGGCGGACGGGGCTGCGGCATAGGCTGTTGCATAGGTTTTAACCGCTTCCGACTGCGGCCAAATGCGCTTATCGGGCTGTAGAATATCGCCCGTCCGGCTGATCTGGTCATAAGTGCCGCCGTGGGTAGTATCGGTTCCGGTACTCTCGGCCCAATGGGTTAGGCGGTCAGCGAGAGGCACAAGGCGGGGTTCGCCGAGAACCCGCGCGGCGTCGCGCAGCAGCCACGCCCATTCGAAATGGTGGCCGGGTTCTAAAATCTGGCCTTCTGCACCACTCGCTCGACCATCGGCGTCGAAAAACTCGCCGAGCGTCCCATCGAAAAGCCGGGTTTCGAAGAGGGTGATCAAATGCTGCGCCCCGCGATCGTAGCCCCCTGTGGGGTCAACCTCGGCTAGGGTTAGCAGCGCTTCGAACAAGTGCATGTGCGGGTTCTGCACCAGCCGGTCGCTACCGATATGCCAATGGCTTGATGCCTCGGCGGCGAGCCAGCCTTGCGGGCGCATGAGCTTCTTTTGCAGGAGCCCCCAGGTGACCCGAGCGAGCATTAAGGCTTCCGTCCCTTGCGCGCCGATGGGGGCGTAATGCCCTAGAGCGAAGAGAATGAAGGCGTGGGCGTAAAAATCCTTGCGACCGTCCAGCAGGCTGCCGTCGGATTTTAGGCTAAAAACCCAGCCGCCATTTTCCCGGTCGGGGAACCGTTCGACCAGGGTTTGATAGGCCCGCTCTGCAAGGGCGCGGTGTTCGGCAAGCCCAAAGGCCCGGCTGGCGGCGCTCCACAGGTAGAGCTGCCGGGCGCAGACCATCGACCGGCGCTGATCGGGGCCGGTCGGCGCAAGGGTTGCCGCGTCGAGCCGTTCGTGGAAGCCCCAGCCCGCCCGGTCAACCCCGTACTTGGCCCAGAGAGGCAGATGCGCGTCTCGCAGCCATGCCCGGCAGCGGTCGGCCCAATCCTGGGCGGTCGATTTAATATTCATCGGGTAGATGTCCGCTTTCGGCAAGATCGCTGAAGCGCGTGGTATTGCCGTCGAAATGGACGACGACGCGACCGATAGGGCCGTGGCGCTGTTTAGCGATAATAATTTCGGCGCGATTGTGAAAGCGCTCCATTTCCGCCTGCCAGGCGTCATGTTCGGCGGTGCCTTCGGCGGGTTCCTTGCGCGCCAGATAATATTCTTCGCGGTAAATGAACATCACCACGTCGGCATCCTGCTCGATGGAGCCGGATTCGCGCAGGTCGGCCAATTGCGGGCGCTTGTCTTCGCGGTTTTCGACCTGACGCGAAAGCTGCGACAGGGCGATGACGGGAACATCGAGTTCTTTAGCGATGGCCTTCAGGCCGCGCGTGATTTCCGAGACTTCCTGCACGCGGTTGTCGCTGCGGCTGTCCGACCCGCGCAGCAGTTGCAGGTAATCGACGACGATCAGATCAAGGCCCGATTGCCGCTTCAAGCGCCGCGCGCGGGTACGGACGGCGGTAATCGACAGGGCGGGGGTGTCGTCGATAAAGAGGCTAAGCCGTTCGAGCTGCTGGCTGGCGATAACCAACCGTTCGAAATCGTCGGGCTGCAATTCGCCGCGCTGGATGCGGTGCGATTGAATTTGCGCCACATCGGCCAGAACACGGGTGGCAAGCTGCTCGGACGACATTTCGAGGCTGAAGAACGCCACCGAATGTTTCCGCTGCGTCTCCTCGTCCTTCACAACGCGGGCGGCATTATAGGCGATATTGGTGGCCAGCGCGGTTTTCCCCATCGACGGGCGTGCGGCGAGGATGACCAGATCGGAATTATGCAGCCCGCCGAGCAGCCGGTCCAAATCACGCAGCCCGCTCGGTACACCCGCGAGCTTGCCGTCGCGCCGGAAAGCCGCTTCGGCCATGCGCAGGGACGCGGTGATCGCCTGATGGAAGGGCTGGAAGCCGCTTTCGATATCGCCGATGGTCGCGAGGTTGAAGAGCTGCTGTTCGACGATTTCGATCTGCTTGCGCGCGTCCTGATCGGGCGCTGGGCTGAAGGCGAGATTAACCGCCTCCTCGCCAATCTCAATCAACTGGCGGCGGATAAAGAGCTCATAGACGACCCGGCCATAATCTTCGGCATTGATGACCGAGACGAGGGAGGAGGCCAAGGTCATCAGATATTGAAACCCGCCGATCTCGGCCAAATCCTGATGGGCTTCGAAATATTGCTTCAGGGTAATCGGGTCGGCGATCTGCCCTCGGTCGATCAGCTTGCCGACCGCTTCGAAAATCTTACCGTGGACGCGGTTGGCAAAATGCTCCGGCCGCAGGAACTCGATCACCCGTTCAAAAGCGCGATTATTGTGCAGAATGGCGCCCAGCAGCGCCATTTCCGCCTCATCATTATGGGGCGGCAGGCGGATGGGCAGGCCGAGCCGTTCGGTTTGAACGGCAGGCAGGCCAGACCCTGGGGCGGCGTCGGTCGGATAGTCGTCGGGTAGCGGATAATCATCCATGATGCGGTACTATACCTAAGCGCCCCTTCAATAGCAAAAAAGCCGCCCCGGCAAAAACCGAGGCGGCCTTAAAGGCTCGCGCCGTGAAACCGAAATTATTCGGCTTCGCGGGCCGCAGCCGCCGAGGCCAATTCAGCGGCCAACGCGGCTTCGTCAGCGGCTTCGTCAGCGGCGGCTTCAGCGCGCAGGTCGCGGCCAGCCAGCAGCGCATCGGCTTCTTCGCGGGTCTGGGCGACGGCGATGATCACGCCGACCGAAACTTCCGGATGCAGGGTGATGCGCACCGAATGCACGCCCGTCGTCTTGATCGGGGTGTCGATCACAACCTGGTTGCGATGGATGGTGAAACCGGCTTCGGTGGTGGCTTCCGACACGTCGCGGCCATTGACCGAACCGTAAAGCTGACCGCTTTCACCGGCCTGACGGACCAGGGCGAGCTTCAGCCCTTCCATCTTGGCAGCGGCGGCTTCGGCTTCTTCCTTGCGCTTCAGATTGTCGGCGAAGATCTGGGCCTTGCGGGCTTCGAAGGCTTCCAGGTTCGCCTTCGTGGCGCGGAGGGCCTTTTTCTGCGGCAGCAGATAGTTACGGGCATAGCCCGGGCGAACGTTGACGACATCGCCGATCTGGCCGAGGTTTTCGACACGTTCGAGCAGAACGAGAGCAACCATGATGGTTTCCTTTACGATTTCCAAACCCGCGCAGGGGCGGGGAGATGATGAACCCTTCCAGCGGCTATGCCCCACGGATGGGTTTCCCTCGGAAACCGTACCGCAGAGCCGCCGCAAAACCGGCTACTGCGCCCTTCGATCAGGGCTTGCTGTCCGCAAGGCGGGGCAGCGCGGCGGCCGGACTGGAAAACCAGCCCGGCCGGAAGGCTTTAGTCGCGACTTAGCCGATCAGATACGGCAGCAACCCAAGGAAGCGGGCGCGCTTGATCGCCTGAGCGAGTTCGCGCTGCTTCTTCACCGACACGGCGGTGATGCGCGACGGGACGATCTTGCCGCGTTCCGACAGGAAGCGCTGCAGCAGCTTGATGTCCTTATAGTCGATCTTCGGCGCATTCGGGCCGGAGAACGGGCAGGACTTGCGGCGACGGAAAAACGGACGACGACCACCAGCTTGCATTAGTCTTACTCCCCAACCTGATCGTCGGCGCCACGGCCGCGGTCATCATCATCCCGGCGGCGCGGGCCGCGTTCGTAACGGTCGCCGCGATCACCGCGCTCGCCCCGTTCACCGCGTTCGCCCCGCTCGCTGCGTTCGCCACGGTTCGACAGAACGGCCGACGGACCTTCTTCCAGTTCATCGACGCGCACGGTCATGAACCGGATGACGTCTTCGTTGATCCGCATGTTGCGTTCCATTTCGAGCACGGCGGGAGCCGGGGCATCGAGATTGAACAGCACGTAATGACCCTTGCGGTTCTTACGGATCTTGAAGGCGAGATTGCGCAGACCCCAATATTCTTGCTTAGCAACCGCGCCGCCTTCGGCGGTGACGATGCCAGCAAACGTAGCGGCCAGCGTTTCCACCTGGGCGGCGGAGATATCCTGACGTGCGATAAACACGCTTTCATACAAAGGCATAAACCTGCTCTCCTTATGGCTGATTCGGCGCGGATTCCCCCGTTGGCCTAAGCCTCCGGGCCTCCCCGCGCCCAGCTGACCTGCCGAAACAGATCAGCAAGGAGCCTGCCGGAGTCCAAAAGAGGGTCCGGCGAGGGAGCGCGGACTATAGCGTCTTCCGTCCGCGATGCAAGCGAATCCCTGCACAAAAAAACCGTAATGATCAGCGAATTCTTGACAGGTCAGGATGAAGTATGACAAACGCGCGACATTAAGAACCGCGAGGATACGCCCGATCATGACCAGAGCCTTTCTGTTTCCAGGGCAGGGCAGCCAAGTTGTTGGCATGGGGAAGGATCTGGCGGAGGCTTTCCCCGTCGCCCGTGCTGTGTTCGACGAGGTGGATGCCGCCCTGTCGCAGAACCTTTCCCGCTTGATGTGGGAGGGGCCAGAAGGGGAGCTGACGCTGACCGAGAACGCTCAGCCCGCGCTGATGGCGACCTCGCTGGCGGTCGCCCGCGTGCTCGAAGCCGAAACCGGCAAACGCTTGGCCGACCTTGGCGTCGCCGTCGCCGGGCATTCCTTGGGCGAATATTCGGCGCTGGCCGCCGTTGGCGCCCTGACCGTTGCCGATACCGCCCGGCTGCTGAAGCGCCGGGGGCAGGCGATGCAGAAGGCCGTTCCGCTGGGGACCGGGGCGATGGCGGCGCTGCTCGGCGTTGAACTGTCGGTCGCGCAAGAAATCGCCGATGCGGCTGCCGAAGGCGAAGTTTGCGACATCGCCAATGATAATGGCGGCGGGCAGATCGTCTTGTCGGGAACGGCGGGCGCGATTGCCCGCGCCGTTGCCTTTGCGCCGACAAAAGGCGTGAAGCGCGCCCTGCCGCTGCCGGTATCGGCGCCCTTCCACTGCCGTCTGATGCAGCCCGCCGCCGATACCATGGCCGATGCCCTGGCCGAGGTCGCTTTCCTCGCCCCCAGCCTACCGGTGGTGATCAATGTTACCGCCCGGCCAGAGCAAGACCCCGCCAAGCTCCGCCAAAGCCTTGTCGAACAAGTGACGGGCCGTGTGCGCTGGAGCGAGAGCATTCTACATATGGCGAATAGTATGGGCATCCGCGAGTTCGTCGAGCTTGGCTCGGGCAAAGTGCTCACCGGCCTTGTCAAGCGCATCGCTAAGGATGCGACCGGTGTGGCTGTGAACGGCCCGGCGGACGTCGATGCCTTCCTGAAGACGCTCTAAGAAAGAAGAACAATGTTCGATCTCACCGGCAAAACCGCCCTCGTCACAGGTGCGAGCGGCGGCATTGGCCGCGCCATCGCGGCGGCCCTGCACAAGCAAGGGGCAACCGTTATTCTGACTGGTACCCGCGAAGCTGTTCTGGCCGAGGTAGCGGCGGGCTTGGGCGGCGAGCGTACCCATGTGTTGACCGCCGACTTATCGCAGCCGGACGCCGCCGATACGCTGATCAAAGCCGCCGAAGCGGCGACGGGCGGGGTTGATATTCTGGTGAACAACGCCGGGCTGACGCGCGACCAACTGTTACTGCGTCTCAAGGATGCCGATTGGCAGACGGTGCTCGACGTGAACCTGACCGCCGCCATGCGCCTGTCGCGCGCCGTGCTGCGCGGGATGATGAAGAAGCGCTTCGGGCGCATCATCTCCATTACTTCCATCGTCGGCGCTACCGGCAACGCTGGGCAGACCAATTATGCGGCCTCCAAGGCGGCCTTGGTCGGCTTTTCTAAGTCGCTGGCCCAGGAAGTTGCCAGCCGCAATGTTACCGTCAACTGCGTGGCGCCGGGCTTCATCGAAACCGCGATGACCGAGGTTCTGCCGGACGACCAGAAGCAGAAACTGCTGGGCGCTATTCCGCTCGGGCGGATGGGAACGGGGGAGGAAATCGCCTCGGCCGTCGTGTATCTCGCCTCGCCGGAAGCCGGGTATGTCACCGGCGAAACCCTGCACGTAAACGGCGGGATGGCGATGCTTTAAGCCGCTTTTCTGCCCGCTATCGGTGCCGGGAAGCACTGGCGTGGGGGGCGGAAGTGTGTTACACGGGGCGGCTTTCGGACCGAAAACGCCCCACGTGCGGCGCGGTACGGAAGGGCTTGTCGGGCCTGCCCAGACCGGCTACACGGAACGATCATTGGTTACTGTTGAGGATAATTCGCAATGAGCACTGTCGCCGAACGCGTTAAGAAGATCGTCATCGAGCATCTGGGCGTGGACGAAGCCAAGGTCACCGACAATGCCAGCTTCATCGACGATCTCGGCGCGGACAGCCTGGACACGGTGGAACTGGTCATGGCGTTCGAAGAAGAATTCGGCGTCGAAATCCCGGATGATGCCGCCGAAAAGATCCTGACGGTGAAGGACGCCATCGACTTCATCGAAAAGCAGAACGCCTAAGGCCTTCCGGTTTTCCGGAACGCTTTCAAGCCTGCACGGCGCATGAGCGGCCAGAGTTAGACAAGAGCCGGTTTCGGACCTCCGAAAGCGGCTCTTACCTCAAGGGGCGCCAGGGGGCGGTTCGATAACCGACCCAGTTTCGACGGCGAAAGGCGAAGAACGCACGTGAGCACTGAAAAGCAAATCTCCCTGAAACGCGTGGTGGTGACCGGCCTCGGCATGGTGACCCCGCTCGGTACCGGCGTCAGCCACGTCTGGTCGAAGCTGCTCGATGGTCAGTCGGGCCTAAAGCGCGTCGACGAGCATTTCGACGTCAGCGATATTCCCGCCAAAGTGGGCGGCATCATTCCGCGCGGCAACGGCGGCCCTGGCGATTTCGATATCGACGCCGTGGTGCCGGTTAAAGACCGGCGCCGCATGAGCGACTTTATCATCTACGCGATGGCGGCAGCGCAGGAAGCCATTGAAGATTCGGGCTGGAAGCCTGAAACCGATGCGGACCGTGAAGCCACCGGCGTCATGGTCGGCTCCGGCATCGGTGGTCTGATCGGGATTACCGAAGGCGCGCTGCTGGTGAACGAGCGCGGTGCAACCCGCCTCAGCCCCTTCTATATTCCGGCCAATTTGATCAACCTCGCCTCGGGGCATATCTCGATGCGGTGGGGCTTCAAGGGGCCGAACCACGCCGTTGTGACGGCCTGCTCGACCGGCGCGCACGCCATCGGCGATGCGGCTCGGCTGATCGCGTTGGGCGATGCCGAGGTGATGGTCGCCGGCGGTACGGAAGCGGCGATGTCGCGCATCGGCTTTGCCGGTTTCGCCGCCTCGCGTGCGATGTCCACCAGCTTCAATGACGAACCGACCAAAGCATCCCGCCCGTGGGACAAGGACCGCGACGGTTTCGTCATGGGCGAAGGGTCGGGCGTCGTCGTCCTCGAAAGCCTGGAGCACGCCAAGGCACGCGGTGCGAAGATTTATGCGGAAGTCCTGGGCTTCGGCATGTCGGGCGATGCCTATCACATCACGGCCCCGGCGCCGGACGGGAACGGCGGCTTCCGCGCGATGCAGTCGGCCCTCAAATGGGCGGGCCTGTCGCCGGATAAGATCGATTATATCAACGCCCACGGCACTTCGACGCCGCTGGGGGATGAAATCGAACTCGGCGCCGTGAAGCGTCTGTTCGGCGATCACGCCTATAACCTCTCCATGTCCTCGACCAAATCGGCCATCGGCCATCTGCTCGGGGCGGCGGGGGCTGTGGAAGCGATTTTCTCGATCCTTGCCCTGCGTGATCAGATCGTGCCGCCGACGCTTAACCTCGATAGCCCGTCTGAAGGCTGCGATATCGACCTGGTGCCCCATAAGGCGAAGAAGCGGGACGTGCGCTATGCGCTCTCGAACTCCTTCGGTTTCGGCGGCACCAATGCGTCGCTGGTCTTCGGGCCGGGCGTGTAAAGCAGCTTGCTCAGGCTATTATCGATCCTGCTGGGGGCGCTCGTTTTTACGGGCGCCCTTTTGGCTTTCGCCTTCAATTGGGTGCAGGGCGAGATCGACCGCCCGGGGCCGACCCAAGGGGCGAAGGTTATCTATATCCCGCGCGGGCTGGGATCAGACGCCATAGGTCAAATGCTGTTGGAACAGGGGTTTATCGAAAAACCCTGGTTGTTGATGGCGGCAACCCAATTACGGCGCGATCCGCGTGCCCTGCGTTCGGGCGAATATGAGATTCCCGCCGGGGCTAGTCTGGCAGCCATTCTTGAACAGTTGCGTGCGGGTAAAACGGTGGTGCGGCGCCTGACGGTGCCCGAGGGGCTGACCTCTGCCCAAATCCTAGACCTGATCCGCACGGCGGATGGTCTGGAGGGCGGCATGGCTGATAGTTTGCCGGAGGGGACACTGCTGCCCGAAACCTATCATTATCAGCGCGGCGACCGGCGGGCCGAGATGGTCAAACGCCTGCAAACGGCGATGCAGGCAGCACTTTCTGAGGCATGGAACAGTCGCAATCTATCGGTTCCCTTGCGCACCCCGGAAGAATTGTTGGTTCTCGCCTCAATGATCGAAAAGGAAACCGGGGTCGCGGCGGAGCGGGAACGGATTTCGGGCGTTTTCATCAATCGGCTGCGGAAGGGTATGAAGCTTCAGTCGGACCCGACGGTGCTCTACGGGGTGGTCGGCGGCGGCGGGGCAACGAAGACGCTAACCCGGGCCGATCTTGATACCGATACGCCGTGGAACACCTATACCCGCGCTGGGCTTCCGGCGGGGCCGATCACCAATCCCGGTCGTGCGGCGCTGATGGCGGCGGCAAAGCCGATGGTGACGGAAGACCTTTACTTCGTTGCCGATGGCACCGGCGGGCATGCCTTCGCCAAGACCTTGGACGAGCATAACCGCAATGTCGCCAAATGGCGGCAAATCGAGAAGAGCCGAAAGCCCTAAGGCGCTGGGGTTTCTGACCGATAGGGCGCCGCTTCGTCCAGCAGCCAATTGCGGAAGGCCGCAACCTTCGCACGGCGCTCGGCCCCTTTAGCATGAACCAGATAATAGGCGCGCGGATTGCGGACACTGACCGGCAAGGCCCGGATCAAGCGTCCCTGGACTAAATCATCCTGCACCAGAAACTCCGGCAAAAGGGCAATCCCCATCCCGGCGACGGCGGCTTCGATGATCATAAAAAAATGCTCGAACCCCGGGCCCGATGGCGGCACCAGCGGCGGCGGCAGGCCGAGGGCGGCAAAGAAATCCGGCCACGCCTGCGGCCGGGTCGAATGATAGAGCAGCCGATGATGACGCAGATCATCGGGCTGCGTCAGCCCGCCCCGGCGGGTAGGCAGGCTTGGGGCGCAAAAGAGGCTAACGGTTTCCGGCATTAGGAAATGCACTGTGCAGCCCGGCCAATCGCCATAACCATAGCGGATGCCGATATCCACCGGCTCCGTCGCGAAATTCGCCAGCCGGTCGCCGGTGCTTATATCGATGCTTAGGCCTGGATGGGCGGCCTCGAACCGCTGTAAGCGCGGCACCAGCCAGCGGAAGGCGAGGGTATGCAGCGTGCTAACAGCAATCGGCCCGCCCTCCTCGCCATAGCGCAGCCGCTCGGTGGCGGTTTCAAGATCGCTAAGCGCGGCGGCAATAGCATGCTGATAGTCGATCCCCGCCGGGGTAACGGTCAAACGCGGCCCTTGCCGTTCGAATAAGGGGATGCCGAGGTCTGCCTCCAAGCTGGCGACCATGCGGCTTACGGCGCTTTGGGTGACGCGCAACTCTTCGGCCGCCAGAGTGAAAGACCCTAACCGGGCGGCGACTTCGAAGGTTCGAAGCCCATTGAGGGAGGGCAGGCGGCGCAAACGCATAGTCAACGCTATGAGTTTTTAGAAGGATAGACCACCAAAAACTCGTTTGCACACCCATTGGAATCACGGGAAACAAGCAGGGTAGGCGGCACCGCGCCCCGTTTTAGGAGAGGCTTCATGACAAAAGTTACCCCCTTCCATATCGCTTTCCCGGTCGATGATCTGGCGGCTGCTCGGCAGTTCTATGGTACGGTCCTGGGGTGCCCAGAAGGGCGGTCGAGCGATCAATGGATTGATTTTGATCTGTTCGGGCATCAGATCGTCGCCCATCTCGCGCCGGAAAGGGCGGATAAGCACCATAACCCGGTCGATGGTCACGATGTACCCGTGCCGCATTTCGGCGTCGTGCTTGAGTGGGAGACGTTTCAAACCTTTGCTGACAAGCTGAAAGCGGCGGGCATTAAGTTCGTGATCGAACCTTACATCCGCTTTAAGGGGCAGGTTGGCGAACAGGCCACCATGTTCTTCCTTGATCCCGCAGGCAACGCGCTGGAATTCAAATCTTTCCGCGATATGGGCCAGCTTTTCGCGAAATAGGCGGCCTTCAGTCCCCGCGCTGGCGCCCGGCGGCGATCAGCGCGGCGGGATTGGGAATACGGTGCGATTCTTCAGCGAAGGGAACGAACCCGGCTCTCTGATACAGGCTGAGAGCCTTGGGATGATCAAGGCTGCACGTATGCACCCAGACCCGTTTCGGCCCCTTTGCCCAGGCTTTGCGCACGGCACAATCCAACAGATAAGGGCCGAGTTTTAGGCCAATAAACTCCGGCACCAGCCCGAAATAGGCAAGCTCCACCTCCCCACTCTTGCGGGAGTCGAGCTCGAAATAGCCAGCGGGAACCCCGCCGATATAGGCGACGGTCACTTCAACGGCCGGATCGGTCAGGATCGCCGCGAGCTGATCATCGGGCATCTTGCGGCGTTCGTACCACAGCCAGGGGTCACCAACGCTGCCGTAGAGAAACCGATAAAAGCGCAAATTGGGCTTGCGCGCCGCCATTAGCACCAAAGGCAGCGGCAGAACCGGTTGCGGCAGTGCCGTGCCTGCCGGGGGTGCGAGCATTTCGAGATGGGTGATCTTGACGTCGATCTCCCCCGGATCGCCGACCGAGGCAAGGTTCACGCCGCATCCCCCGTGGCAATCGGCAGGCCCGGATAGCTGCCCCATTCCGACCATGACCCATCGTAAACCGAAACATCGGCCCGCCCAAGTTCGTACAGGCCAATGGCCAGCAGGCAAGCGGTGACGCCCGACCCGCAGGAGGTGATGATCGGGCGTTTCAAATCCACCCCGGCGGCGATAAAACGCGCGGTAAGGTCGGTTTTCGAGAGAATCTCGCCGGTGTCGGGATTGACCAGCGTCCCCGACGGAACATTGCGCGCCCCGGGCATATGGCCCCCGGCTAGACCGGCGCGCGGTTCGGGTTCGGTCGCGGCGAAGCGCCCGGCGCTTCGGGCGTCGATGATCTGCACGGCGGGCATGTCGAGGGCGGTCAAGACGGCATCGCGGTCGCTGACCAGTTCCGGGCGAAAACGGGCGTGAAACCGGCCCGTGGGCGGGGTGACCGGCCCGCTCTCGGTCGGGCGGCCTTCCGCCAGCCATTTCTTCAACCCGCCATCGAGCACGAAGACCTTATCGTGCCCGAAGGTGCGGAACATCCACCAGGGGCGGGCCGCGCTCATCAAACCGTGGCTGTCGTAGCAAACGACTGTGCAGTCATTGCCGATGCCCATATCGGTCATCGCTTCGGCAAAACTATCGGGGTCGGGCAGCATATGGGGCAGGTCGCTTTCGAAATCCTTGTGCCCGTCGATATCGAAGAACTGGGCGCCGGGAATATGGCGTTCCAAAAACTCCGCCTCGGCATTGCGCGGCACGCCTGGCAGGAAATAGGTGGCATCCAAAATCCGCAGCGTCGGATCGGAAAGATGCTCCGCCAGCCAGCCGGTCGATACGAAAGCCGATCGCGTTGTCATGTGCCCGGTCCTCCTGCCAGTCCTTAGGCTTGCTTGTCCGGGGCGCTCTCCGGCACCCGCCAATGATCTTGAACCTTTTTCCGGTTCAGCAGCAACCATTGTGCGGCGATCAGCATCAGGGAATTTTCGAACCGCCCGGCGGCAAGCGCCGCGTCAACCTCCTCGAACGATAAGGTAAGGATGCGGATATATTCCCCCTCGTCGGTATTTCCGGCGGCCTGTGGCAAGAGGTCGCTATCCACTCGGCCACAATAAAGCGTCACGGTTTCCGACACGGCGCCGGGCGAGGGCAGGTAGGTGAGAACTTCGAAGAGATCCCTAACCTCGGTGCCGATCTCCTCCCAGCATTCGCGGGCGGCGACGGCCACGGGATCGGCGATTTCATCGGGTTCGATAATCCCGGCAACGATTTCCAGCATCCATGGATCCCGCCCGGCGGCCAGCGATCCC
This sequence comes from Elstera cyanobacteriorum, assembly GCF_002251735.1. Classification (NCBI taxonomy): domain Bacteria; kingdom Pseudomonadati; phylum Pseudomonadota; class Alphaproteobacteria; order Rhodospirillales; family Rhodospirillaceae; genus Elstera; species Elstera cyanobacteriorum. The sequence goes on along the minus strand of NZ_NOXS01000032.1, from coordinate 239,800 downwards.
ATGCGGAACTGTTCGATCACCACGATTTTCTCTTTCACCGGATCATAAGGCAGAACGGCAACCGCATGGCCGCGTTCGAAAACTTCGCGCACCAGCGGCGGCGACCAGGCGTGGCCGTCGATGCGATGGCGCAACTGCCAGCGATCGACCTGGAAATAGCCTTGGAAGACTGCATCGCGCTTTTCGACGATCACGTCCGGGTGCGGCATGGGCTGGCGAATGTCTCTCTTCATGCTAGAACCCTACCCAATCAAAGTGCGTGCCGGAACCCCGTCCGGCAGCGGTATCGTAAGGAGAACGGGCAATGCGCCGATTGGTCCTTCTGCGGCATGCGAAATCATCCTGGGATGATCTTAGCCAATCGGATCATGCGCGCCCGCTGAACCTCCGCGGCCAGCGCGCCGCCCGGCAGCTTGGCGACGTGTTTCGCGCTCTTAGCCTTGTGCCGGACCGGGTTCTCTGTTCCACCGCAACCCGCACCCGCGAAACTTGGGATCTCTTGACCGAAGGGCTTGGGGCGGGGGTGCCCGGCGCGCGCTACTTCAAAGACCTCTACCTCGCCGATCCCGACCGGCTGTTGGCCGTTGTAAAACAGGAAGGCGAGGCCGCGGAAACCTTGCTGGTTATCGGCCATAACGACGGGCTGCACGAATTCGCCCTCGGCCTCGTCAGCGAGGCGACCGATCTTGCGTTGCGCGATAAACTATCGCTGAAGTTTCCCACGGCGGCCCTGGCCGTCTTCGAGTGCCCTGTGGAGAGTTGGCAGCAAGTCGTGTGGCATCACAACCGCTTGACCCATTTGCGCTATCCCCGGGACGAGGGTGAGGAGACGGGGGCATGAGCACGCTCTGGCTTGGGTTGAAGGCGGCAGCGCTGGACGAGATTTTGAAGCGTCCGGCCTGGCGGCGGTTCCGCAAGGTCGGGGCACCGGAAACCTGGTGCGTCGTCGATACGCCCGACCAGCAGCATCGGGGGGCGCCGCTGCTGCTCTCGCCCCGGCAGACGGTGGCGGCAGGGCTGATGCCGCTGTTCGACCTGACCCGAACGCGCTGGCACGATGGGCCGCTGCTGCTGGAGCATGTGTTCTGGCAGTTTCCTGATGGGCGAACGGACGCGGCGGTGCGTCTCCGCGTCCCGGTCGGGGCCATTGAAGCGCGTTGGGATGTCGAGGCCTTGCACGGCGAGGCGCGACGGGCCGACCCGATCCCGCTGCCGGATTTCGATCCGGTGGCGGAAGGGTATCGCCGTTTAGGGGGAGACCCTCTTCCCAAGCCTGAAAAACTGCGTCTAACCCCCGACATGACGGCTGGGCGGGTCTTGGCGGCGATCCTCGATACGGTGATTGAGGCGTTGCTGCTGCATCTGCCGGCTGTTGCGTGGCAGCAGGAGACGGTGGCGATCCATCAGGCCCGCGTTGCGCTACGGCGCCTTCGGGCGGCACTGCCGTTATTCGGCGCTGGGGTCGGTGCGCCGGAGCGGGCGGAAGATTTGCGGCGGCGGGCGGGCGATCTGGCTCGGCGGTTGGGGGGCGTCCGCGATCTGGATGTTTTCCGCGCCGAAACCCTGGTGCGGGCGGAGCGGGATTTTCCGCTCGAGCCGGGTTGGGCGAACTTGGCCGCCGTCGCCACCGCCCGCCGGATGCATGAGGCGGGGCTATTGGGCGGCACGATCACCAATTGGGAAACCACCGCGTTTTTGCTCGATGTTTTACGCTGGCGGGACGAAGCGGCGGCGATGCTCCCTTCCGGCCCGGCGGCGACAGAGGTTGCGCGCACCCTGCTCGCCGACCGGTGGCGCCGGGTATCCCGCCAGGGGAACCGGCTGGATCGGATCGATGTCCCCGGCCTCCATGATCTGAGAATTAAGGTTAAGAAACTTCGATATTTAATTGATTTTACGAAGACTATTTTCGATGAGAAGCAAGTTTTAGCCTGGGAAAATCATCTGGGCGCTCTGCAAGATGCCCTTGGGACGCTAAACGACGGCGTTACCGCCCGGGGCCTTATTCATGGCATGATGCCGACCCTTGAGAAGGACGGGGCCTTCGCCGCAGGTTTGTTGATCGCTTGGTCGGACGGGCGAACCCTGCGGCATCGCAACCGCATCGGCAAACTCTGGGCGGAGGTCGCGGACCTGCCACTGTTTTGGGAGGCGTCGACATGACTCTCTCTGCCTGGATAGCGGATTTCATCACCCTCTTTGTGGTGATTGATCCGATCGGCGTGCTGCCGATCTATTTGGCGGCGATTGCCGGGATGAATAGCGCCGACAGCCGCCGGGTGGCGCGGCTGTCGGTGGCGATTTCTTGCGGGGTCTTGATCCTATTTCTCGTGATCGGCCAGGCGTTGTTGACCCAGCTTGGCATCGGCTTCCCCGCCTTTCGCATTGCGGGCGGCGTCATCCTGTTTCTCGTCGCGCTGAAGATGATCTTCGATGGGCATGAAGATGTGCCGAACGAGGAACGGGCGGTTATCGTTAGTGAGGTGGCGGTCTTCCCGGTCGCGATGCCGGGGATTGCCGGGCCGGGGTCGATCCTGGCGGTGATGTTGATGGGCAGCGGCAACGCCGGGTGGCTTGATGAGCTTCGCGTGGCGACCGTGATCGCCGCCGTGCTCGGCCTTACCCTGATCGTGATGCTATTCGGCACGCTGTTGCGCCGGGCCTTGGGGCGAACGGGGATTCTGGTCGTCAGCCGCGTGATGGGGCTGCTGTTGGCCGCCCTATCGGCCCAGTCAATCTTGGACGGGCTGAAGCTGACCTTCGGTTAAGACGGCTGGCCGGCCCAGTCAAAGCGCAGCGGCGCTTCCCGGAAGGCGAACCGATCAAGGTGCCGTTCAACCGCGCCTTTCAAGGCGGCCAGTTGATCGGCGGAACTGGCGTCGAGATGACACTCAAGGCCCGTTTCGTTGGCGGCGAGGCGCAGCGTTGCATCCCCCGGCCAATCGGCACCGCGCGCGTTCCGGGGGAAGATCACGGACCCTTCCGTTGGCGTAAAGCTAACGGTCAGATTATGGCTCCAATGTTTGCATAGTTGCTGGAGGTAACGGCTGCCGTTGGTCGTCTCCAACCGGGCCGTGCTGTGGTATTGGGTCATTATTCTCTTGATCCTGATGGGAGGGCGGAAGCGGGGCGGTAAAGCCAAGCCGCTTCCGAAGACGGGTTAACCGCGAGGCCCTCACGGTAGCCGTTCGATTTTGCGGGCCGCGTCATCGAGAATATCGACGATGGCGTGTAAGGTTTCCGGGTCGGTTTCCTCGCGGAATAGCCGGTGCTTTAGCACAGCGCGCAGATTATGCATGGCCCGGCGGATGGGAATACCGTCGGCGCGGTCCTGCGGGGCCGCCATGTCAGTTAGGCGGGCGAAAAGGGCGGTGACCGTTTCGGCATTTTCGGCCAAATGGGTCATGCCCTCTTCCGTGGCGGCAAAGGCCTTGCGCGTGCCCTCACTGCTATTTTCGACAATAAAGCCTTGGTCTTGCAGAAGGGCCAGGGCGGGGTAAACGACGCCGGGGCTGGGGGCGTAGCTCCCGCCGGTCAATTCTTCAATCGCGCGGATTAGGTCGTAGCCATGCCGGGGTTGATCGGCGATCAGCTTCAACAGCACCGTGCGTAATTCGGCGGCGTCGAGAACCCGGCGCCGGCCACCGCGGCCATGATCGCCCTCGTCCCCGCCCCAATCCCAGAAGCCGCCGCGCCCGCCCCGGCCAAAGCCATGCCGCCCGAAGCCGCCGGGACCAAAATGGTGCCCGCGCTCGAAATGGTCGCGCATCCGTTCAAAAAAATGCATCTCATGTCTCCAGTGAGTGTCTTAGTGCTATCAAGATATATCTTAGATATCTTTTGTCAAGATGGTCTGCGCATTGCCAGAACGGCGCGAGGTGGCTTGGAGGGAGGGGCGAGGAGGCGCCGCCGCTTAGTCTGCGGGCTTGGCTTCGATCCACCGCAGAATTTCGTCGAGCGCCGGACAGAGCGCTTGGCCCCAGTCGGTCAACTGATACTCAACGCGCGGCGGCACTTCGGGATGAACGTGGCGGGTTAGGATGGCATCGGCTTCCAGCTGGCGCAGGTGCTGCGTCAGCATTTTTTGCGATATGCCGGGGATGGCGCGCTCTAGCTCTGAAAACCGCAAGGTCTTCCCACCGAACAGATTGAAGAGAATAAGCAGTTTCCAGCGGCCGTCGAGCACCCGTAAGGCAGCTTCTACACCCGTGGCGGCGCTATGATGCGTGTATTCAGGGCGCTTACTTTGAGGTAAGTCCCCAACTTTTTTGTGCGTTCTTGTCATAGGACGCTCCTGTCTCCACATTCTTCTTAGAAGATTGCCGATTTTTGACTGTCTTAAATAAAGGAAAACTGTGCAATGACCAGTATAACGCTTCCCCCGGCTGTCGCCGCGTATCTTTCGGCTAATAATGCAGGCAACGCCGAGATCGCAGCCCTGCAGTTTACCGCGACGGCATGCGTCAAGGACGACGGGCAGGACATACGGGGCCGTACCGCTATTCAGGTTTGGAAGCAGATGGCGCTAGACCGCTACAGCGCCACGATAACCCCGAAGGGCCTGCTGTCGGTCGATGGTAGCGTGTTGTTAACCGCCTTAGTGAGCGGCAATTTCCCTGGAAGCCCGATTGATTTGACGTTCCGGTTCGGGTTGGTGGATGGGTTGATCGACCGGCTGGAGATTGGACAATGATGAGGCCGCAGTTCTCGTCCGATCCGCGCGAGCTGTTAGGGAAATGCGCCTTGGTGACCGGCGGTACAAAAGGGGCGGGGGCGGCGATTGCGCGGAAGCTGGCGGCGGCTGGGGCTTCGGTGATCGTTTCTGCGCGCACGATGCCAACCGAGGCGATGGCCACCGAGGTCATTCTGGCGGACCTTTCGACGGCGGCGGGTGTGGAAACCCTCGTCACACGGCTTTCACAGCAGGGGGGCTCGGTCGATATTCTGGTTCATAATCTTGGGGGATCGAGCGCACCGGGGGGCGGTTTTTCCGTCCTTACAGACGCGCATTGGCAGGAAGCCTTTGGCCTCAATCTTCTTCCCGCCGTTCGGCTTGACCGGGCACTGGTGCCGACAATGGCTGCACGCCGCCGTGGGGTTGTTCTCCACATCTCCAGCATCCAGCGCCGCTTGCCCCTTCCCGATGCAACAACGGCTTACGCAGCGGCAAAGGCAGCCCTGACGACCTACTCGAAAGCATTGTCAAAGGAAATGGGGCCGCAGGGTGTTCGCGTTCTCTCTGTCGCGCCCGGCTGGATCTATACGAGCGCGGCGGATGCGATGGTGCAGGAGATTGCGGCGCGCCGCGATATTCGGCCTGAGGCCGCGCGGCAGACTATTCTGGATGCTTTGGGCGGAATTCCGATTGGCCGTCCCGCCTGGCCCGAGGAGGTAGCCGAACTTGTCGGGTTCCTCGTCAGTGATCGTGCGGCATCACTCCACGGCACAGAATATATCATCGACGGCGGAACCATCGCGACGATATAGCATCACTTGATTTTTTGGGGGTGTGCACTGGCTCCCAGGGAGGGATTCGAACCCCCGGCCAGGCGGTTAACAGCCGCCTGCTCTACCGCTGAGCTACCTGGGATCAACCCAGTGCATACGCGACGCATTCATGCGATGGCTCCCAGGGAGGGATTCGAACCCCCGGCCAGGCGGTTAACAGCCGCCTGCTCTACCGCTGAGCTACCTGGGATAAGGCGCCATTGCGTCAAGTCCGGGGTGTGTAGCAAACCCTTTTCGGTCTGCCAAGGCCGATTTTCATCGGTGCCCTTCCGGTCTTGTCCGGCTCGTCTGAACTGGCGCATTTGGAGGCCGAGAGCGGAATCGAACCGCTGTACGGGGATTTGCAGTCCCCTGCATGACCACTCTGCCACCCGGCCCTCTGGGTGCGCCCGTCCGGTCGAACCGATGCGGATGCGCGGTGTAGCCCGAAGGTTCTTTCTGGTCAAGGGGGTTTCGGCTGGAAGAGGTGACAGGAACCCTCTTTATTCACGCGGCTTTGCGTTGCACAAGCGAGGGGGCGGGCCTATAACGCTATCGGGATGCCGCCCCGTTTGGCGGTTCGAGATTGGATTTGAGGCCGATGGATTACGCAGCCGCTCGCGCAAACATGATCGAATGCCAAGTGCGCACCAATAAGGTGATCGACCCGTCTGTGATCGCTGCCCTGGGCACCGTGCCGCGCGAAGCTTTCGTGCCGGAAGCGCTGCGCCCGGTCGCCTATATCGACGAAGATCTGACCGTCGCGCCGGGCCGCTATCTGCTGGAGCCGATGATCATCGGGCGGCTGCTGCAGTCCGCCGATGTGAAGAAAACGGATCGGGCACTCGATTTTGCCACGGGCACCGGCTATGGCGCGGCCTTGCTGACCCATCTCGCGGGATCGGTCACGGCGGTCGATAGCCGCGCCAGTCTGCTGGATCTCGCGCGCCGGGCCCTGGCCTCGGCGAACGTGCCGGTGACTTTTGTCGAAGCGCCGCTGGATGGGGTGCTCTCGCAGACCGAAGGGCTGGCATCGGGCGGTTTCGATGTCATTCTCGTATCGGGCGCCGTGCCGCAGGTTCCGGCGGCGTTGCTTGATCTGTTGGCCGAGGGGGGCCGTTTGGTTGCGGTCGAAAAGTCGGAAGTCGCTGGGGGCGGGGTACAGCCGATGGGCAAGGCCGTGCTCTACGTGAAGCAGGGGGGCGTTGTTGCGCCGCGCATCCTGTTCGACTCCGCAACCCCGCTGCTGCCCGAGTTTGCCCCAAAGCCGCAGTTCGTCTTCTGATGACCGCGCTTCCCCTCCAGATCGACGTCGCAACCCTGGCGGCTTGGCTGGACGCCGGGGACGAAGTGACCGTGATCGACGTGCGCGAGGCGTGGGAGGCTAATTTGGTGGCGCTGCCATCCTCTCGCCTTATTCCACTCGGCACCTTGCCAACGCAGGTTGATGCCGTGCCGCGCGTAGGAGTGGTGGCGCTTCTCTGCCATCACGGTGGTCGCTCTTTACAGGCGACCCGTTTTCTGCGGGAATTAGGGTACGATAACGCGGTTAATGTTGCGGGCGGGATTGATCGGTGGGCCATTGAGATTGACCCGAGCCTTCCGCGCTACTAATCTGTAACCGCTATTACGGTTTATGGTCGCCTGAAACCCTGCCTAAGAGAGGGCGGGGTTCGGATCGGAGAGGTCGAAAATGCTGTTCTCTGCGCGTCGCGGTTTTCTGTTTGCTAGCCTGTCCGCCGCTTTATTGGCTGGAACGATGGGGGCCGCCCCCGCTATGGCGCAAACGCTGGATCAGGCGTTTATCCAGTCTTATCAGACCAATCCGCAGCTTCTGTCGGCCCGCGCCCGGTTGCGTGCGACCGACGAACGCCTGCCGCAGGCGCAGGCGGGCTGGCGCCCCCAGGTGTCGACCAATGCCGCCGTGGGGCGCTTGCGGACCGAACAGGTTTCGACCCGCACCAATAAGGAAACCCTAACGCCCAAGAGCTACGGCTTGTCGGTGTCGCAGCCGCTCTATCGCGGCGGCCGTACCGAAGCGGGGACCGAACGGGCGAAGAATGAAATCCAGGCCGAGCGCCAGCGCCTGATCGGTGCCGAGCAGCAGATTTTTCTCGATACGGCGACCTTCTACCTGAATGTTATCCGCGATCAGGCGGTGGTTGAGCTGAATTCTAACAACGAGTTGGTGCTTCGGCAGCAGCTTCAAGCGGCGCAAGACCGCTTCCGCGTTGGCGAAGTCACGCGTACCGACGTGAGCCAAGCCGAAGCCCGTCTGGCCAGCGTGATTGCCGATAAGCAGGCGGCAGAAGGCCAGCTTCGCTCCTCCAAGGCCAGCTTTGCACGCTCGACCGGGCTAGAGCCGACCAATCTGACGCCGCCGACCGTGCCGCAGCAACTGCTGCCGACGACCTTGGCCGAAGCTCGGGAACTGGCGCAGTCCAGCAATCCGGCGATTACTGCGGCGCAATATGACGAAGGCGCGGCCAAGCTGACGGTGGACGAAGTACGCGGCGAACTGCTGCCGACCGTCAGCCTGGTTGGGGATATCAGCCGTCGCCACAATCAGCAGATCGGCGTTGATCGGACCGCATCGGCCAGCCTAACTCTGCAAGTGCAGGCGCCACTTTACGAAGGCGGCAGCACCTATTCCCGCGTTCGTGCCGCCAAACAGACGGCAGGGCAGCGCAAGACCGATATCGACGTGCAGCGCCGCTCGGCGGTCGAACAGGCCACCCAGGCCTTCGAACAGATGATGTCGGCCCGGGCGCGTATCGAATCGCTGGCCGCGCAGATTCGCGCCAATGAAATCGCCCTTGAAGGCGTGCGTCAGGAAGCAGTGGTCGGGTCGCGCACGACGCTCGATGTATTGAACGCCGAACAAGAACTGCTGAACGCCCGCGTCAGCATGGTCCGCTCGCAGCGTGACGAGCAGGTGGCGGCCTATACGCTGCTGCTGTCCACCGGGCGTCTGACGGCGCGTCAATTAGGCTTGGCAGTCCCGCTGTATGACGCGGAAGAAAACTTCCGCGCGGTCGACGGGAAGTGGCTTGGTACCGATATCGGCCAGGAATAAACGCAAAATTCGATTCTTCCGATTGGCAAACGGTCAAAGCTTTGACTAAAGTCACTGCCATAAGTGTTTGCTTGGCATGAGGAAGCGATGAGCGACCCGAAACCCCATCAAGAACCGTCGATGGAGGAAATCCTCGCCTCCATCCGCCGTATCATATCGGAAGATGGGGAGAGTGGTCAGGATGCTGCGGCGGATGACGCCGAGGCTCCGGCTGCTGGAACGATGTCCGCCGATGTGTTCACCCTGACGCAGCGCGCTGACATGGATGAGGACGAAGACGATCTGGAAGTCGCGCGGAGTCTCGGTATGGAAGCTGCTGAAACCCCGAAGCCGACCTTCTCGATGGACTTCGACGATGTTCCAACACCCTCGGCCAAGGATGATGATGCCCCGGTGGCCGTGGCCCCGATGTTCGATAGCGGCAAAAAGGCAGCGAGCATGAGCTTTGATGACGATGCGCTGATGTCCCCCGATACGGCGAGCGCCGCCAGCCGCGCCTTCGCAAAATTGCAGGACATGGACGAGGATGAATCGCCGGCCGCCGCCGTCATGCGCGCGTCGGGTGGCGGCAATCCGACGCTCGATGAACTGGTGCGCGAGGCCCTGAAGCCGGTCTTGCGCGAATGGCTGGACCGCAACCTGCCGCCGATGGTGGAAACGATGGTCCGCGAGGAAATCCAACGCCTCGCCGCGACCGGTCGCCGCCGCTAAGTCTTACCGCTTATCTTTAAGGTGCAACGGCCGCGCGGGCGTAAGCTCTGCGGCCGTTTTGCCGTCTTGATCCCGATACACGAAGGTTCCCCGATGCTCGAAAAAACCTATACGCCCGCCGATCTCGAAAGCCGTTTCTATCCGATGTGGGAGCAAAGCGGCGGGTTTGCGGCAACGGGGAACGGGAACCAGACGCCCTATACCATCATGATGCCGCCGCCGAACGTAACCGGCAGCCTGCATATGGGCCACGCGCTGACCTTCACCTTGCAGGATATTCTGATCCGCTACCACCGGGCGCGCGGCTTTGATGCGCTGTGGCAACCGGGCACCGATCACGCCGGGATTGCGACGCAGATGGTGGTCGAACGGAAGCTGGAAGCCGAGGGCAAGCGCCGGGTAGAGATGGGGCGTGACGCTTTCATCGCGAAGGTCTGGGACTGGAAGGAAGAATCGGGCGGCACCATCGTCCATCAACTGCGCCGTCTTGGGGCGTCCGCCGACTGGGCGCGCGAACGGTTTACGATGGACGAGGGCATGTCGGCCGCCGTCCGCAAGGTCTTCGTTGATCTTTACCGCGACGGGCTGATCTACCGCGATAAGCGCCTGGTGAACTGGGACCCGAAGCTGCATACGGCCATCTCGGACCTTGAAGTCGAACCCAAGGAAGTGAAGGGCAATCTCTGGCACCTTCAGTATCCGATTGAGGGGACGGATCAATTTATCACGGTCGCGACGACGCGCCCGGAAACCATGTTCGGCGATACCGGTGTGGCGGTGCATCCCGAGGATGAGCGCTATAAGGATTTTATCGGCAAGTATGTCGTCCTGCCGCTGGTCGGGCGCCGCATTCCGATCGTGGCCGATGAGTATTCCGATCCGGAAAAGGGCACCGGCGCGGTCAAGCTGACCCCGGCCCATGATTTCAATGATTTCGAGGTTGGTCGGCGCCATGCGCTGGCCTTAATCAATATCTTCGACCGCGATGCGCGGCTGAATGATAACGCGCCGGAAGCCTATCGCGGCATGGACCGGTTCGAAGCCCGTAAGAAACTGGTGCAAGAGTTTGAAGAGTTGGGTGTTTTGGTCAAAGTGGAACCGCACACTCATATGGTGCCGCACGGTGACCGCTCGGGTGTGGTCATCGAACCCTGGCTGACCGACCAATGGTATTGCGACGCCGTGACCCTGGCGAAACCCGCCCTAGAAGCCGTTGAAACTGGCCGCACCAAATTCGTGCCGGAGCAATGGACGAATACCTATTACCAATGGATGCGGAACATCCAGCCCTGGTGTATCTCGCGCCAACTCTGGTGGGGGCATCAGATTCCGGCTTGGTACGGCCCGGACGGTAAGATTTTCGTTGCGGAAACCGAAGCGGAAGCCCAAGCCGAAGCCGATGCTCATTACGGGACCGCAACGGCCTTAACCCGCGATACCGACGTGCTGGATACCTGGTTCAGCTCGGCGCTTTTCCCGTTTTCCACCCTCGGTTGGCCGGAGAAGACGGCCGATTTAGCGCGCTATTACCCCGGCGACGTGCTGGTGACGGGGTTTGACATCATCTTCTTTTGGGTTGCCCGCATGATGATGATGGGCATGCACTTTATGGGCGATGTGCCCTTCCGCACGGTCTATATTCACGCGCTGGTCCGCGACGAAAAGGGCCAGAAAATGTCGAAGTCGAAGGGCAATGTCATCGACCCGCTCGACCTGATCGACAAATACGGCTGCGATGCCCTGCGCTTCACCCTGGCGGCGATGGCGGCGCCGGGGCGCGACGTGAAGATGTCCACGCAGCGCGTTGAAGGTTATCGCAATTTCGCGACGAAGCTGTGGAACGCCACGCGCTTTGCCGAGATGAACGGCTGCGCCCGCGTGGCGGATTTCGATCCGGCGGCAGCGAAGGGCACGGTTAACCGCTGGATCATCGGTGAGCTTGCCGGGCTGCGCGCGAAGCTGGACGAGGCGATTGCCGCTTATCGCTTCAACGATGCCGCGAACCTGCTCTATTCCACCGCTTGGGGCAGCTTCTGCGACTGGTACGTCGAGTTTACCAAGCCGATTTTGACCGGCGAGGACGCGGCGTTGATCGCCGAAACTAAGGCAACGACGGCGTGGGCACTGGAACAGATCGCCCGCCTGCTGCATCCCTTTATGCCCTTCCTGACCGAAGCGCTGTGGGAGCATCTGTCCGGCGGCAGCGGCGAAAAGCTGCTGGTCGCTCGCTGGCCCGACCTGCCGCAAAGCTTAATCGATCCGGCTGCCGCAGCGGAAATGACCTGGGTGATCGGTCTCATTTCGCAAATCCGGGGTCTGCGGGCGGAAATGAACGTGCCACCGGGGACCGAGCTTGCGGCCCTCTTCACCGATTTGTCGGGCGAAACTGCGCGCTGGGCGGAAACCCATAAGCCGGTGATCCAGCGACTCGCCCGCGTCGCCGGTCTTGGCAACGGGACGGCGACCGCGACCTCGGTGCAGGTTGTCGAAGGTCAGGCCACCCTCGCGCTTGATCTGGCGGGGGCCATCGACCCCGCCGCCGAACGCGCCCGCTTGACCAAGGAAAAAGGCAAGGCGGAGCAGGAGGCTGGGAAGATCGAGAAGAAACTCGGCAATGCCGATTTCATCGCCAAGGCCGATCCCGCCGTCATCGAAGAAAACCGGGAACGGTTGGCAGACGCTCAAGCACTGATCGCCCGGCTCGATACTGCGCTCGCCCGGTTGGCAGCGCTGTAATCGCCATGCGCATTGCTATCGGCGGTTTCCAACACGAGACCAATAGCTTTGCCCCCAGCCGGGCCACCTATCAGGATTTCCTGACGGCGACCGGCTGGCCCGCGCTGACCCGTGGCGATGCGCTGTTCGACACCGTGGGCAGCGAGATGGTGCCGATTGCGGGCTTCATCCGCGAAGCGCTGAAGCGCCGGGCGGCGCTCATCCCGCTGCTGTGGACGGTCACAGAACCGTCCGGCCCGGTCACGGCCGACGCTTTCGAGCGAATTTCGGCGCAGATGATCAACGATCTGATCGCGCAAGGCCCGGTCGATGCCGTGTTCCTCGATCTGCACGGCGCGATGGTGACCGAGAGCTTTCCGGACGGCGAGGGCGAACTCCTGCGCCGCATCCGGGCGGTGATTGGGCCTGCGGCGCTGCTGGTTGGGTGCCTCGATCTACATGCCAATGTGACCCGCTTGATGGTGGAACAGTCGGATTTCCTGACCGCGTTCCGTACCTATCCCCACGTCGATATGCTGGAAACCGGTGCCCGCACGGCAGCCCGGTTATTGGAAACGCGCGGCTGGGGCGGTAAAGCGCTGCGGGCGTCGCCCTATCTGATCCCGATCACGGCGCAATGTAGTTTTGCCGAACCCACTGCAGGGCTGTTCCGATTGCTAGAACAGATCGAGGCCGAAACCGGGGCGGATTTATCCTATTGCCCCGGCTTCCCGCTCTCCGATTCGCCGGAAACCGGCCCGACGATCCTCGCTTACGCCAAAACGCAGGCCGACGCCGACGCGGCGGCGGATCGGCTGTTCCAAGCCTTACTCGACGCCGAGGGCGCCTATGCCGAGGCGGGCCTATGGACCATCGCCGACGCGCTCGATCACACGGCGCGGCAGGTGCAGCAGGGCGGGCAATCTGGCCCGATCATCCTGGCCGATACGCAGGATAATCCTGGTGGCGGCGGCTCGGGCGATACCACGGGTCTGCTGCGCGAGATTCTGGCGCGCAAGCTGCCGGGCGTCACCGTCGGCCTGTTTTACGATCCGGCGGCGGTGCTGACTGCGACGGCGGCAGGTGTGGGCGCGGTCATCTCGGTCGATCTCGGTGGGCGGGGCACGCCGGGCGATCAGCCCGTGCCGGTTACCGGGAAAGTTCTGGCCCTTGGCTCCGGCACGTTTCCGGGGACCGGACCGATGTGGGAGGGCGGCACGCTCAACCTCGGCCCGATGGCGTTGATCGAGGTTGAGGGCACGCGCATCGCGCTGGGGTCGGCCCGCCAGCAACCGTCCACCCAGGCGATTTTCACCCATCTTGGCATTACCCCCCAGGATTGCCCGGTGCTGGTGCTGAAAAGCTCGGTGCATTTCCGCGCCGCCTTTCAGCCGATTGCGTCCGAAATCCTGGTGGTTGTCGCGCCAGGACTCGTAACCGCCAATCCCGCCGATCTACCTTACAGAGAAATTCGCGACGGTGTCCGGCTAAGGCCGACACCGCATGAGGGGTAAAATGGCGTTTCCCGTTGTTTTTGTGCATGGTTTGTTCGGTCATCTGCGAGATGTCCGCTTAACGGCTGGGTTGGTCGAATATTCTGTCTTGGCACCGGACCTGATTGGTTATGGTCCCACCGTTGCACCGCTGGCGGCCTGGAGCCTTAGCGAGCAAGCCGATCATGTTGCGGCGGCTATACGGTCCGCCGGGATTACGAAAGTCCATCTTGTTGGCCATTCGGTTGGCGGGGCAGTTGCCGCCCTGCTCACGGCACGCTTCCCGGCTCTAGTGGAAACTCTGACCAGCGTTGAAGGAAACTTCACGCTGAAAGATGCTTTTTGGTCAGGTAAAATCGCTCGAATGCCGTTAGCGGAGGTCGAGCCGATCATTGAAGGCTATCGTGCCGACCCGGGTGCTTGGATCGTTGGTGCAGGGGTTCCTCTGACCGAAACCACCCTGGCATTGGCGGAAAGTTGGCTGGCCCATCAGACCGCCGAGACGGTACAGCGCCAAGCCCAAGCCGTCGTTGCGGCGACGGAACAGCCCAATTATCTTGACCTTTGGCGGAAGATTTTGGTGGAGAAGCCCGTGCATCTCGTCGCGGGGGCGAGGTCCCGCGCCGGGTGGGACGTACCGGATTGGGCCGAAGCCGGTGCCAAGGCGGTTACGATTATTCCGGAGACGGGCCATCTAATGATGGCTGAACAACCGGAAGCCTTCGCCCAGGCCTTAAAGCTTTTTTGGCAGGCGGCTTAAGCGGGCCCCCTTTAGCGCAAATAATGAATATGCGGTTTGCCGTGGTGGGGGGAGGTTTCGACCCGGGCCTCCACCGCGAAAATATCCTTCAGCAGCGCTTCCGTTAGCACGCTCGCCGGGTCACCGGCGGCAATAATCTGCCCGGCCTGCATCACGATCAGCCGGTCACAGAACATGGCGGCATGGTTGAGATCGTGGAGGGCGATCACGCTGGTCAGCGATAGGCTAGTGATCAGCCGCAACAGGCCGATCTGATGCTGGATATCGAGATGATTGGTCGGCTCGTCGAGCAGAAGCTCGGACGGGTTTTGCGCTAAGGCGCGGGCGATATGAGTGCGTTGCCTTTCCCCGCCCGAGAGGGTTTGCCAGCGCGCGGTGCTTTTTGCGGCGATGCCCGCGCGCGCCATCGCTTGCTGGACGGCGGTTTCATCGGCCGCCGTCCACCCCGCAAAGATCGAGCGATGGGGAAAGCGCCCGAGCTTCACGACATCGACGACGCGCAAGTCTGCCGTTGTCGCCGCATGCTGTTCGACAAAGGCAACGCGGCGGGCGAGGGTGCGGCGGGTCAGGGTGGTGATATCCGCCCCCTCCAGCAGCACCCGCCCGGCATTCGGTCGTTTCAAGCCCGCCAGCAGGCGCAGCAGCGAGGTTTTGCCCGATCCGTTTGGCCCCAGCAACCCGAGGGTTTGCCCCGGCGGAACGGTCAGCGACACGCCCCTTAGAATCGGCTTGGCGCCGATAGCCCACGATAGGTTTTCCGCCGTAATGCTCATGATGCCCGCTGCAGCCGGTAGAGGATGACCGAGAAAAACGGCACGCCGACCAGGGCGGTGACCACGCCGATCGGCAGAACTTGCTGGGGGATCAGCACGCGCGCCGCAATATCGGCCAAAACCATAAAAATCGCACCAAGTGCCGCGCAGGCTGGGAGCAGGCGAACATGCAGCGGCCCGACCAGAAAGCGGGCGGCGTGCGGGACGACGAGGCCGACAAAGCCAATCGATCCGACCATGCTGACAATCGTTGCCGTCATCAGCGCGGTCAGGGCAAACAGGGCGATCCGCGCCCGTGCCACATTCACCCCCAGGGCGGCAGCCACCTCGTCGCCAAAGGCGAAGGCGTCGAGACAGCGGGCATAGAGCAGGCAGGCGATAAGCCCGCCGCCGACGATCAGGGCAACCAGGGTGAATTCCGGCCAACGGACCCCGCCGAAACTGCCGAGCAGCCAGAACATCACGTCGCGGGCCTGCTGGGCATTACCCGTGGTGGTAACGACATAGGAGGTTGCGGCGTTGAACAATTGCGAGGCGGCAACCCCCGCCAGGATTGTGCGATCCGCCCCGGCGCGCGTTCCGTTCGACAATAGGGCGACAAAAAGGAAGGCCGCAAAAGCGCCAACGAACGCCCCGGCCGACAGCGAGACCGCCCCAGCGCCGAGCCCGAGAATGACAATCGCCACCGCCCCGGTGGAAGCCCCGGCGGAAATCCCCAGCACATAGGGTTCGGCCAGCGGATTGCGCAGCAGCGCCTGCATCACCGCCCCGCAGAGCGCCAGCCCGGCGCCGCATAAGGCGGCGACCAAGGCACGGCTGAGGCGGTAATCCCAAATGACGGTCGCGTGAATGCGGTTCAGCGCAACATCGGTCCAGCCGAGCCGATTGGTCACCGCCGCAACCGTGGTCGAGATCGGGATCGGGAGATCGCCGACCCCAACGCTGATGGCGACCGCTAAGGCAATCGTCGCAAGGGCGGCGACGGTTAAGGCCGCCGCCCGCCCAAACCCCATTGGTGTCACTTCAGCAGACCGAGCGATTTCAACTGTTTGGCCACCTCTTCGGCGCCATAGACCGTGCGGACGGTTGGGTTCATCGCCTGGCCATCCATGACGACAATGGCCTTATTCTTCACCGCTGCCATTTGGCTGACGGCGGGATCGCTGGTCAGGAATTTGATTTTCGCCTCAGGCTTATCGAGTTCCCAGCGGTTGCGGTCGAGGCTGGCGACGACGATCACATCGGGGTTGGCGGCGATAATGCCTTCCCACCCCAGGGTCGGCCATTCGGCTTCGGTGGTGATGGCATTGGTGCCGCCGAGCAGATCGGCGATATAGCCCGAAGCGCCATTCTTGCCGCCCAAATAGGCATCCGCCGACGGCGATGGGCTAGAGAACCAGAAGACATAAGACAGTTTTTTGCCGGAGGCTGAAACCGCCGTCTTCAGCGCCGCTTCCCGCGCTTTGAAATCGGCGATCAGCGCTTGGCCGCGGTCGCTAACGTCGAAAATCCGCGCAAGATCGTCGATTTCCTTATAGAGCAGATCCATGCTCCACAGTTGGGCGCGGCTGCCGTAGAGATCCTTCGTTGCCTGCGCGATGCAGGTGCTCGGCGACAGATAGGTGCCGACGCCGAGTTTCTCGAAATCCTCGCGTTTAGCGATTTTACTGCTGGTGCCGATCAGGGTCGGCAGAGCCGCAGCGACGAAATCCGGGTTTTCGGCCAGCATGGCTTCGAAGGTCGGAAACTCCACGGTCAGCAGCTTCACTTTGGCATTCGCCGCCGCAAGATTGGGCAAGACCTTGCTGGGCCAGAAGGCGGTTCCGACCATTTTGCTCTCAAGCCCCAGCAGCAGCAGGATTTCGGCGCTGTTCTGGCCGAGGCCGATGGCGCGCGTCGGGGCCTTTTGAAAGGTCACGCTGGCGCCGCAGTTTTCCACCGTCAGCGGATACTGCGTCCCTGCAAGGGCTGGCGCTGCGCTGACCACCGCGAGCAAACTCGCCACCCCCAGCAGCGACCGAACGATCCTCATCATGACCTCACATACCATAGCAATTGATAGTCATTATCAATAAGCGTGACGGTAACAGAGGGCAAGGCGCGTTTTACGCCTATTTCGCAGTAGACCTTTGCAGCGGCCTAAGCCGCCCGCAAGCGGCACCAGACGGGGGTATGGTCGGAGGCGCGTTCCCAGCCGCGCGGTTCCTTGTCGATCTCGCAGGCCTCCAACCGGTCGGCGAGGGCTGGGGAGAGCAGCAGATGGTCGATGCGCAAACCATTGTCGCGCTGCCAAGCCCCGGCCTGATAGTCCCAGAAACTGAAAGCGCGGGTGGCGTGCGGGTGCAGCGCGTGGAACGCCTCCGTCAACCCCAGGTGCAGCAAGCGGCGAAAGGCGGCGCGGCTTTCCGGGCGCACCAGGGCATCGTCGCGCCAGCCGACAGGATCGTAAACATCGGCATCGGTCGGGCAGATGTTATAATCACCGCCGAGCAGGAAGGGCCGGTCTTCAGCCAGCAGCGCCGCCGCGCGGTCGGCCAGCCGTTCCATCCAGCGCAGCTTATAGGGGTATTTTTCCGTCTCGACCGGATTGCCGTTCGGCAGATAGAGCGCCGCTACCCGCAGGTCCGCAATATCGGCTTCCAGATAACGCGCCTGCTCGTCCGCCGCCTCGTCGCCGGGCAAACGGCGCAGAACGACCGAAATCGGCGTTTTCGAGACGATGGCGACACCGTTATAGGTTTTCTGCCCGACGGCTTCGACGTGATAGCCCAGCGCCTCAATCTCGGCGCGCGGCACATCCTCTGTCTGGCACTTCAGCTCTTGCAGCAGCAGAACGTCCGGGGCGGTGTCGGCCTCCAGATAGCGTAGCAGATGCGGCAGACGGACTTTAAGGGAATTGACGTTCCAGGTTGCGATTTTCATGCCGGGGACTATACCGGCGAAAACGAATTCCCGCACCCGCAGCTTGCCGCCGCCTGCGGATTTTTGATCTGGAAAGCAGCCCCGGCGAGATCCTCGACGAAATCGATCACCGCGCCGCCCATCAGGCCCAGCGAGGTTTCGTCGATCACCACTTCGGCGCCGTCTTTCGCCAGCAGAATATCGTCGGCATTCATCGCCGTATCGAAGGTAAACCCATATTGAAAGCCGGAACAGCCGCCGCCGGAAATAGCGATGCGCAGGCGCGCGCCGGGCGCCTCGCGTTGCAAAATGGTGGCAATCCGTTTCGCGGCGCTGTCCGATAGGGCGACGGGGGCGGTTTCGGCCATAACAGATCTCCTTCGTAACACCGTTCTTATGTATGCGCCCGCAGCGCCGCCGTCAATTTCCAGGAATGTCATAGGTTCCTCCATTGAATCGCCTTGACCGGGCGGGTAGGGTGCGGGCCATGAGTTCGACCGCCGCCCCGACGCCGCTGCGCGCCCCCTTTGCTTGCGACCCGCAGCACAGCCGGGGCCGGGCTTATGCCGAAGAAGGCTCTGGCGAACGGTCGGCGTTTCAGCGCGACCGCGACCGGATCGTTCATTCCACGGCTTTCCGGCGGCTTCAGTATAAAACGCAGGTTTTCGTCTTTCATGAAGGCGACCATTACCGCACCCGGCTGACCCATTCGCTAGAAGTGGCGCAGATCGCCCGCTCTATCGCCCGTGCCCTGGGGCTGGATGAAGATTTGGCCGAGGCCCTGGCGCTGGCCCACGACGTTGGCCATACCTGCTTCGGCCATTCCGGCGAGGAGGCGCTGAACGAGGTAATGCGCCCCTATGGCGGCTTCGATCACAATGATCAGACCTTCCGGGCTCTAACCCTGCTGGAGCGGCGTTATATCGCCTTCAACGGGCTCAACCTGACGTGGGAAACCCTGGAAGGGGTGGTGAAGCATAACGGCCCGCTGACCAATCCGCCGCCGACAATCAAAGCCTTTCAATCGGTCTGCGATTTGAAGCTAGACACTTATGCTTCCGCCGAAGCCCAGGTGGCAGCGCTGGCCGATGATATCGCTTATAACAACCATGATATCGACGATGGGCTGCGCGCCGGGCTGTTTACACCGCACGATCTCTTGCCGTTGCCTGTGGTCGGCCCCGTGTTCGACGAGCTGTTGCGCGCCCATCCGGGGGCGGAACCCGTGCGGCTGACGCACGAGGCGGTGCGGCGGTTGATCAACATCATGGTCACCGACCTTGTAACGGAAACCCGCGCGCGGGTTGTCGCGCTTAAGCCAACCTCCGCCGATGCCGTGCGCGCCTTGGGCCAGCCGCTCGTTGCCTTCAGCTCCGCGATGCAGGCAGCGGATAAGGCCTTGCGGCCGTTCATGTTCGACCGCATGTACCGACACTACCGCGTCAACCGCATGATTGCCAAAGCGCGGCGGGTAGTTCAGGATATGTTCCATCTCTTTATGGAGATGCCGCAGACCTTGCCGCCGGAATGGCAGCGCCAGATCACCGAACCGGGCAGCCCCGCCGCCGCCCGGGTGATCGCCGATTATATCGCCGGGATGACCGACCGCTACGCGCTGGAAGAACATCGCCGCCTGTTCGATTTGACCGCTAAGACGTGAGTTTTTAGGAACGCTATGACCGACGTAACGCCGCATATCTTCAAACGGTTCCATCTGGCGCTGACCGAGGCGCTGGCCGCGCTGATGGCCGAAGGCAAGCTGCCTGCGGGCCTCGATGCCGCCAAAGTGACGGTGGAGCCGCCGCGCGACGCGAGCCACGGCGATATTTCGACCAATGTCGGTATGGTGCTGGCAAAGCCTGCCGCGATGAAGCCGCGCGATATTGCGGCTTTGATTGGGGAGGCACTACGTGCCAATCCGGCGCTCGGCATTACCGACCTGTCGATCGACGGGCCGGGGTTCTTGAATTTCCGTCTCGATCCCAGCCAGTGGCAAGGTGAGCTCGCTGCCGTTCTGCGCGCCGGGACCGCCTATGGCGACAGCCAGATCGGCGCGGGTGTGCGGGTGAATGTCGAATATGTTTCGGCCAATCCCACCGGGCCGATGCACGTCGGCCATTGCCGGGGGGCAGTCGTCGGCGATGTGCTGGCCTCGCTGCTGGCGAAGGCCGGGCATGACGTGGTGCGCGAATATTATATCAACGACGCCGGGGCGCAGGTCGATGTGCTGGCCCGCTCTGCCTATCATCGCTACCGGGAAGCCCTGGGCGATGATATGGGCGAGGTTCCGGCTGGCCTCTATCCGGGGCAATATTTGGTGCCGCTGGGGCAAGGCTTAGCGGCGCGCTATGGCGACCAATGGCGGAATGCCGACGAGGCCGAGTGGCTGGCCCCGATCCGCGCCGAAGCCATTACCGCGATGATGGCGCTGATCAAGGAAGACCTTATCGCGCTGGGCGTGAAGCACGATCTTTTCTCCTCCGAACGCGCGATGGTCGAAAGCGGTGCGGTCGAAGCCTCCTTGAAGGCGCTGGAAGATCGCGGCCTGATTTATGTTGGCGTGTTGGAGCCGCCGAAGGGCAAAACGCCGGATGATTGGGAGCCGCGCCCGCAGACCTTGTTCCGCGCCTCCGACTTCGGCGACGATGTTGATCGGCCACTGAAAAAGTCGGATGGGAGCTGGACCTATTTTGCGAACGACATCGCCTATCACTATGATAAGGCTGTCGGAAATTCACATCGGGCTGGGGCGAACGTCCTCATCAACGTCTTCGGGGCCGACCACGGCGGCTATGTCAAGCGCATGCAGGCGGCGGTAAAAGCGCTGACCGATGGCAAGACCGCGCTCGATATCAAGTTATGCCAGTTGGTTAATCTTCTGGATAACGGCCAGCCGGTGAAAATGTCTAAGCGGGCAGGGACTTTCGTTACCTTGCGCGATGTGGTGGATGAAGTGGGCCGCGACGTGGTGCGCTTTATTATGCTCACGCGGAAAAATGATGTGTCGCTGGACTTTGATTTCGCCAAAGTTCAGGAACAATCAAAAGATAATCCGGTTTTCTACGTGCAGTATGCCCATGCGCGCGCGGCCTCTGTTCTGCGCAATGCTGTCGATAGTTTGTCACAAGATGCATTAACGCCCGAACATTTGGCTAATGCTTCGTTAACGCGCTTGACCGACGAGGCAGAACTTGGTTTGATGCGCACGTTAGCAAGCTGGCCTAGGTTGGTTGAGGCGGCCGCCGAGGCGCATGAACCGCACCGCATCGCCTTTTACTTAGGCGATGTGGCGGCGGGCTTCCACGCGCTGTGGAATAAGGGGCGGGACGAGGCAACCCTGCGCTTTATTCTACCGGAAGACGGCGCTTTGACGTTGGCGCGTCTGGCCCTCGTTCAGGGGGTTAAGACCGTCATCGCCTCTGGTCTGGCCGTTTTGGGCGTTGAGCCGGTCGAGGAAATGCGCTGATGCAACAAGATTTCGATCCCCGCGATTTGGAACCCACGCTGCCCTCGGAAGAACCGAAGGGGCGGCGCTGGCTTCCGGCGACGATCGCGCTGGTCGCCCTTGGCGGGTTCAGCGGTATCGTCTGGTATGCGTATAATCAAGGCGCGAGCCAGTCGAACGGCGGCGCCGTGCCGCTGGTTCAGGCCGATGCCGGACCGCTGAAGACGCGCCCGACCGATCCCGGTGGGATGGACGTGCCCAATCAAGATAAGCTGATCCTGAACGGCCAGGCGGTTGATGTTGCGGGGGGTAAGGTCGAACGGCTGCTGCCGCCGCCGGAAGCGCCGCTGGCAAAGCCTGCGCTACCGTCTGCCGTTGCAGCGGCGCCGCAACCGCAGACCCCGCAAATCGCGGCGACCGTTCCGCCCGCTTTGACTGCTGGGCGTCCGGCGGCCCCGGCGCCAGCCCCGCAGGCCTCGCCAATCCTAGTGCCATCGCCTGCGCCGCAGGTCGCCGCTACCACGCCGCGCGCGACGGTTCAGACCGCACCGCAGCCGCAACCGGTCGTTGCCCGTCCGGCAACCCCGCCGCCCGCGCCTGCCGCGCAGGCCCCGGCCCCTGTCGCCGCCAAGCCGCCCGCGCCGGTGACGCCACCGCCTGCCGCGACACCAACCCCGACAGCCGCCGCCTCGGCGGGACGGGGCGGGAAGGTGCAACTCGGCGCCGTGAAGTCGGAAGCCGCCGCGACCGCCGAGTGGGCAAAGCTGCAAAAGACCCATCCCGAACTCGCCGCCCTATCGATGAGCGTCGCCAAGGTCGAGATTCCGAACAAGGGCACCTATTACCGGATCCAGGCCGGGCCTGCCGCCGATGCCGCCGCTGTGTGCGGGGCGGTCAAGGCGCGCGGTCAGGACTGTCTGGTTGTGCGCTAGTCCCGCGTCTTCATGTTCGATTTCGCGGGGTTTTTGCATAATCTGTCGGTCTGGCTGATCCCGGCCTTGCTGGCGATCACGCTGCACGAGGCGGCGCATGGTTATGTCGCCAATGCTTTAGGTGATCCAACCGCGCGGTTGGCTGGGCGCCTAAGCCTCAACCCGATTCGCCACGTCGATCCGGTGGGAACTCTGTTTCTACCGGGGTTGATGTTGATGCTGGGGTCGGGTTTCTTTTTCGGCTGGGCGAAGGCCGTGCCGGTCGATATGCGCTACCTGAAATCGCCGCGCCGGGGGATGGCAATCATCGCCGCCGCTGGGCCGTTGATGAATCTGGCGATGGCGACCGCCGCCGCAGGCTTGCTGCATTTTGTCGACTCGCTGCCTACCGTGGCGGGGCAGTGGGCCGAGCAGAATTTGGTGAATGCTGTTAAATTCAATATTCTATTGGCGCTTTTCAACCTGCTGCCGATCCCACCGCTCGACGGTGGGCGCGTTGCGGTCGGGGTTTTGCCGATGTTTCTGGCCCGCCCGCTGGCGCGGCTTGAGAATATTGGCATGCTGATCGTCATGGGCTTGGCCTTCATCGTGCCGATGGTATCGGCGCAGGCGGGCTATCCGCTCAACCCGCTGGGCTGGGTGCTGCACGGCCCGTTAAGGACCGTAACCGGCGCCATTCTAACCCTGACCGGTTGGTAATGACCGGGGCCGGGGATGCCGCCGGGTGGGACACCCCCCCATCCCCGGCGGATGAGACCATTCTCCACCTCGATCTCGACGGCTACGAAGGCCCGATCGACGTGCTGCTGACGCTGGCGCGCGAGCAGAAGGTCGATCTAACCAAGATCCGCATTCTGCCGTTGGTCGATCAATATCTCGCCTTTATCCGGGGGATTTTGCACCGGCGGCTGGAGGTCGCCGCCGATTACCTCGTTATGGCGGCCTGGCTCGCCTACCTCAAATCGCGCCTGCTGCTGCCCGACCCGCCGAGCGAGGAGGCCGAGCCAAGCGCCGAGGAAATGGCCGCTAACCTCGCCTTCCAACTGCAACGGTTGGAGGCAATGCAAAAGGCGGGGGCGCGGCTGTTCGAGGGGGCGCTGCTGGGGCGCGATGTTTTTGCCCGGGGCTGGCCGGAACGGTTTGCGACCGACACTAAAACCCAATGGGACGTTAGCCTCTATGAGCTGCTGACCGCCTATGCCGACCATAAGCGCCGCACGGATTTTTCCCGCCTAAAGATCGCGGCGACCGAGCTTTATTCGATGGACGATGCCCTGCAACGGCTCACGGCGCGCTTGGGGCAGATGCCACTGTGGGAGGCGCTGAGTAGCTTTCTGCCGACCGATATTCGCGACGGTCTCGTCTTTCGGTCGGCGGTCGCGGCGACCTTTCTCGCCGCCCTGGAACTTGCGAAATCCGGTAAGCTCGACCTGCGCCAAAGCGACCGCTTCGGCCCTATTTTGGTGCGTTCCCCCGGGGGCGACGCCGCGAGTGACCCGGAGGAAGGGGATAGAGTATGACCCTAGAACCCTTGCCCTATGCCCTGCGGCTATTGGAAGCGCAGTTGTTCGCCGCTCCCGGGCCGTTGACCGAGATGGACCTTATCCCCCGCCTACCGCCCGGCGCCGATGTGAAGGCTTTGCTCGCGGAATTGCAGCAGCTTTATGCCGGGCATGGGGTTGAACTGGTGGAGCTTGCGGGCGGCTGGGCGTTTCGGACCTCGGCAGACCTTGCGACCGGGCTGCGGGTGACGCTGGAGGTGAGCCGCAAACTCTCTCGCGCTGCCGTCGAAGCGCTGGCGATTATCGCCTATCATCAGCCGGTCACGCGCGGCGAGATCGAAGAAATTCGCGGTGTGCAACTGTCGAAGGGCACGATGGATGCGCTGCTGGAAGCCGGGTGGATCAAACCGAAGGGCCGCCGCCGCACCCCGGGGCGCCCGGTCACCTGGGTGACGACGACCGGCTTTCTCGATCACTTCGGGCTAACCAGTCTCGATGATTTGCCAGGGGTCGAGGAACTCAAGGCCGCTGGGCTGCTGGATCGCCGGGCGGGCATCACCATTGCCATGCGCGAGGAAGAGGCGGAGGCCGCGCTCAGCGCCGACGATCCGGTCGAAACGCTGCTCGGGGATGATCCGCCCGATCTTGCAGGTGAGAACCAGTCGCGTTAAGGTTCGCGCCTCAGCCCCACGGCTGGCGCCTTTTTGCTTTCGGTGACCCGGATTGACCGATACCAGCCTGCCACCTTCCGCGACGCGCTTCGCGGCGCCTTTGCCCACCCTTTCCCGCACGGGATGGGCGCGGCGTGGGGGCGGGTGGACGGTGCTGGCCCTGCTGCTGGCCTTCGTGCTCGCGACGCCGATTGTGACGATTGCCGCTTCCTTCCTGTTTCCGGCCTGGGAGGTTTGGGCGCATCTTCTGTCGACCGTTATGCCGACCTACCTGACGAATACCCTGATGCTGATGCTGGGCGTCGGCGTCGGGGTTGCCGTGATTGGGGTCGGGACGGCGTGGCTGGTCACGCTCTGCCAGTTCCCCGGGGCGCGGCTGTTTGAAATTCTACTGCTGCTGCCGCTGGCCTTTCCGGCCTATGTGGTCGCCTATGCCTATACGGGCGTCTTGGATACCCCCGGTCCGGTGCAGACCCTGCTGCGGGATGTAACGGGCTGGAGCCTTGGCAGCTATTGGTTTCCGCACATTCGGTCGCTCGGCGGAGCCATCGCCGTCATGGTGTTGGTGCTCTATCCTTACGTCTATCTGCTGGCGCGCGCGGCGTTTCTCGAGCAATCGGTTTGCGTGCTTGAGGCCGGGCGATCCCTGGGACAGACCCCCTTTGGTTGCTTCCGGCGGCTCGCGGTACCGCTCGCGCGCCCAGCGATTGCCGGGGGGGTGGCGCTGGCCCTGATGGAAACCTTGAATGATTTCGGCACCGTCCAATATTTCGCCGTCGATACCCTGACGGCGGGCATTTATCGGACGTGGTTGGGGATGAACGAGCCGGCGGCGGCGACGCAATTGGCGGGGGTGCTTCTGCTCTTCGTTACCGGTCTGATGGCGTTGGAACGTAAAGGCCGCACCGGCAGCACGCGGCACACCAGCCTGCGCTATCGACATCTGCCGCGCTTTCCGTTGACCGGTGGGAAGGCGGCACTGGCGATGCTTGCCTGTGCGCTGCCTTGTCTGCTCGGCTTCCTCGTGCCGCTGGCCATGCTGATCGCTTGGTCGGTCGAAACGGCGCCCGCGATGGTGGATCGGGCCTTCTGGCAAGCGGCGGAACATAGTTTGACCCTTGCGGCGATTGCTGCCATGACCGCTGTTGCTTTGGCACTGACGCTGGCCTATGCCGCGCGGCTGCACCCGACGCCGCTCGTGCGGTGGGCGGTGCGGGCGGCGGGCCTCGGCTATGCCGTGCCGGGCCTCGTGATCGCGGTGGGCGTCGTCATTCCGTTGGCGGCGCTCGATACGGTGGTCGATGCCTGGTTCCGCGCGGTTTTTGGTGTATCAACCGGGCTCTTACTGTCGGGAACGCTGGTGGCACTGCTTTTCGCGTTCGTCATCCGCTTTCTCGCGATTGCGCTCAATGCGATGGAAGCGGCTTTAGGCAAGGTTACGCCGCAGATGGATTTTGCCGCGCGCAGTTTGGGGCGCAGCCCTGGGCAGACGTTGTGGAGTGTCCATCTACCGATCATCCGCCCCAGTTTGTTGGCGGCGGGGCTGCTGGTCTTCGTCGATGTGATGAAAGAGCTGCCCGCCACGATGATTCTGCGGCCATTTAATTACGATACGCTCGCCGTGCTGGTCTATGCGATGGCGGGGGACGAACGGTTGGCCGACGCGGCCCCGGCGTCGTTGGCGATTGTCGCGGTCGGGCTGTTGCCGGTCATCCTACTGGCCCGCGCGCTGGCCCGTAGCCGTCCGGGGGCGCTGTCCGGCGCAGGAGAGTAGGAATTTATGCTCAGTATTGAAGGCGTCAGCCACGCTTATGGCGCCGTGCAAGCCTTGAAGACCATTGATCTTCACGTTGCGCCGGGGGAGGTCGTCTGTCTGCTCGGCCCCTCCGGCTGTGGGAAATCGACCCTACTGCGTCTCGCGGCGGGCCTTGAGCCTTTGCAGCAGGGGCAGGTGAAACTCGCTGGGCAGGTGGTGGCGGATGCGCGCGGCAGCCTGCCGCCCGAACGGCGCCGGGTGGGGATGGTGTTCCAGGATTTCGCCCTGTTTCCCCATCTCACGGTGAGCCAGAACATCGCCTTCGGCCTGACCGATCTGTCAAAAGCTGACCAGCAGGACCGGGCGCGCCAATGGGGCGAGCGCATTGGAATGGCCGAGTTTCTCGACGCTTTTCCCCATACGCTGTCGGGCGGACAGCAGCAACGTGTGGCCCTAGCGCGGGCGTTGGCGCCCGGGCCGCGGCTCGTGCTGATGGACGAGCCCTTTTCCGGCCTGGATGTAACCCTGCGCGACCGGCTGCGCGATACGACGCTGGCACTGCTGAAAGAAACCGGGGTTGCGACCGTACTTGTGACCCACGATCCCGACGAAGCGATGCGGATGGCCGACCGCATCGTATTGATGCGGTCGGGGCAGGTCGAGCAGGCGGGGGCGCCGCTCGATCTTTATGATCGCCCTGTCTCGGCCTTTGCGGCGGCGTTCTTCGGCTCGGTCACGCAGATCGATGCGCAGGCGCGCGCCGGGATTGTCAGCAACGATCTCGGGCGGTTCGATGCGCCGATCATGGCCGGCCCCGTGACGCTGATTATCCGCCAGGAAGCCTTTCACCGGGCGCTGGACGGCGGGGTGATGGCAGTCGTTACGCAGGCGCGCAGCTTGGGGCGCGAACAGCTTCTGGGGCTGCGGATCGGCGCACTCGACCTTACCGCCCGCTGGGGGGAGGGGCGCCTTCCGACGGTCGGTGACCGGATTCCGGTGGTGGTTGATCGTCACCGCGTGCATCTCTTTCCCAAGGAAACCTAAGCAGCGGCGGCGGATGATTGCGCCCGCCCCGGCCATCTGCCATAGTCCGCCGCGCTGCGGGCGAAAGGTACGTGCGGAATGTTCGATATTGCCTGGTCGGAATTACTACTGATCGGCGCGGTTGCCCTCATTTTCATCGGCCCGAAGGAACTGCCGGGGCTGCTGGTGAATATTGGCCGTTGGGTACGCCGCGCGCGAAGCCTTGCTTCGGAGTTTCAGAGCAGCTTGGATCAGGCTGTGCGTGAAGCCGAAGTGGATGCGCTGAAACAGAAGATGAATGCGGCGGTGATGGAGGCAGAAAAGCAAATGCCGACCATCGATTTGCCGAGCTTCAGCATGCAGTTGGAGGCGCCGCCGTCGGCGGAACAACCGGTTCCCGATCTTCCGGCTGTTGCAGCGGCCCCATCCCCTGAGCCTGCCACCGCACCGGCTGCCGAGGCCGAGCCGCTCCCGTCCCCCGAAATTCCGCCGCGCCCGTAAGCCATGACCGATACCGAAGCCCCCACTGGTCCCGAGACCGACCGACAGATGCCGCTGATCGAGCATTTGATCGAACTGCGCCGCCGATTGATTTATTCCTTCGCGGGTTTCCTTATCTGCTTTGCGCTGGCTTTCTGGAAATCCGATCTGGTCTTCAATTTCCTCGCCGATCCCTTGGCCCATGCCTTGGGCGAGGGGCGGCGGATGATCTATACCGATTTGACCGAAGCCTTTTTTACGCGGGTGAAACTGGCAAGCTGGACAGCGGCGTTTCTAGCGTTTCCGGTCATCGCCACCCAAGCGTGGATGTTCATTGCGCCCGGCCTGTATAAGAACGAAAGAAACGCCTTCTGGCCGTTCCTGGTGGCAACGCCGGTGCTGTTCTTCATGGGCGCGGCCCTGCTGTATTATTTCATTATTCCGATGGCCTGGCAGTTCTTCTTGAGTTTCCAGCAATTGGCCCCGGCGGGCGGCATTGGTTTGCCGATCCAGTTCGAAGGTAAGGTCAACGAATATCTGTCGTTGATCATGTCGCTGATCTTCGCCTTCGGCATCGCCTTCGAACTGCCGGTGTTGCTGACGCTGCTGGCAAAAGTTGGGATTGTTACCTCCGCCGGGCTCGCGTCGAAGCGACGCTATGCGGTTGTCGTCGCCTTTATCGTCGCAGCGGTTGTGACACCGCCGGACATTATTTCTCAGGTTGGCCTAGCGATCCCGTTGATTCTTCTCTATGAAATTTCGATCTGGTCGGCCAAGCTGATCGAACGCAAGCGCGCCAAGGCGGAAGCCGAACGCGATGCCGAACTTGGAATTTCTGACGAGCCGTAAGGTTTGTTTGGTTGGAACTCTCTAGCGTTACGTGGTTGATGGTCGATGCATGATCTTTCTTTGATCCGGTCTGCTCCCGAGGCTTTTGATGCCGGTCTCGCCCGGCGGGGGCTGCCGCCGCGCAGTCAGGAAATCTTGGAGCTCGACGCCCATCGCCGCGCGCTGATCCTTGAAACCGAACAGACCCAAGCCCGCCGTAACGAAGCCTCGAAAGAAATCGGCCAAAAAAAACGCCAGGGCGAAAATGCCGACGCGCTCATGGCCGAAGTCGCCCGTTTAAAGGATGTGCTACCCGACCTTGAAATCCGCCTGAAAGCCGCCGAAGAGGGGCTGGACCAACTGCTCGCGACTCTGCCGAACCTGCCTGCCGACGATGTTCCGGCCGGCAGCGATGAAAGCGGCAATGTCGAACGGCACCGCTTCGGCATCCCGCGCAAGTTTAACTACGCCGCGAAACAGCATTTCGACCTTGGCGAAGCGCTGGGGATGATGGATTTCGAGGCGGCGGCGCGCCTGTCCGGTAGCCGCTTCGTCGTACTGCGTAATCAGATCGCGCGCCTGGAACGGGCGCTGGCCAATTTCATGCTCGATCTGCATACGACCGAGTTTGGCTTTACCGAAATGAGCGTGCCTTATCTGGTGCGCGACTCGGCGGTCTATGGCACCGGGCAGTTGCCGAAGTTCGAAGAAGATTTGTTCCGCACGACGCGCGGCGACTGGTTGATCCCAACCTCTGAAGTGCCGCTGACCAATCTGGCCGCCGATCAGATTTGGGCGGAGGAGGAGTTGCCGTTGCGGTTCACGGCCCATACCCCGTGTTTCCGTTCGGAGGCCGGGTCGGCGGGGCGCGATACGCGCGGCATGATTCGTCTGCACCAATTCTCGAAAGTCGAAATGGTCGTCGTCTGCGCGCCCGAAGAGTCTGATCGGGAGCATGAGCGCATGCTGACGGCGGCGCAAACGGTGCTGGAACGGCTCGAGCTGCCGTACCGCACGGTCACGCTATGCACGGGCGATATGGGGTTCGCGGCGCGCAAGACCTATGACATCGAAGTCTGGCTGCCGGGGCAGGAGGCCTATCGCGAAATCTCCTCCGTCTCCAACTGCGGCGATTTCCAAGCCCGCCGCATGAAGGCACGCTGCCGGAAGGCTGGGGAAAAACACACGCGCTTCTTACATACCCTTAACGGCTCGGGCCTGGCTGTCGGGCGGGCCTTGGTTGCGGTCTTGGAAAATTATCAGCAGGAAGACGGCAGTATCGCGCTACCGTCCGTGCTGCATCCCTATATGGGCGGCCTGACCAAGATCGAAGGCGCGGCGGCATGACGGGGTTTTACGATCCGATCAGCCTCGAGAGCGGGCGTATTCTTCTCTCGAACGACGATGGCGTGGCCGCGCCGGGACTGAAAGCCCTGCAGCGGATCGCGAAGGCGCTGGTGAAAGATGTTTGGATCTCGGCGCCCGAAACGGAACAGAGCGGGGCAGGGCATTCGCTAACCCTGCGCCGCCCGTTGCGCATTCGTCACGTCGGCCCAAAGCGCTATGCCGTCGATGGCACGCCGACCGACTCGGTGCTGCTTGGTATTCGTCAGGTGATGCAGAAGCATCGGCCTAGCCTAATGCTGTCGGGCGTCAACCGGGGCAGCAATATCGCCGAGGATATGACCTACTCCGGTACGATTGCGGCGGCGATGGAGGCGACCTTGCTCGGCATTCCGGCGATTGCCCTATCACTCCACGTCAGTTCCGGTATTCCGCCGCGCTGGGAGACGGCGGAGACCCACGGCCCGGACCTGATCCGTCGGTTGGTCGGCATCCGCTGGCCGAAGAATGTAATGCTGAACGTCAATTTCCCCGACTGCGCGCCGGAGGCGGTGAAGGGCGTTGTCGTCACGCGCCAAGGCAGCCGCAAGATGGGCGAGCAATTGGGGCAGCGCACGGATATGCGCGGCGAGCATTACTATTGGATCGGCCCCATCGGCACGGCGGAACCGCCGCCCGAGGGCACTGACGTGGCTGCCGTTTTCGGGCAGTATATTTCGGTGACGCCGCTTAATCTTGATTTGACGGACGAGCCGACCAGCGCCGCCCTGCGCGATGTGTTGGCCAGCCCGCTGGAGACCCTGACCGCCCCATGACCGCGCCGACCCCGCCCCAGGATCGACTGCTGACGGTTTTGACCGATGCCGGTATCCGGGACGAGCGGGTGATGGCGGCTATGCTGCGTGTGCCGCGGGATTTCTTTATTCCCAGCACTTTCCGCGAGCATGCGTTCGAGAATACCGCCCTGCCCATCGGGCATGGCCAGACGATCAGCCAGCCGCAGGTCGTGGGGATCATGACCGAAGTGCTGCGCCTGTCGGACCGGCACAAGGTACTCGAGATCGGCACGGGCTCCGGCTATCAAACGGCGATCCTGGCGCAGCTCTGTCGCCGGGTTTACACCATCGAACGCCATAAGCCGCTGCTGAAGGAAGCTGAAGAACGGCTGGCCCACCTGCGCATCAGCAATGTGACAGCGAAGCACGGCGATGGCGGGGTAGGTTGGCCCGAGCAGGCGCCGTTCGACCGGATCATCGTTACGGCGGCGGCGGAACACGAGGTGCCGCGCCCCTTGCTTGACCAGTTGGCGGTCGGCGGCATGATGGTGGTGCCGGTGGCGCGCAGCCCGATTGATCAGCGCCTGTTGCTCGTCACCCGCCACCAGAGCGAGGTCGAAGTGCAGGATTTGGGGGCCGTGCGTTTCGTGCCGCTGATTAGCGATATGCTGGAGCCGTCGCGCCCGCAGTCAGTCGCCGAAGCCCTTTCGCGCCTAACCGCGCCCCGCCGGAGTTAGGCACAGATGGCCTCGGCACCTCGCTTGCTCCTCCGGCTTGGCCTGCTGGCCGCCGCACTGACCGGCTGCGGCGATAAAGGTTTTGATACGCCGCAATGGGCAGGCGGCCCGCCGCCGCCATCCTTGGGGCGGCAGGGGACGCAGAGCACGGGTATCCGCGCCAGCTATGTCGTTCAGCGCGGCGATACGGTCTATGCCTTGGCGCGCGAGTTCAAAGTGCCGGTCAAGACGCTGATTGACGTCAATGATCTGCAACCGCCCTATCAACTGCTGATCGGCCAGCGGCTGTCGGTGCCGACGGAGCAGACCCATACGGTTGCGGCAGGCGATACGGTCCAGGGCATCGCGCGGCGCTATAACGTCGATAGCGCCTCGTTGGCGCGGGCGAATGATCTGCGCGAACCCTATACGGTCAAAGTCGGTCAGATTCTCCGTCTGCCGGGAACGGTGGCCGAAGCCAGCGCCGAACCGGCCCCGCCCGTGCCGGTATCGCGCCCGGTGACGGTGGTGAACCGCGCGGGCGAGGTTAAGGTTGCCGCCTTGCCGCCGCCGCCGAAGCAAGTGGTTACCCAGCCCGCGCCGCCGCCCGTTACCCCGGCGGAACCGGCCCCGGCCGTTGTGCCGCCGCCCGCAAAGCCCGCCGCCGCGACCGCAGGTCCAGTGAAGGCCGAACCGCCGAAACCGGCTGAACCGATCAAGCCGGTGGAACCGCCGAAGGTCGTGGAAACGCCGAAACCGATCCCGACGCCTCCCAAGGCTGAGCCGGTCAAACCGGCTGAACCGCCGAAGCCGGTCGAGCCGCCGAAGGCCGAACCGCATAAAGCCGCCGAGGATGACGCCGGCGAGCCGGCGACACCCGTTCCCGCGCCCGATGCCCCGGTGAAGAAGCCTAGCCGCGACGAGGTTGTTGCCGCCCTGCCATCACCACCGCCGCGCGGGGGCCGTAGCTTCCAATGGCCGGTAACGGGCCGTGTGATCGCGACGTTCGGGCCGCAGGAAAAAGGGTTGCATAACGACGGTCTGAATATCGCCGCGCCCAAGGGATCACCGGTGCGGGCCGCGGAAAACGGCGTCGTGGCCTATGCCGGGGATGAAATCCGCGGTTTCGGCAATCTGCTGCTGATCCGCCATGCCGACGGCTATATGACGGCTTACGCCCATAACGAAGTGCTATTAGTCAATCGAGGCGACACGGTGCGCCGGGGCCAGGTGATCGCCCGCGTCGGCCAGACCGGGAATGTCTCGTCGCCGCAACTGCATTTCGAGATCCGAAAAGGCACCCAGGCCGTTGATCCTGAACAGTTTCTCGGTCGCCCGACCGCCAGCTTGCCGTCGCGGCTGACGCATACCGAGGGCTAGTCTTTTCTCGAACAAACTGCGTTAAGACGCGCCCGCATTGCCTTTCGTGGCGGCGGCGTTATAGTCCGCCGCCAGGAATTCCGCCCCTTTTTTGGGGCTAGACCCATCCATCTCATGGAGCCGCTATGTTTATCTCCCCCGCTTTTGCCCAAGACGCCGCTGCCGCTGCGCCGGGCGGTATCAACGCCATTCTGATCCAGTTCGGCCCGCTGATTCTGATCTTCATCGTCTTCTATTTTCTGCTGATCCGTCCGCAGCAGAAGAAGGCGAAGGCCCATCGTGAAATGCTGGGCAATGTTCGACGCGGCGACCGCATCGTCACCACCGGCGGCATCATCGGCACGGTGACCAAGGCTGAAGGCGACGGCGAACTTCAGGTGGAAATCGCCGAAGGCGTGAAAATCCGCGTGCTGCGCGGTGCGGTCAGCGATGTGTTGGCCAAGACCGATCCGGCGAAAGCCGATAAGGAAGACGCCAAGGCCTAAAGGTCTGCGCTGGGGCAGGGCCAAGTTCCTGCCCCTCTACACTTGTTTTTAAGGGATCCGTCCCATGTATTTTGCCCGCTGGAAGGTGTGGGCGATTTGGATTTTATCGATTCTGTCGATCCTGATCGCCGCCCCCAACCTTGTTTCCGAAGCGACGCTGAAGACCCTGCCGAGTTTCCTGCCTGCCCGTCAGGTCAGCCTGGGGCTGGACTTGCAGGGCGGCTCGCATCTTTTGCTGCAAGTCGATCTGGCGGCGGTCGAACGCGACCGTATGGCCAATATGGTCGATGCGATCCGCGGCGATCTGCGCAAGGAAAATATCGCCTTCAGCGGGCTCGCCCAGGACGGCGCCCAGATTACGCTGAAGTTGAATGATGGGACCGATCCCGATAAGGCGCGCCGGGCCATCGAGAACGCTGACCCGGACCTGAATGCCGTCGTCGGCGCCGATGGCGTGATGACCCTGACGCTGAAGCCTGCGGCGATTATCGCCAAGCGCAATGCGGCCTTGCAGCAGTCCATCGAAATCATTCGCCGCCGCGTCGATGAAACCGGCACGAAGGAGCCGCGCATTCAGCAGCAGGGGACCGACCGAATTCTGGTCCAACTGCCCGGCGTGCGCGAACCTGACCGCATCAAGGCCCTGATCGGCACCACCGCGAAACTATCCTTCCGCATGGTCAATACCGACGCCAGCCCGACGGGTCGCCCGCCGGTCGGGTCGGAAATTCTGCCCTCCGAACGTGGCGAGCAGGCGCCCGCCTATGTGGTCAATAAGCGCGTGATGGTCAGCGGCGAAAATCTGGTCGATGCGCAGCCGAGCTTCCAGGAAGGCCAGCCGGTCGTCAGCTTCCGCTTCGATTCGGTCGGGGCGCGGCGCTTTGCCGATGCGACGACAGAAAATGTCGGCAAGCCTTTCGCTATCGTTCTCGACAATAAGGTGATTTCCGCCCCGGTGATCCGCGAGCCGATTACGGGCGGGCGCGGCATCATCTCCGGCAATTTCACCACGCAGTCGGCCAGCGACCTATCGGTACTGCTCCGGGCGGGCGCTCTGCCCGCGCCCTTGAAGATTATCGAAGAACGCACCGTCGGTCCCGATCTTGGGGCGGATGCAATCAAGGCCGGGCTGTACTCGGTCTTGGGCGGACTGGTGATGATCATGGCCTATATGATCGTCTCCTACGGCACCTTCGGCTTCTTCGCCGTGGTGGCGCTGATCTTCAACCTGATCATGACGATTGCCGCCCTGTCGCTGTTGCAGGCGACGTTGACGCTGCCGGGGATCGCCGGGATGCTGATCGCAGTCGGTCTCGCGGTTGATGCCAATATTCTGATTAACGAGCGTATCCGCGAAGAAACCAAGTTGGGGCGCAGCGCCATCGCATCGATCGACTCCGGGTTCAAGCGCGCCTTTGCCACCATCGTCGATGCGAACCTAACGACGATGCTGAAGATGCTGATTCTCTACGGGCTGGGATCGGGGCCGATCAAAGGCTTTGCCGTTACCACGACCTTGGGGATTCTCACCTCCATGTTCACTGCCACCGTCATGGTGCGCTACATGATGGGCCTATGGTTCGCGCGCAACCGCCCGTCGAAGCTGCCGCTGTAAGGCCGGAGGGAAGTCCATGTATTACGTTCGTCTGGTTCCCGACGGCACCCGCATCCAGTTCATGCGCGGCCGTATTGCCGGGTTGGTGGTCTCCGCCATCCTGTCCGTCCTATCGGTCATTCTTTATTTCGCGCCGGGGGTAAACCTGGGGGTGGATTTTCGCGGCGGTATTGCCGTGGAAGCCAAATTCACCCAGCCGGCCGACTTTGGTGCGATCCGGGGGGTTCTAGACCCGTTGAACCTGGGGCACATCGGCTTGCAGGAAATCGGCTCGCCGGTCGATGTCTCGCTGGCCATCGAGCGCCAGCCCGGGGACGAGGAAGCCCAGCAGCGCGCGGTCAATGCCGTGCGCCAGAAGCTGACGGAAGCCTATCCGGGGGTGACCTTTCAGCGGGTCGAAGCGGTGGGCGCTGCCGTGTCGGGCGAGTTGTTCACCAATGGGATGATCGCCCTTGGTCTGTCGCTGTTTGCCATGCTGGCCTATATCTGGTTCCGCTTCGAATGGCAGTTCGGCATTGGTGCCGTGGTCACGCTGGTTCTCGACGTGACGAAGACGGTCGGCTTCTATGTGCTGTTCAATCTGGAATTCAACCTGTCCAGTATCGCGGCCATCCTGGCCATCATGGGCTATTCCATCAACGACAAGGTGGTGGTTTACGACCGGGTGCGCGAAAATCTGCGTAAATACAAAGCGATGCCGCTGCGCGAGTTGATCGATCTCTCCATCAACGAAACGCTGAACCGGACGATTGGCACCTCAATGGCCAGTTTCCTGTCGGCAATGCCGCTGATCATTTTCGGTGGCGAGGCCCTGCGGGAGTTTTCGCTGGTCATGCTGTTCGGCATTTTCATCGCCACCTCCTCCTCGATCTTCATTGCCGCGCCGATCTTGCTGTTCCTGGGCGAAAATCGCCTGCGGCGCGGCACGGCGCCGGTCGAGGGCGATAAGACGGCCGAAACCCCGGCAGGCTAATCATGGTCGATATCACCCCGCTCATTCCCGGCAACCGCCAGCGCATCGAACGCTATGGCGCCAGCGGCTTTACCATTACCGGCACGGTCTGGCCGTCGTCGGTTCTGGTCCGTCCGACGCAGACCCAGGCGTGGGCGGTAAACTCCCTCGCCGATCTGACGCTGGACAGCCTCGCGCCGGTGCTGACGGGGGATATCGACGTGCTTTTGCTCGGCTGCGGTACCGAGATCGGCCTCGTCCCGCCCGCTTTGCGCAAAGCGGTGCGGGACCGGGGCGTTGTGTTGGAGCCGATGGATACCGGCGCCGCTTGCCGAACCTATAATGTGCTGTTGGCGGAAGATCGGCGCGTCGGCGCGGCGCTGATCGCCGTTACAGCCGCTTCGCGATAAGCAAACTCATCCCGCCGCCGAGCAGCGTTAAGCGCGGGTCGCTGAACCCGGCGTCCTTTAGCCACCCGCGATATTCCCCCAAGCGGTAAGCGGCCCCGGCCTCGTAATAATTGAGGAACAGGAGGTCGGCCCCGAGCGCTAAGGCCGGGCCGCGTTCATCGTCGGTCAGGCAATAGCCGATGATGGCGAGCTGACCGTTGGGAGCGAGGGCCTTATGGGCCGTTGCCAGCGCGGCCTTAATCTGGGGCGGGCCGAAGAGTTGCAGAAAACAGCGCATCACCGCCAGATCGAAGCCGCCTGGCAGCGGACCCGCCACTGCATCGCCGCCGATGACGGTAACGGCCTCGCCGCCAGGGTGTTCGTCGAGCAGCAGGCGAGTTTGCGGTGCGACTTCCGGCAGTTCGACAATGGTCGCCGCGATCTGCGGATGGGCGGTACGGACGGTGATGGTCAAGGCGCCGGAGCCACCTGCGATGTCGATCATCCGGTGAATGCCGGAAAAATCGAGATACTTGAGCAAGGCTTTACCGCCCGCTATCGCCTGGGGCGCCAGCCCCCGCAAGACCGCCTGCGTTCGTTCTGGGCTACCGTCGGCGAAATCGAGATGCGCGGCGGGGGCATGGTTGCGGATCGAGGCCGAAGTCTCAAGGCACGCGCGCCAGCCTTCGGCATAGGCTGATGCGGCGGTGCCACGATAGCCGGGAACGCCTTTTACCAAGGTTCGGGCCGCTTCCTCGGTCAAGGCGAAGCGTCCGCCACCCTCGGTCTGCAGCAGGCCATAGCCCGCCAAGGCGCGGCACAGGCGATGCAGTCGGTTGGCGTCGGCGGGGGTGCCATCCCGCGCGAGTTGATCGGCGATCTCCGCTGCCGTTAGCGGTCCGTGGGCGAGGGGCGTGAAGACATCCAACTCCATGCCCGCCAGCAAGGCAAAGGCGCCATAGGCCTGCGTCACCAGTGTTTCGACGATGCGACTTTCTGTCATTCGTTTTTCTCCCCCCGACAGACTCTACCCTCAGGTTTGCACAGGCGTTTGACAAGACGGCGCTTGTCGGACGACGGCGGGAAGGTTAGCGTGAGCCGATGCCTAATTGCTAATCATCAGCAGAAGGAATGCCCAAAAAATGGGCTTAATGATTGGTTCTATAGCAGTTGATGCACCTGTTCTGCTGGCCCCCATGTCGGGGGTCAGCGATTTACCCTTCCGGCGGCTGGCAAAACGCTATGGCGCCGGGTTGGTTGTTTCGGAGATGATCGCATCGGAGTCCCTGGCACGCGGCCATAAGACGACGCTAGCGATGGCGCAAACCGAGATGGACGAGCAGCCCGCCGCCGTGCAATTGGCGGGCTGCGATCCTAAGATCATGGCCGAAGCCGCGCGCGTTAACGAGGGTCTGGGCGCGGCGATCATCGATATCAACATGGGCTGCCCGGTCAAAAAGGTCGTCAACGGCCAGGCGGGGTCGGCCTTGATGCGCGACGAAACGACGGCCCTGGCGATCATCGAAGCGGTGGTCAACGCCGTTTCGATTCCGGTGACATTGAAAATGCGCTTGGGCTGGGATTGGGACGCGCTGAACGCCCCCTCCCTGGCCTCTAAGGCGGAGGCGGCGGGGGTCAAGCTGATCACCGTCCACGGGCGCACGCGCATGCAATTCTATACTGGGCACGCCGATTGGGCGCAGGTTCGTGCGACGGTTTCGGCGGTTTCCGTTCCTGTGATCGTCAATGGCGATATCCAGTCGCTGAGCGATATTCGCCAGGCCCTCGACCAGTCTGGGGCGGCCGGGGTGATGATCGGGCGGGGCTGCTGTGGGCGCCCTTGGTTCGCCGGGCAGGCCGCCGCCTATCTGGCACGCGGCGAGGTTCGCCCTGATCCCGATCTCGCTGAGAAAGCAGCGGTGATCGAAGAGCATCTCGATGCCCTAATCGCGCACTATGGAACTGAGATGGGCCTGCGGATCGCCCGTAAGCATCTGGCTTGGTATGCCGAAGCGCTGCTGCCTGCTGGATCGCCTGCCGTGACGGCTTTCCGAACCGTGGTTAACCGAGCGACAGAAGCCGCGCCGGTGCGGGCGGCGATTACCACCCTGATTGATGCGGCTATGACGACCCAGGGGATTGCGGCATGACCGGGCTTTCCAAGGGGCCGCGCCAGGGGCGGGTAACGAAACCGCATCCTATTGAAGAACATATTCTTATCAATGCCTTACCCTATGTGATGATCGCGCTGGACGAGGATAATTGTATACGACTGTTGAATATTGCAGCGGAACAGTTTCTTGGGGTTTCCTCCGCCCAAGCGGTTGGCGGGCATCTCAGCGAGTATCTGGCCGGGGATAGCCCGCTGACGGCGCTGGTCGAGCTCTGCCGTAATAAGGGCCGTAGTCTGGTCGAACATGGGGTTCTGCTGGAAGGGCCGCGCCTTGCCGCGAAGCGCGTAACGGTCGATGTTACGCCGGTCATTGAGCGGCCCGGCACGCTGTTGATTGCCTTGCGCGAGCATTCCATCGCTTCGAAAATCGATCAGCAAATGTCCAGCCGTGGTGCGGCCCGCTCGGTGACCGCGATGGCGGCAATGCTGGCCCATGAGGTGAAAAACCCGCTGAGCGGTATTCGCGGCGCGGCGCAATTGCTGGAAACCTCGGCCTCGCCGGACGATCAGATGCTGACCCGCCTGATTGTCGACGAGGTGGACCGCATCAAAGCCCTGGTCAATCGGATGGAGGTTTTCTCCGACAGTCGCGCCCTTCAGCGCGAGCCGGTGAATATTCATCAGGTCTTGGATCACGTGCGCAAGCTGGCGCAGTCGGGCTTTGCCCGCGATCACCGCTTTATCGAGCTTTACGATCCGTCGCTGCCACCCGTCTACGGCAACCGCGATTTATTGGTCCAAGTCTTCCTAAACCTCGTGAAAAACGCCGCAGAGGCGATGCCGCACCCCGGGGGTGAAATCACCCTGAAGACGGCCTACCAGCACGGCGTGCGCTTGGAGGTGCCGGGGGCCAAGACGCGGGTGCATTTGCCGCTGGTCGTGACCGTGCAGGATAATGGCGAAGGAATCCCCGACGATCTCCAGCCCCATCTCTTCGATGCCTTTGTCACGACGAAGACAAATGGTTCCGGCCTGGGACTTGCATTGGTGGCGAAGATCATTGGCGATCATGGCGGCGTGGTCGAGGTCGATAGCCAGCCGAAACGGACGAGCTTCCGCGTGTATCTGCCAATGGTGCCGACGCGATGAGCGCGGTGCGTGGGGGAAATGATGAGGGGCATGGTATGACAGGCAGCACCATTCTGGTCGCAGACGATGATCGCGCTATCCGCACGGTACTGACCCAGGCCTTAACCCGGCTGGGGCATGAAGTCCGCACGACGGCGACGGCCTCGACGCTGTGGTCGTGGGTGGAAGCGGGCGAGGGCGATCTGGTGATCACCGATGTGATCATGCCGGATGCGAACGGGCTTGATCTGGTGCCGCGCATTCGGCGCGCCCGCCCGAACCTCCGGGTGATCGTCATGAGCGCCCAGAACACGCTAATGACGGCGGTAAAGGCGACGGAGGTCGGGGCCTTCGACTATTTGCCGAAACCCTTTGATCTCAACGAGTTCATGCGCGTCGTGCAGCGGGCGCTGACCGTTCAGGGCGAAAGCTACCCGACGGCGCCCGATGTGGCGGAAGGGGAAGAGCAACTGCCGCTGATTGGCCGTTCCCCCGCGATGCAGGAAATTTACCGGGTTCTCGCCCGCCTGATGGGCACCGATCTAACGGTGATGATCACGGGGGAAAGCGGGACGGGGAAAGAGCTGGTCGCCCGAGCCCTGCACGATTACGGCAAACGCCGGGGCGGGCCGTTCGTTGCCGTCAATATGGCAGCGATCCCGCGCGAGCTGATCGAATCCGACCTGTTCGGGCACGAAAAAGGGGCTTTTACCGGCGCCCACAGCCGGTCGGTCGGTCGGTTCGAACAGGCCCAAGGCGGCACGCTGTTCCTCGATGAAATCGGCGATATGCCGCTTGAAGCGCAAACCCGCCTGCTGCGCGTCTTGCAGGAAGGCGAATATACCACGGTCGGCGGTCGCACGGCGATCAAGGCCGATGTGCGCATCGTCGCCGCGACCCACCGCGATTTGCGCCAGCTCATCCGGCTTGGCCAGTTCCGCGAGGATCTCTTCTACCGGCTGAATGTCGTGCCGATCCGCCTGCCGCCGCTCCGCGAGCGCAGCGAGGACGTCCCGGCCCTTGCTCGCCATTTCCTGAAGATCGCTGCCAACGAAGGGCTGCCGCAGAAATCCTTGAGCCAAGGGGCGCTTGACCGGCTGCGCGCGCACCGCTGGCCGGGGAATGTTCGCGAGCTTGAGAATATGATGCGGCGCTTTGCGGCGCTCTATAGTCAGGAAGTGATCGGCGCCGACGTCATCGAGCAGGAACTGGCCGATAGCGCCCCGGACCCGACGCCGGACCGCCCGCCCGAAAGCGAAAATCTCAGCGGCGCCGTCGAACGGCACCTTAAGGATTATTTCGCCGCCCATAAGGATCAGCTTCCGGCGGCAGGGCTCTATGATCGGGTTTTGCGCGAAGTCGAACGCCCGCTGTTGCTGCTGACCCTAGCGGCGACGCGCGGTAATCAGATTAAAGCGGCGGAGCTTCTGGGCCTCAACCGCAATACGTTGCGCAAGAAAATCCGCGAGTTGGACATTCAGGTGATGCGCGGGATAAGATAGCTGCCCAAAGACCGGGCAGTGGCAACGCTGCCCGGAACCTGACGAGGGAGCATCGGTGACCGAATCCGAGCGGGGCGCGCGCGCCACCGAGGGTGCAAAGCCTGACATTTCGATGACGCAACCCGCCGCCGCCCGAAAACTCGGCGCGTGGCTGGAACGTCGCGCCGATGCCCGGGGCCTCGGGCGGCGGCTAATCCTGACCCTTATGGTGTTGCTGACCCTGTCGGGTATCGCCACCTATGCGGCGATGACCGGGGCAGGGCCGTTTGTGTCGGTGGATCGGGGCTGGGTCACCTGGTTGCTGATTGTCGATCTTGTGCTGCTGCTGGCCTTGGCGGTCGTTGTCGTGTCGCGTCTTGTTGAACTCTGGACAGAGCGGCGGCGGGGTCTTGCCGGGTCGCGGCTGCATATTCGCCTTGTGTTGCTGTTCGGCGCTGTGACCATTCCGCCGACCATTCTGGTGGCCGTTTTCTCCGTTGTCTTTCTCAACCTATCGGTCAACGGCTGGTTTTCAGAACGGGTGCGCAGCGCGCTGGATGGCTCGAAAGCCATCGCGGCGGCCTATCTTCAAGAACATAATCTGGCGATCAAAGGCGATATTCTGTCGATGGCCGTTGATCTTGACCGGGAGTCGCCCCGGCTCTTTGCCGATCCGGTCTGGTTCCGTGATCTTGTAGGAACGCAGGCCGCCTTACGCAACCTGTCGGAAGCGGTGGTCTTCGGGCGCGACGGGCAGGTATTGGCCCGGGCAGGCCTGACCTTTCGGCTAGAATTCGAGCCAGTTCCAGCCTGGGCGCTGGAGCAAGCCCAGCGCGGCGAAGTCGCGATCATGACCAATTCCGATGATGATCGGGTTCGTGCGCTCATCCGCTTGGAAAGCATTGGCGGCTATCTCTATGTCGGGCGGGCGGTCGATCCGCGCGTTATTTCCTACGTGCAAGAAACGGCCAATGCCGTTGACGCTTATGAGAATTTAGAGAAAGAACGCTCGCAGCTTCAAACGACCTTTGGCCTCGTCTATCTGGTATTGGCGCTGGTCTTGCTGGTGCTCTCCTCTGCGCTGGGACTGGTCGTCGCCACCAATCTCGTTCGGCCAATTTCCGTCATTATTGCAGCGGCGGAACGTATCCGCGCCGGGGATTTCTCCGCCCGTGTTCCCGATCTACCGGGGGATGACGAGCTTGGCTCCCTCGCCCGTGCCTTCAATCGCATGAGCCGCGAGGTTGATCATCAGCGCCACGCCCTTCTCGCCACCAATAGCCAATTGGACGAGCGCCGCCGCTTTATCGAAGCGGTGCTGGGCGGCGTATCGGCGGGGGTCTTGGGCCTCGACCCGGACGGGGGGCTAACGATGGGCAACCGCTCGGCGGGCAGCCTGCTCGGCCTTGATCTGACACCGCTGGTGGGGAAGCCCCTGGCCGCCATCGTCCCGGAAATGCAGCCCTTGTTCG
The DNA here is from genome assembly GCF_002251735.1 of Elstera cyanobacteriorum. Taxonomy (NCBI): domain Bacteria; kingdom Pseudomonadati; phylum Pseudomonadota; class Alphaproteobacteria; order Rhodospirillales; family Rhodospirillaceae; genus Elstera; species Elstera cyanobacteriorum. The sequence goes on along the minus strand of NZ_NOXS01000032.1, from coordinate 197,396 downwards.
AAGCGGCCCGCGAACGGCCCGACCGGCGGGCTGATGGTCAGGTCAAGCTGAACCGCGATGGACGCACGCAAACCCTTTTGGTTCGGGTGACTGCTGAACTGTTGGAGCAGGGCGAAACGCAGGGCTATGTCGTTACCTTCGATGATATTACTGAACTGCTAGTGGCGCAGCGCACGGCGGCTTGGGCCGATGTGGCGCGGCGCATCGCCCACGAGATTAAGAATCCGCTGACGCCGATCCAGCTTTCTGCGGAACGCTTGAAACGTAAATATCTCAAAGAGATATCGAGCGACCCTGAGACGTTTACTCTCTGCACCGATACCATTGTCCGCCAAGTGGGCGACATTGGGCGGATGGTCGATGAGTTCTCCGCCTTCGCGCGCATGCCGCAGCCCGTGATGAAGCCGGAAGACTTGCCGCAGATTTTGCGGGAAGTGATGCTGCTGCAACGCTCGGCCCGGCCTGATATCACCTTCGATCTCAGCTTGCCTGAAGTGGCGGAGACCGTGCGCTGCGATGGGCGGCAGATTCGTCAGGCGCTGATCAATCTCGTTCAGAATGCCATCGATGCCATCGATGGACGCGAAGGTGAGGGGCTGCCGACCGGGCAGGTGCGTGTGGCCTTGGGGCAGGATGGGCGCGGCACGCGCCTGACCGTCACCGATAATGGGCGCGGCTTGCCGGTTGACCAGCGCGATCGTTTGACCGAACCCTATGTGACGACGCGGGCGAAAGGAACCGGCTTGGGGCTTGCCATTGTTGCCAAGATTATGGAAGACCATGCGGGGGAGATTCGTTTGACGGATGCACCGCTCGCGCCCGGTGAACCTGAGCGACCGGGCGCGCGGGGGGCAGAGGTTGCCCTTATCTTGCCACGAAAAGGCGAAACTCTCGGGACCGCCCGCGACGAAACGCGCGACGGGACAGCGGAAGGAACCTATGGCGCATGAAATTCTAGTTGTCGACGACGAGGCGGATATCCGCAATCTGCTCGCCGACATCCTGAAAGACGAAGGCTACAGCGTGCGAACCGCCGGATCGAGCGATCAGGCGTTGGAGGCGGTGCGCACCCGTCAGCCGCACCTGATGCTGCTGGATATCTGGTTGCAGGGGAGCGCGCTCGACGGGCTGCAAATTCTGGAGAAGGTGCAAGCCGATCATCCGGGGATGCCTGTGGTGATGATGAGCGGCCACGGTACGATTGAAACGGCGGTCGGCGCGATCAAGCAGGGGGCGTATGATTTCGTCGAAAAGCCCTTTAAGTCCGATCACCTGCTGCATGTTATCGACCGGGCGATTGAGGCGGCGAAGCTGCGGCGCGAAGTCGCGGACCTCAAGTCGCGCACCAGCGTCGAATTCGATCTGACCGGCACCTCCCAGGGGATCACGGCGGTCCGTCAGGCCATCGAAAAAGTGGCACCAACCAATAGCCGCGTGCTGATTACCGGGGCGCCGGGGACGGGGAAAGAAGTGGTGGCGCGGGCGCTGCACGCGCAGTCGCGCCGGGCGTCCGGCCCCTTCGTCGGCGTCAATTGCGCCATCATGCACCCCGACCGGATCGAGCTTGAGCTTTTCGGGTCGGACGAGGGCGAGGGCGGTCGGCGCGTTGGCCTGTTCGAGCAGGCCCACGGCGGCACTTTGCTACTCGACGAGGTGGCGGATATGCCCTTGGCCACCCAGGGCAAAATCGTTCGCGCTTTGCAGGAGCAGACGTTCGAGCGCGTTGGCGGTCGGTCGCGGGTAGAGGTTGATGTGCGCGTCATTGCCTCCAGCAACCGCGATCTTGCGACCGAAATGGCGGAAGGGCGGTTCCGCGAGGATCTCTATTACCGCCTCAACGTCGTGCCGATCCGGATTCCCAGCCTGCGGGAGCGGGCCGACGATATCCCCGATCTCGTGCGCTATTTCGTTCGCCGGGCGACGGAAATCAACGGCCTCCCGCCGCGCGAGATCGGCGAGGATGCGCTGGCTTCGCTGCAAGCCTACGATTGGCCGGGCAATATCCGCGAGTTGCGCAATACCGTCGAACGGCTTCTGATCATGGCCCCCGGCGATCCGCGCGCGCCGATCCGCGCCGATATGCTGCCACCGGAAATCAGTGCAAAAGCCCCGGCGGTGCTAGCCTGGGACAAGGGTGGCGAGATTATGTCGCTGCCGCTGCGCGAGGCGCGAGAAGTATTCGAGCGGGATTATCTGCTGGCGCAGGTCAACCGCTTTGGCGGTAACATCAGCCGCACGGCGTCCTTCGTCGGGATGGAACGGTCGGCCCTGCACCGGAAGCTGAAATCGCTCGGGGTCAACGGCACCGACCGCAAAATCTAACGGGCATCCCGCACTGCACCCCTAGCCGGGGGCGCCGGATTGTCCTACATATAGGTGCGTGTGTGTAACGATATCGGTCCGCACTGACCGATAAAGCGTTGGTTTAATTGGCAATGGCCCAAAAGCAAGAAGGACTGCCGCAATGAGCACCGAAAAATCCCAAAACGTCCAGGATGTTTTCCTGAACACTATTCGCAAACAAAAAATTCCGGTGACCGTGTTCCTAGTGAACGGCGTGAAGCTACAGGGCATCGTGACTTGGTTCGATAATTTCTCGGTGTTGTTGCGGCGCGATGCGCATTCGCAGCTTGTCTACAAGCATGCGATTTCGACGATCATGCCCGCCGCGCCGGTTCAGTTGTTCGACGGAGCGAAAGACGCGGGTGAACTCTAAAGAAGAGACGACGGCGGACCAAACCGCTGACGAGTTTGACAGCGCCTCGGCCCTTCCTTTCGGAGAGGCCGAGGACGGTGAAAAAGAAGCGACGCGCGCCTTTGTGGTGCATCCCGATCTCGGGAAAACCGAAGGGCCGGATAGCCGGTCGATTGACGGGCGCGTGCAGGAAGCGGTTGGCCTTGCCGAAGCCATCGGCCTTGACGTTCAGCAGGCCGAGGCGGTTCGCCTAAAGGCCGTGCGCCCGGCAACGCTGTTTGGTACCGGTGTGTTGGAACGGTTGGGCGCGGCGATCAACGCCGTCAAGGCCGGGGTCGTTATTGTCGATGGCCATCTCTCGCCGGTTCAGCAACGCAATCTGGAACGCGAATGGCAGGTGAAGGTCATCGACCGCACCGGCCTGATCCTTGAAATCTTTGGTGCCCGCGCCCGCACCCATGAAGGGCGCTTGCAGGTCGAACTCGCGGCCTTGACTTATCAGCGTTCGCGCCTCGTGCGGTCCTGGACCCATCTAGAGCGGCAGCGCGGCGGCTTCGGCTTCCTCGGCGGGCCGGGGGAAAGCCAGCTCGAAATCGACCGCCGTTTGATCGGCGACCGCATCGCCAAGCTGAAGCGCGAGCTTGAGGAAGTGAAGCGGACGCGCGAGCTGCATCGCGGGGCGCGCAAGAAGGTTCCGCATCCGGTCATCGCCCTGGTCGGCTATACCAATGCGGGGAAATCGACCCTGTTCAACCGGCTGACCAAGGCCGAGGTGCTGGCCGAAGATATGCTCTTCGCCACGCTCGATCCCACGATGCGCGGCCTGTCGCTGCCGTCCGGGCGGCGGGTGATCTTGTCGGATACGGTCGGTTTCATCTCTGCCCTACCGACCCAGCTTGTCGCGGCCTTTCGGGCGACGCTGGAAGAGGTGCTGGAAGCCGATATTATCCTGCACGTCCGCGATGCCTCGCACGCCGACACCCAGGCCCAGAAAGCCGATGTCGAGGCGGTGCTGCGGTCGCTCGGTCTGGATGCCAAGGTCGATGCCGGGCTGCCGGAAGTGCTGAATAAGATCGATCAGCTCGACGCGGAAGGCTTGGCCGATCAGACCCGGCGGGTCACCGGCACGGCGCTGCCGGTTTCGGCCCTGACCGGGCAGGGGATCGAGGCGCTGCTGACCTATCTCGACGAGGCGTTGCGCAACCGTCAGCAGGTGATCGCCGTCACCATCGGCCCGGCGGATGGGCGGCATCTTGCCTGGCTTTATGCCCACGGCGAGGTGCTGACGCGCGAGGATGACGAGGAAGGGCAGGCGCATCTGACCGTCGGTCTCGATCCCGCCGAACTTGCGCGCTATCAGCGGCAGTTCCCCGACGCGGAGATCGAGCAATGACCCTGGCCGTCGACCTGCGCGCCCCCGTTGGGACTTTGTTGGCCGAGATGGCGCTGCGGGAACTCTTGCCGCGCTTCCGTAATCTCGCAGCAGGGGATATTCGCGAGAAAGCCCCGAACGATCTCGTAACCGCCGCCGATCTGGCGATGGAAGCCGCGCTCACCCCGGCGCTGGAAGCCTTGCTCCCCGGTTCCACCACCGTGGGGGAAGAGGCGGTCGCCGCCGACCCCGCCGTGCGTGACCGGCTGGCGAGCGACGCGTGGGTCTGGGTGATCGATCCGCTCGACGGCACCGCCAATTTCGCGCGCGGGAACGAGAATTTCGGCGCCATCGTCGCCCTGGTGCATCGGGGTGAAACGGTTGGGGGTTGGATTTTTGATCCGCTGGCCGATCTGATGGCATCGGCGGTCAAAGGGCATGGGACGCAGATCAACGGCGCCCCCGTTGCCATTGCCGCGCCGCCGCTTGCTGTTACCGACCAGCACGCTGCCCTGTCGGTGCGCTTCTTCCCGCCCGACCATCGTCAGCGCCTGACCGGTCGTGCGACCGAGTTCGCCTCCAACGCCCCGCGCTACTCGGCAGCCAAGGATTATGTGCGGCTGTTGCGCGGCGAGGCCCATCTCGCGCTCTTCTACCGCACCCTTCCGTGGGACCATGCCGCCGGGGTGCTACTGGTCGAAGAAGCCGGGGGCTATGCCGCCAGCCCGCTGACCGGCAAAGCCTACGGTCCAGCGAGCGCCGATCCGGGCCTACTGATCGCCGCGCGGGAAGCGCAGTGGCAGGCGGCGCGGGCTATGCTGTTCGAAGAATAAGGCGTTGTGGGAATAGTTATTTTCTGCGTTTTCGATATCCTCAACACGGACCCGAAACCCGGTTCGCTATCGGCAGGAGAGCCTATCTAAGGAGGTTGTGATGTGGGATGCTACACCCACATTAAACCTGACCCGGCTCCCTGAATGATCCGCTTTCTCTTCATGATTGGTTTCACAGCCTTTGCCGTACAGGCTTGGGCGGCTGATGGCCCCAGCTTCGATTGTGCAAAGGCCAGCAGCTTGCTTGAAAAGACGATCTGCGCGAGGCCAGCGCTTGCGGCTGCAGATCGAGAGCTAAACACGGCGTACAGCGCGGCTCTGCATAAACTTCCGCCGAGCGGCCAGAAGATTTTACGCGATAGTCAGCGGGATTGGTTGAAAGCCGTTCAGATCATGTGCTTGAACCGCGTTTATCCGCAGGCTGGCACCGAAGGTTATAATTTTGAATGTCTGATACAGAAATATTCTGAGCAGGCCGAGTATTTTTACCAAAAAGCGATTATCGCGCTCCCCGACGGGAAAATTTTACTCCGTCGTCAAAAAATGACGGCGCGGGACAGCGATGAGTATAATCGAGATCCAGATAGCCAAATCTGCTTGGGACCAAATCTCTGTCTGGGCGTAATGACCCTTTACGCACCAACTTTTCTATCCTCCCGTTTGGCGGCAGCACTTCCGAAGGATGATGTGCGCGATCAGGGCTTAGACACTCCCGGTGAGTCAGGGAGCGATTTTGAAATTGTCGTAGCCACGCCAACATTCATATCAATACGAGAGCAGTTTGGCAGAAGCTCTCCCTTTAGCTCCCCCAGCAGCCATGGGGAATTCACATATACGATCGACTTGCGGCGGGAGAGAAGGCTGACTCTCGATACTCTGTTCAAGCCGGAGGCTTCCTGGCGCGACTATGTCGTCAATACTGCTGTCGAGGCTATGCCGTTGGAGGACACGGAAAGTTGCGGGGGACGCCCCAATTGGTCACCTCGGCAATGGTATCGCGTGCTTCTCTCTGAATATGGTTGGCACCTGACGGAAACAGAGTTGGTTTTCTCTTACGAAACGCAACCGCAATGGCCTTCTCCCTGCTCGATCTCCTTACCCCTATCGTCACTCAAAAAATTTATGCGGCCGGACGCGATTGAATTGATTGATTGGAGAAAGAACCAATGAATACTTTTCTTCTGCCAAGAGTTTTTAGTGCTGTGAGTGGATTGGCCTTACTGTCTAGTGTAATTACCATGAGTGCGCTTGCCCAAGCCGCCCCCAGCTTCGACTGCGCCAAGGCAACCACCGAAGTCGAGAAGACGGTGTGCGCCTCCCCCGATCTGGCGCAGGCTGATCAGGCGCTGGCGGACGCTTATAAAGCCGTCCTCGCCCGGGCGCCGGAGGAGGCGAAAGCCTTGCTGCGGGCCGATCAACGCGCGTGGATCGCCCATGTCGGCAAAACCTGCCAAGCGCGTTGGGCGCCGCCATCGGGCTTTTCGGGCTATGCCAAGGATTGTATCGAGAGCGCCTATCGGGGGCAGACAGAGTTTTATACCGGCAGTGCGCTCACGCTATTGCCCGGCTCCGGCGGTGTTTTGCTGGGGCGCCAAGTCTATCGCAGCGCGCCGGTTGCGGCGGCGGATATTGTCGAGCATGCGCCGAAAATCCGGGTGGAAAGCTACCGCTACCCGCAGTTTCTCGCCCCGGCGCTGAAGCCCCTCGCCGCGGATAAGCTGCCGGAGCCAGACGCCGAGAGTTTCGAGACGACCAGCGATTTTAAGGCCACGGTAACCGGCGACCGCCTGCTGTCGCTGGAGCGGATTACCTATACTTATCAGGGCGGTGCGCACGGCACCTACGGTTCTACCTTTGAAACCATCGATCTTACGGCGGCGCGCCCGCTAACGATGGCCGACATTTTCCGCCCGAATACCCCGTGGCGGGCCGTGCTAGCGCGGGAGACCGATACGCTGCTGCGCGCGGCGGCCAAGGCCGAGGAATGGCCCTATGAGCCGCTAACCGTCGCAGAGCAGACGAAAGCCGTTGCCGACCCTGCGCGCTGGGCCCTGACCAAGAGCTTCGGCGTCTATTTCGGGATCTATGAAGTCGGCCCCTATGCGGCGGGCGCCCATGTAGTACCGGTTCCTTATTCGGCTGTGGCGGAGTTTCTGACACCCGAGTTCAAAAAGCTGATCGACGGGGTGAAATAGGCGTATCCTGACGCGACCGGGTTTCCTGGAGGGGTACGATGCTAGTCAGTCGATTGTCCGTCCTGCTTGTGGTGATCAGCACGCCCGCCCTTGCGGCACCCCCGTCCGCCCCGGACTGCACGCCTGCGGGCGGTGCAGTGGACCGGCTGATCTGCGCCGCGCCCGATCTGGCGCGCCAGGCAGCAACCGTTGCGGCAAGTTTTACGGCAGTGCAAACCCGCGCCCCGGAGGCGGCCCGCCCCCGGCTTGAGGCTGATTATCGTGCCTTTTGGGCCTTCCTGCGGGCGCTCTGCGCCGCCGAATGGGCCACCCCGGCGATGCAGGACTATCCGGGGGCCTGCCTGCGCGAACGCCTCGAGACTCAAGCCGCCTTTTATCGCACCCGCGCGCTTACCCCCTTGGGCGCGGGCGGGGTTCTTTTGGCGCGGCAGGCGTTTCAGGTTGCGCCGAACCCCTTTCCCGATGCGACCGACAGTAAGGTGAACTATACCGTTCGTCTGACGCCGGAGGTGGTGTCGCCGACCTTCAAGCCGCTGCCGCCCCCCGCCGAGGATTTTAGCGCGCGGCTGCCGAAATTTTACAACGTCACGCTGGACTATCAGGCGACGGTCGTAACGAACCGCCTCATCAGCCTCGAGTATCGCTTTCTCGGGATCGACCCGGAACCCGGCGTTTGGATTTACGATGTTGCGGTCGAGACGATTGATCTCGCCAGTGGGCACCGCCTGACCGAAACGGATGTTTTCCGTCCGGGTACCGCTTGGCGCCCAGTTGCGGTGCGGGAGGCGGATCACGCGATCCGCGCGGCGCTGGCGGCGGCGAAAACGCCCTATGACCCGCCCATGACCGAGGCGGAGCTTCGGGCCAAAACCCAAGATCCGCGCTGGTGGGTCATCGGTCCCCGCAGTTTCGGCCTGCGCCTGAAAAACGGCGAGGCGGGGAGTTTCGGGTCCAATATGGTCGCCGAAATTCCCTACGCCGCCCTGCGCGCCTATTTCACGCCGGAATTCAAGGCCCTGATCGGCCTTGACTAACCCTCGCGCTTTACTGCCAGCGGGCCATTGGCTTGGCAGGTCGGCATCATCTGAACCGTATTGATGTTCACATGCTTGGGCAGGTTGGTAACCCAATAGACCGCTTCGGCAATATCCTCGGCGGTTAGCGGCTGGGTGCCCGCATACATGGCGGCGGCCTTGGCGTCGTCGCCCTTAAAGCGGATGTTGGAAAACTCTGTCCCGCCGCAGAGACCCGGCTGAATATCCGTCACGCGGACATTGCTGCCCACGAGATCGGCGCGCAGGTTCAGCGCGAACTGATGCACGAAGGCCTTTGTTGCGCCATAGACATGCCCACCGGGATAGGGCCATTCGGCAGCGGTCGAACCGAGCATGACGATATGCCCCCGATTGCGTGCCACCATGCCGGGCAGCAGTAGGCGGGTAGCGTAGAGCAGGCCCTTCACATTGGTATCAACCATCACCTCCCAATCGTCGAGATCGGCGTCGGGAGCCGGGCCGAGGCCAAGGGCCAGACCGGCGTTATTGACCAGCACATCAACCTCGGCAAAGGGGGCGGGGAGGGCGGTGAAGGCCGCCTCCACCGCTTTGCGGTCGCGGGCATCCACCGTCAGCGTCAAGAGCCTGTCTGCCCCGAGTTCCGCTTGCAACGCGGCCAACCGATCCTCCCGGCGGCCGGTGGCAATCACGCGGTGCCCTTCGTCGATGAAACGGCGGGCAATGGCAGTGCCGAAACCAGCGGTCGCGCCGGTAACGAGAACAGTTTTCGGGGCGGTCGTCATAGGAAAACTCCAAGGCGGAAACAGGTCTGCGGGCGCCAGTGTACGGGCTTAACAATATTGGGCAAGCCCCAGACCGAAAGACCAATCGGGCAGATCGTTTTCCGATAGCGACACCAGCACGTCTTCGGCCCGCAAACCCAGCGCGGTGAGATTGGCGGCGATGGCGGCGTAGAGCGCCTTCTTAAGCTCCACCGACCGGCCCTTGCGCAGGTAAATCTGCACGATCAGCGCCCTGCCGCTGCGCGGAATGCCGAGGTACTGCGCGTCGATGATCAGATGCTCCGGCGCGTGCAGCGCGATCACCTGAAACCGGTCGTCGGCGGGAATGCCAATCGCCGACACCAAGGCGGTATGAACGGCATCGGCGATGGGGCGGGCTTGGTCGGCCAGGCTTTGCGGCAGATCGAGACGAACGAGGGGCATAGCGGTTCTCCTGAGCAGGAAGGGGGTGCGCCCCTGTTCTACCCCCTCGCTATGCTTAAAAAAAATTGATAAATTGTATGTGAAACATTATTTTTGGAAAAGTAATGAACGATACGCTGGACCTTGCCATTCTGCGCACCCTGGTCGCCGCCGAGCATCTGGGTGGTTTTTCCCGCGCGGCCGACCGGGTAGGGCGAACGCAGTCAGCGGTCAGCCTACAGTTGCGGCGGCTGGAGGCGCAGCTTGGCCGCAAGCTGTTCGTGAAATCCGGGCGCGGGTTGGTGCCGACTGAAGCGGGGGAAGTGCTGCTTGCCTATGCCCAGCGGCTGCTGGCGCTCAACGATGAGGCCCTGGCGGCGGTGCGCGGGCAGGGGCTGAGCGGGCGGGTGCGGCTCGGCGTGCCCCAGGATATTGCCGATACGGTCTTGCCGAACGCCCTCGCCCGCTTCGCCCGCGCCCATCCCGATGTGGTGCTGGAGGGGCGGGTGGAGCGGCAGGAAACCTTAAATCGCATGCTGCGCGACGGTAGCCTCGATCTGATTTTGCTGTTTGCCGAACCCCAGAGCCCCACTGGGCAGGATCTCGGGCTGGTCGATCTCGCCTGGATTGGCGCCCCAGGCTGGGGGCCGCCCCCTGGGCAACCGTTACCGCTGGCGCTGCTGGATGCGCCGTGCCTGTTCCGCAAGGCGGGCCTTGCGACGTTGGACGCTGCCGGGCAAGCGTGGCGACTGGTTTTTGGTAGCCCGAGCCTCGGCGGCCTGTCGCCCTCCATCCGTGCCGGGCTGGCGATCACCGTGCGCGTGGCGCGCTTCTGCCCGCCCGATCTTGCCCCGCTGCCGGAGGGAATTTTGCCGCCGCTGCCGCGCGTCTCCCTCCGTCTTGCGTTTGCCGAGGCCGCGCCGCCGCCTGCTGTTGAGAAACTCGGGGAAAGCCTGCGCCAAGCGGTAGCGGAGTTCTTAAGCGCCCGGCTATGATGCCCCCAAAAGACCGGGAGGGAGGAAGCCCATGAAAATCAACGCCGCCGTTCTGCGCGAGGTTGGCAAACCGCAGCCCTATGCCGATAGCCAGCCGCTGCGGATCGAACCGATTACCCTCGATCCGCCCGGCCCTGGCGAAGTGCTGCTGCGCATTCGGGCGGCGGGCCTTTGCCATTCCGACCTTTCGGTCATCAATGGCGACCGCCCGCGCCCGGTGCCGATGGTGCTGGGGCACGAGGCGGCGGGTGAAGTCGTTGAACTCGGGGCAGGGGTCGATGATCTCGCGCCCGGCGATCACGTCGTTCTGATCTTTGTGCCGAGCTGCGGTCATTGCGACCCATGCGCGGAGGGCCGCCCAGCCCTCTGTGAACCGGGCAATGCCGCCAATGGCCGGGGGGAGCTTCTGTCGGGCGCCCGGCGCTTGCGCGCAGACGCGGTGCCGGTGAACCATCATATCGGCGTTTCGGCCTTCGCCGACCACGCCGTTGTGTCGCGACGGTCGCTGGTGAAGGTGGATAAGGATCTGCCGTTCGAACAGGCAGCACTCTTTGGTTGCGCGGTACTGACGGGCGTTGGCGCGGCGGTGAATACGGCGGGGGTGCGCCCGGGCCAGTCGGTTGCGGTCGTCGGTCTCGGCGGTGTTGGCTATGCGGCTTTACTCGGCGCGCTGGCCGCCGGGGCGACGCGGGTTGTGGCGGTTGATCTGCTGCCGGAGAAACTGGCCTTCGCGCGTGGCCTTGGCGCGACCGATGCCTTTCTGGCGTCCGACGCTGATTGTATCGAGCAGGTCAAGCAGGCCACGGGCGGCGGCGTCGATATCTGTCTAGAGATGGCCGGATCGGTCCCGGCCTTAGACCTCGCATACCGCATCACCCGGCGCGGCGGCACCACGGTCACGGCGGGGTTGGCGCATCCGTCGAAGTCGGTGGCGATCCAGCAGGTGTCCTTGGTCGCCGAGGAACGGACCCTGAAGGGCAGCTATATCGGGAGCTGCATCCCGACGCGCGATATTCCGCGCCTTGTTTCGCTCTTCCGCGCCGGGAAACTGCCGGTGGACCGGCTGCTGAGCGAGACGCTACCGTTGGAGCGGATCAACGAGGCGTTCGACCGGCTGGCGGCGGGCAAGACGATCCGGCAGGTGGTGATGTTTTAAAGGGGGATGAGGGGGCCGCGTCTTTTTGATGTGTATGACACAACTTCAAGAAGTCTGAGCCGGGCAAACCGCTTATAATCGTTGCGCGTCTGTGCCGACCTTAGGGAACTGCCCATGGGATTTTTCACCGCGACCGCAACAGCCCCTTTCGGGGTGGCCGCATTTTTGCTCATTGGGCTTGTGATCGTTGAACTGGTCGGTCTGCTCTTCGCCCAGAATCTCTCGGCGGTGCTAGACGATCTGATTCCCGATGGTAGTGGTCATGGGCTGTGGGGGGATGCGCTCGCGTGGCTGCATATCGGTCAAGTGCCCGCCTTGGTCCTGCTGATGCTGTTCCTCACGGGGTTTTCGGTCGGAGGATACGCACTTCAGCAGGTTAGCGTCGGCGTGGCTGACGCCTATCTTCCGGCGCTGCTGGCCAGCCTCGCCGCCCTGCCGTTTGGCATTCTGAGCATGCGGTTATTCGGGGCTTCCTTGGGGCGGTTTTTCCCACGGGACGAAACGAGCGCTGTCAGTGACGCAAGCTTCATCGGGCGGGGCGGGGTGATTTCTGGCGGAAGTGCACGGTCGGGCTTTGCCGCCCAAGCCCAGGTGAGGGACCATCATAACCGTATGCACTATCTGATGGTTGAACCGGATCGCGAGGGCGAAGAATTCGCCATCGGCACGCCGATTATCATCGTTCATAAACAGGGCGCGTTTTATCGCGCCATCCGTGATCCGCAAGCCGCTGCGGCCTTCATTAAACCCCCGCTCTCCTAACCCCATCGTTCTTGGAGAACCCCCGTGCTCGAGAAAATTCTGTTTTCGGACCTGACCATCCTTGCGGTGATTCCGCTGATTGCGCTCATCGGGATCGGGTTGGTGCTGGCGCGGTTATACCGCCGGGCGACAAAGCAGCTCGCTTTCGTGCGCACGGGGTTGGGCGGGCAAAAGGTGATCATGGACGGTGGGGCGATCATCCTGCCCGTGTTCCATGAGCTTATTCACGTCAATATGAACACCTTGAAGCTCGAGGTGCATCGACGCGAGCGTGAGAGCTTGATCACCCGCGACCGCATGCGTGTGGATGTGAACGTTGGGTTTTTCGTTCGCGTCAAGCAAACTGAAGAAGCGGTGAGTACGGCGGCCCAGACGCTCGGGGCCCGGACATTAAGCCCCGACGAGCTGCGCACCTTGGTCGAAGATAAATTCGTCGATTCCTTGCGGGCGACCGCAGCCACCATGACCATCCAGGAATTGCAGGACAAGCGTCGCGATTTCGTTCAAGCGGTGCAAAATGCCGTTGCCGAAGATCTGGAGAAAAACGGCCTGGAACTCGAGTCGGTATCGCTGACCAGCTTAGACCAGACCGATAAGCAATTCTTCAATCCAAACAACGCCTTCGATGCGGAAGGCTTGACCCGTCTCACCGAACAGACCGAGGCGCGGCGCAAGCAGCGCAATGATGTCGAGCAAGATACGGAAATGCAGGTGCGGGCTAAGAATCTCGACGCCACGCGCCAAAAACTCGCCATCGAGAAAGACCAAGAATTTGCGCAACTGAGCCAACAGCGCGAAATCGAAACTGCCCGCGCCGAACAAATGGCCCTGATCGCCACCCAGCAAGCCAACCGCAACCTTGAGGCTGAAGCGGTCAAAGTGGAGGCTGACCGGCAGATCAGCCAAAAACGGATCGAGGCCGAACGCCAGGTCAAGGCGGCGGAAATCGATAAAAACCTAGCGATCCGCACGCAAGAGATTGATGTGGAGCGCAATACTCAGGTTTTGACCGCCGAACAGCGCAAGGAAGTCGAAATCGCGCGGCAGAATACGCAAATCGCCATTTCCCATAAATCGCGCGATCAGTCCGAGGCCGAGGCGGCGGCGAACCTTGCCCGGGCGGAGGCCGCCAAGGCCGAGGAAGCGGTGACAACGGCCCGCGAAATCGCCTCTGCGGAACGCGAAAAATCAATCCAATTGATCGAGGCCGAGAAGCTGGCCGAACAAAATGCCATTTCCGTGCGCGTTTCGGCGGCAGCGGAAAAAGAGGCGGCGCTGGATCGTGCCGACGCGATCACCATCGAAGCGAAAGCCCGGCAGGAGGCCGCGCTTGCCGAAGCCGAAGGCCGCCGGGCCCTCAACGCCGCGCTCAACACGCTGTCTGCGGCGCAGATCGATCTTCAGGTCCGCACCTTGTTGTTACAGCAGCTTCCGGCCATTCTGGAAAAGGCCGTGAAGCCGATGGAGCAGATCGAATCGATCCGCATCGTTCAGGTTACAGGCTTGGGGAGCGATGGGACCGGGACGACCGCCGCGCCGGGAAGCAGCGGGGCAACATTCCCCGAGCAAGTGATGAATTCAGCCCTGCAATACCAGGTCGCAAAGCCGATCATCGATGCCGTGATGAAAGACGCTGGCCTATCGAATGCTGGCATTACCGGTATCGCCGAATCGCTCGCACCGATTCTAGCGCCCAACAAGCCCGTGAACCAAAGCACGGGAGACGCTGTTTGATAGCGATGGCGGGTCCAGGGTCACAGGAGCGAGAAAGCCTCAGCGTTGACGGGTTCAGAAAATTCCATTCAAATGCGACATAATATACATTATGCGACATTTGAGGGTTTGCAAAATCCACCCTACTTTCAGCGCAAATTGGTTGTCCTGACGCCGCACCCCTTGTTTGGGCGACGGCGAAGAGCCGCCGCCGAACCATCTAGCTTGCCCCCTCAAGCTTTAGCGTGGCGCGCTCCGGTGACAACAAGCCCGACACCGCCCATGACCAACCCGATACCGACGAGCGTCAACCCTGCAGGGATCTCTTTAAGAACGACCATACCGATCAGCACCGCAAGGGCTGGCGCGAGTGCGCCGAAGATCGCCGCTCGAGGCGCCCCCAAACGGCGAACGGCTTCCGAGTAGAAATACATTCCAAGAATCGCGACCACGACCCCTTGCGCGACGACCTGAAAGCCGACCTCTGCCGAGGGTGCGGTGAAGATGTTCGGTTTCAGCCAAAGAAAATAGATCGGCGTGAAAAGCATCGCCGAAAGACAGTTCACCAACGCCGTCGCATGCCACGGGCTAACGCCCGACCGCCGCTGCGCCACGGTGAAACCGGCGAAGAACAGGCCGGCCAAAAGAAACAAAAGATCGCCGCGCCACTCCCCGGCTGCGCGATTTATGATCAACGCGTATCCGCCAATGCAGATCACCCCGGTGATGACGATACCCATGCCCCCCAACTGCTGGCGGGTGAACCTTTCGCCAAATAAAAGCCCGGACAGCAACGCCACCGAGATTGGCATTGTGCCGATCATCAGCGTCGCGACGTGGGAAGCCGGGGCGAACTGCATCCCCGTCGAACTGAGCAACATGAACGGAACCCCGGCACCGAGCACCATCACCCCTAGCCGAACGATGCCGATCTGCTGAAGGCCGAGGCCTTTTCGGACAAGGATGGGCCACAGCAGCAGCGCCGATATACCGAAGCGCAGGAACGTTACATCGTAGGGGCCAAGACTGGTCGTTACCGCAAACCGGGTCGCAACCGACCAACCCGACCAGATCAAGGCTACGGCGAGACCACACAGCACCCCTATCCCGGCCCGCCGACGGTCGGCGGGCCCCGCATCTTGAATTGATCTTGCTGACATGCTCAGGCCACTCCGATTTTTATCGTTTGTTCAGTTGGTTCAATTGCATCGGGCGGGAATTCTAGCGAAAATGAAAAATCGAAAAAAATGACTTATTGAGAACGAACCGTTCGGAAAAGGAGATGCTTTTATGGAGCTTTCGGACCTGCGGATATTTCTGGCCGTGGTTCGGGCGGGCGGGATTGTGCGCGCGTCAGAAGTCCTGCACCGGGCGCAGTCAAGCGTTACCGCACGGATTCAGGTTCTGGAGGAAAAACTGGGCGTGAAGCTCTTTGTCCGCGACGGGAGGCGCTTGCAGTTATCGCCATCGGGTCATCTTTTGGTTGGCTACGCCGAGCGCCTTGTAGCGTTATCCCAGGAAGCGGTGAGCGCGGTGCAGAGCGACAAGCCGACGGGCATCTTGCGGATTGGGGCTATGGAAAGCACAGCGGCGGTCCGCCTGCCGAAACCGCTCGGCCGCTTCCACGAGCAATATCCCGACGTGGCTTTGGAGCTTTATTCGGGAGATCCCCACGATTTGGTCAATCGGGTTCTTGCTTCCGAGCTTGATGCCGCCCTGATCCCCGACCCCGTCTCTGACCGAAGGCTCTCAACGACGATCATTTACGACGAGGAGCTTGTTATCGTCGCCGAGGCAAAACATCCCAGCATATCTTCTCCCAAAGACCTGCAATCAAAGTCCATTCTGGCGTTTCATCCGGGGTGCCCGCACCGCAAACGCCTTGAAGACTGGTTTGCCCGCGACCATGCCGTGCCGGAGCGGATCGTCGAAGTCGGCTCGTACCATCTGATTCTTGGCTGTGTCGCCGTTGGCATGGGGGTGGCGTTAATCCCTCACTGCGTGCTCGATACCTATACCGAGCGCGACCGGCTGAGCGTGCACAAGTTGCGCCCGAAGTTCGGACACGTGAAGATCAGACTGGCGTGGCGAAAGGATGCGCCACAGGCCAAGATTTTGGCCTTGTCGAGTATTCTGCTAGAGAGCAAGCAGGATGCTCTTGCGTCAGAGCCTTAGCGCCGCCAACCGCTCCCCGTTTCGAGGTTACCGATGACCGATACCGCCCTTTGCTTGCCCGTTCTGCCCGCGCGCGATCTTGCCGAGGCGCGGGCCTTTTATGCCGATCTGCTTGGGTTCAGCGAGATCGTTTATAGCGACGAAACCTATCTGATCGTTCGGCGCGGCGGGATGGAACTCCATTTCTGGCCGACGCCGGATCGTCACCTTGCCGAAAACACCTCCTGCTATATTCGCGGCGGGCAGGTGGTGGCGCTCTATGCCGAGTATGCGGCGCGGGGCGTCCCCCGGCTTTCGGCATTTGAAACCCGGCCCTGGGGTATGAAAGAATTCTACATTCACGACCCCAGCGGCGTTCTGCTGCGGTTCGGATGCGCCCCGGAGGAGGTTGAGCCTTGATTTTGCTGTTTCGCCACGGTCAGACCGAATGGAACAAAGTGCTGCGCATTCAAGGCAGCGGCGATTCGCCCTTGACGGCGCTGGGGCGGGCGCAGGCGACGGCGATGGGCGTGGCGGCGCGGGCCTATTTGGCGGAACGCTTCCCCGCCCCCGGCCCGGTCACGCTGCAAATCAGCCCGCTCGGGCGGACGCGGGAGACGGCGGCGCGTCTTGCGGCGGAACTAACGCGCGGGCCGGGCGGGTATACCCTCCGCCATCGCATCGATCCGCGCCTGAAGGAAATGACGGCGGGCGCGTGGGAAGGTCTCGACTGGCACAAGGTGCGCGCTACCCTGCCCGCCGACCGCCAGCAGCTTGATGTTGTCGATTTGTTCCGAACCGCGCCGGGCGGCGAGGGCGATGCGGGCGCGATCCCCCGCCTGCGCGATTGGCTGGCGGAGCATGCCGCCGTTAAGGCACCGCATATCGTCGTTTCCCACGGGATTTCCGGGATTATTTTGCGCGGTCTGTATCAGGGGCTCGACCTTGCCGCGATGTTCGCCCAGGACCGGCCCCAGGATGCCTTCTATGTGCTGACCGAGGGCCGGTTGGAGCGGGTGGCGACCGAGGCCCCGGCAGAGGTGGCAGCATGACCGCCCCCGCCGGGGCCGCCCTCCCCCCTCCCCCCGATCATGCCGATCCGATGCAGCGCCTGCTGGCGATTATGGCGCGCCTCCGTTCCCCAGAGGGCGGCTGCCCGTGGGATTTAGAGCAAACCCACGCCACCATTGCGCCCTATACCATCGAGGAAGCCTATGAGGTCTCCGAGGCGGTGAACCAAGGCGACCCGCAGGCGCTGAAGGAGGAGTTGGGCGACCTACTACTGCAGGTGGTCTTCCAAGCGCAAATCGCCCAGGACGCGGGCGGCTTCACCTTCGCCGATGTAGCGGAGGCGATCAGCACCAAGATGATCCGCCGTCACCCCCATGTTTTCGCCCAGGCCGATGGCCGCGACAGCGACGGGCAGGTGGCGGCCTGGGAGGTCATCAAGGCCGAGGAACGCGCCGCCAAAGGCAAGGCCGAGAGTGTGCTGGACGATGTCGCCCTCGCCCTGCCCGCCTTGCTGCGCGCCCTGAAACTGCAAAAGCGCGCCGCGCGCGTTGGCTTCGATTGGACCGATCCCAAGGATGTGTTCGACAAGCTGCGCGAGGAACTGGCGGAGTTCGAAGCCGAATTCACCGCCCCCACCCGCGATGCCGCGCGGCTGGAGGAGGAGTTGGGCGATATCCTCTTCTGCGCCGTCAACCTCGCCCGGCATTTGAACGTCGATCCCGAGGCGGCTTTGCGCGGCACCAATGCCAAGTTTGATAAGCGCTTCCGCTTCATCGAGGCGGCCCTGCGGGCGGAGGGCCGGTCGGTGGAGGCCGCTAGCCTTGAGGAGATGGAAGTGCTGTGGCAGGCGGCGAAGCGGGACGCAGCGGAATAGTTAGTCGGCTCGTTTGGATGGGGCGCATCCTGCGCGCCCGCACCCAAGCGTGATGGGCGTTAACAATCCAAAAGAACCACCGCCTCAACCTCAAAAAGCATCGGGTCGATGGCGAGTTTTGGCACGGGAACCAACGTCTGTGCCGGCAGTTTGCCGCCGAACATCCGCGTCACGGCCTCGGTCAGCGCCCCTAACTTCGCCATATCATGGTCCACCACGAAAACCGTTAGTTTCAACACTTGATCCCGGCGCGCGCCGAGCGCGTCGATCACAGCAGCGAGGTTCGCGTAAGCTTGCGTCACCTGTTCGCCGAAATCGGACGAGAGAGCCCCGGTCTGGTCTTGTCCGCCTTGTCCTGAGATAAATGCCAACCGGCCAGAAGCAGGGGCGATTACCGCTGTGCTGTAACCATTCGGCGTCGGGTCATGCAGGTGGGAAGGGTTGACGATGACCGGCGTTGCGCGGGCGATAGGTGTTTGGTTTTGAGGCGTCATGGTCCGCTCCTTGTTGCGTTAGCCCGACCCGAGTACCGTGAATTGGTGCCATAACTTGGCACCAAAAGAGCTAGGGTTCGGATCAATGACCATCCGCCTTCGACACGATGCGATCGTGCGTATCCTCCGGCGCACCGGAACCTCGACCGTCAACGACTTGGCAGCAGAAGTTGGCGCTTCGCGGCGAACGGTGCTGCGCGATATTGGTGCGCTGCGCGATCAAGGTTTCGTCATCCATGCCGAATCCGGCCGGGGCGGCGGGCTTCAGCTTGACCCGGAATCGGTGCAAACCACGGCTCGACTCACGGTGACGGAGGTGTTCGCGCTTCTCATCAGCGTTGCGGCGATGCGTGCGGCCCGGTCCCTGCCCTTCGCCAATTTGGCTGATGCGGGGCTTGCCAAGATCGAGAGAACCCTTCCTGCGGACAAGGTGCGCGACCTGCGCCGACTTCTGGACTGCCTCTATGTCGGGCAACTATCGCCCAAGCAGGATATTTCAAACCTAGGGATGATTGATCCGCTTCTGCTGCCCGCCTTCGAGACAGCTTTTCTTCAACGGCTCCCTCTGCGCTTCCACTACCGTGACGCAAAAGGCGCGACAACCATCCGCGAGGTCGAACCCCAGGCCCTTCTGATCCTAACGCCCCTCTGGTATCTCGTGGCCTGGGACGCCGCCCGCGACGATTTCCGCCACTTCCGCATGGACAGGATCAACACGCCGGAGATCGTGGAGGGGACTCAGTTTCGTCGGCGGCATGTACCTTTTGACGATGATGTTTGCCCGTTTAGGGAGATGCCTCAAGAGTTTCAAAAATAGAGAAATTTGGCGGGTTTCAAACCCCCACCACCATCCCATCGAACCCCGGCTCCACCCCTTCCGGCAGCGTCGCCTTCAGTGTGGCGTAATCCATATCTTCGTTCATATGGGTGAGAATGGCGCGCTTCGGCTTGACCGTGGCGATCCACTCCAGGGTGCGGGCGAGGTGGCTGTGGGTGGTGTGGGGTGTGGGGCGGAAAGCGTCGATGATCCACAGGTCGAGGTCGGCATAGTGCGCCAGCACCTCCGGCGGCATCTGCACGACATCGGTGGAATAGGCCATACGCCCGAAGCGGTAGCCATAGGTGCGGGAAAACCCGTGGTCTTGATCGACGGCGGTGATCTTGACCCCAGCGGCGGTGAACGGGCCAGGCGGGATCGGGCGACCGTCGAGGCAGGGTTTAAAATAGAAAGTCACGCCTTCTGGCAGCGGCGCCAGCGCGTAGCCGAAGGCACGGTGGGCGTGCTCAATGGTCTCCGGCGGGCCATAGGCGGGAATCGCGGCCTGCATAAAGCGGTTGATCATCCGCACGTCGTCGATGCCGTTCATATGGTCGGCGTGGGCGTGGGTCCACAGCAGCGCATCAATCCGCCGCGTGCCGGTCATCAGCAATTGTTCGCGCAGATCGGGGGCGGTATCGACGAGGATGGTTGCCGCCTCCCCGCTCCCTTCCGGGTCACTCGGCTCGATTTCAACCAGGATCGACGCGCGGCGGCGGCGGTTCTTCGGTTCGTTGGGATCGCAGGCGCCCCAAATGCCGCCGACCAGCGGCACCCCGCCCGAGGCGCCGCTGCCGAGGATGGTGATTTTCACGCCGCCCGCTCCAGCAGCGCCGCGCGCGGGACTTTGCTGAACAGCCGGAAGAAATTATCCGTGGTTGCCTCGGCCAAAGCCTCCACCGAAACGCCCTTCAGCCCGGCAACGCATTCGGCGGTCTTCCGGGTAAAGGCCGGTTCATTGCGTTTGCCGCGATGGGGGATCGGCGCCAGATAGGGCGAGTCGGTCTCGACCAGCAGCTTGTCCAGCGGCACGGCATCGGCCACCGTCTGCTTCAGATCGGCGGCGCTTTTGAAGGTGATGATGCCGGAGATGGAGATATAGAAGCCCATCGCCAAGCAGGCTTCCGCCAGCCGCCGGGTGCCGGTGAAGCAATGGATCACGCCCGTAAACGGCCCCTGCACCAACTCGCTTTCCAGCAGGTTGATGGTATCATCGTCGGCATCGCGGGTATGGACGATGATCGGCAGGCCGGTGCGCCGGGCGGCGTCGCAATGGGCGCGGAAGCTCTTTTGCTGCAAATCGCGCGGGCTATGGTCGTAGTAATAATCGAGGCCGGTTTCGCCGATGGCCACCACCTTCGGGTGCTGTGTTTCGGCGACCAGGGTTTCGGCAGCATAGCCCCAGTCATTCTCCGCCTCGTGCGGATGAACGCCGACCGAGCAATAGATATTGCCAAACCGTTCCGCCACCGCGCGCACGCCGGGGAAGGCGTGCAACTTGGTGCCGATGGTCAGCATCAACCCAATGCCTGCCGCATTGGCGCGGGTGACGACGCCGTCGAGATCTTCCGAAAAATCCGGGAAATCGAGGTGGCAATGGCTATCGACGAGTAGGCTCACGAGGTCGCCCCCTCTTCCGCCGCCACCCAGCGCGGGAAGACGCCCTGCGGCGCCGGAAGCGCGGTGCCCGGCGCAAGGCGCGTCGTGAAATCGGCAAAGCTGCGGCGGTCGGCGGGCACGGCCACCTGATCGAGCAGCTTTTCCGCCGACGCGGGCATGACCGCCTGCAAAATCAGCGCGACTTGGCGCACGACTTCGGCCAGGACATAGAGCACGGTTTCCATCCGCGCAAAATCGGTCTTGCGCAGGGTCCAGGGCGCCTGTTGATCGACATAACGGTTGGCGGCAACCACCACGTCCCAAACGCTTTCCAGGGCCCGGTGGAAGGCTTGTTCCAAGAACTGCTCGCGCACACCTGCGTGCAGGGCGGCGGCGGCGTCCAGCATTTCGGTATCGGTCTCCGTGAACGGCCCCGGCGTCGGCACGATGCCGCCGCAGTTCTTGCCGATCATCGACAGCACGCGCTGGGCCAGATTGCCGAGATCATTGGCGAGATCGGTATTGATGCGCTTGACCATCTGGGCATGGCTGAAATCGCCATCATTGCCGAAGCTCACTTCGCGCAGCAGGAAATAGCGCACCGGATCAAGGCCATAGGTATCGATCAGCACCAGCGGATCGATGACATTGCCCAAGGATTTCGAAATCTTCTGCCCTTCGTTGGTCCACCAGCCATGGGCGAAGACGCGCTTCGGCGGCGGCAGGTCGGCCGCCAGCAGGAAGGCAGGCCAGAATACCGCGTGGAAGCGCAGAATATCCTTGCCGACCATATGCAACGAGGCGGGCCAGAAGTCCTTGAAAGCCTGATTAGTTTCATCGGGATAGCCGATGGCGCTCAGATAGTTGGTCAGCGCATCAAACCAGACGTACATGATGTGCTTGTCGTCGCCTTGCACCGGCACGCCCCAGGAGAAGCTGGTGCGCGAGACGGAGAGGTCTTGCAGGCCGCCCTTGACGAAGCTGATCACCTCGTTGCGGCGGGAGCGCGGGGCGATGAAATCCGGGTTGGCGTCGTAGAACGCCAGCAGCTTGTCGCCCCAGTTGGACAGGCGGAAGAAGTAGCTCGGCTCCGTCACCCATTCCACATCGGCGCCGGTCGGGGCTTTCTTGCCGTTCGGCGTCTCGATCAACTCTGATTCGGCATAAAAAGCCTCGTCGCGGATCGCATACCAACCTTCATAGGCCCCCAGGTAGATTTCGCCCTTGTCCATCAACCGTTTCCACAGCGCCTGACAGGCAGTGTAATGGCGCGGTTCGGTAGTGCGGATGAAATCATCGTTGGTGTAATTCATCCGCACGGCGAGATCGCGGAAATTCTGTGAAACCTTATCGGTGAAAGCTTTCGGATCGATCCCCGCCGCTGCCGCCGATTTTTCCACCTTCTGCCCGTGTTCGTCCGTGCCGGTCAGAAAATGCACTTGGGTTCCATCAAGGCGCAGAAACCGCGCTAGCACGTCGCAGGCCAGCGTCGTGTAAGCATGACCGATATGGGGCTTGTCGTTCACATAATAGATCGGTGTCGTAACGTAATAGCTGGGCACAGAGGGGGACGCGGCCATCGAATTTCCTTCAAGCGTCAGGGACGCAGAGTCAGGGGCAGCAGGGCCGATAGAACCGCTTGTTTGCGGTCGAGATTAAGCCCATCGGTCTGCCGGAAAAGCTGACCGTTTTTTTCCCATACCTCGATCAAACGATCAAGGCTTCCTGCCGCTGCAATCGCGGCTTGCGCGGCGTCCGCTTCGCCCGGCAAGTCATTGGGCGGGCTGCCCGTTCGGGCTGTGTGGCGGATAATGCGCATCAGCCACGCGTCGAATAGGTCAAGAAAGCTGCGGTAAAGCGCGTCCGCCCCGGCCTTACCCAGCTTATCGGCGAAAGCGTGCAGGGCCAGGGGGTCAAGCCGCGCGCCCTGTTTCAGCAGCGCCAGAAGGTCGGTCAGCACCGCCCGCGTTTCTGGCTCAGCGAGGGCGAGCGCCCGGCCCGGTGCGCCGTCGGCCAGCAGCACGGCGATAGGGTCGAGCGTCTCGCCCGCGTCCAGCACTTCGGCGGCCACCGCGCGAACCTCGGCATCCGCTAAGGGGCTGAAGCGCAGCAGACGGCAGCGCGAGCGGATGGTCGGCAGCAGGCGCCCAGGGGTATTGCTGACCAGCAGCAGCATGGAGCGTTTCGGCGGCTCCTCCAGAACCTTCAGCAAAGCATTGGCGGCATTGGTATTCATCTCGTCGGCGGTATCGACGATGACAATGCGCCAGCCGCCTTGCGACGCGGTGAGATGCAGGAACTGGCCGATCTCGCGCACTTGATCGACGCTGATCGCCGCTTTCAGCTTATCCTTTTTCTCGTCCATCGCCCGTTCGATGACCAGAAGATCGGGGTGCGATCCGGCGGCGATTTGGCGCACGGCGGGATGATCGGGATCAACGCCCAGCCCCGTTGCGGGCGCCGCGTCACCGAATAGGCTGGGGCCAGCATCGGAACCGGCACCCGTCAGCAGAAACCGCGCCATGCGGTAGGCGAAGGTCGCCTTTCCAACCCCTGGCGGGCCAGTCAGCAGCCAGGCTTGCGGCACGCGATCCCCTGAAAGCGCCTCGCCCGCTAGCCGTTCCGCCTCAGCATGGCCGATCAGGGACAGGGTTTCGCGGGGCGCGCGCATTAGCCGAGATCGGGGAAACGGGCGGCGACAGTATCGATCACCGCCGCTTCAACCGCCGCCAGCGGTGCCGCCGCGTCGATCCGCCGGAACCGCGCCGGTTCGGCGGCGGCCAGGGTGGCATAGCCTTGGGCAAGTCTTTCGTGAAAACCAGTGTCCAGGCTCTCGAAGCGCGCTTCGGTACCTCGCCGGGCGGCGGCGCGGTGCAGACCGATCGTAACCGGTACGTCGAACCACAGGGTAAGATCCGGGGTCAGCCCATCGGTTGCCAGCGCTTGCAGCGTTTTGAGCATCTCCAGCGACAACCCCCGGCCATAGCCCTGATAGGCGAGCGTCGAATCGGCGAAGCGGTCACACAAGACCCAGGTTCCCGCCGCCAAGGCCGGGCGGATGGTTTTCATCACATGATCGCGGCGCGCGGCGGAAACCAGCAGGGCTTCCGTCACCCCATCCCAGCGGTCGGCCGCGCCGGTGACGAAGAGGGTGCGGATTTCCTCTGCCCCTGGAGAGCCGCCCGGCTCCCGCGTTGTTAAGACGCTCTTACCGCGCCCGCGCAGCCAGTCGGCAAGGCGGGCGATCTGGGTCGATTTTCCGCCGCCCTCGCCGCCTTCAAAGCTGATGAAACGCGCGGTCATGCCCTATTGCGCCGACCCGAGCAGATAGTGGCGCATCGCCGCGCCAACCCGGCCGAACAGCCCGAGCTCCGGGACATCGGCAGCAGCAACCAGCGGGATTTCGATAGCATCCGCCCCTGGGGCGCTGACCACCAGCTTGCCAACCGCCTGCCCTTTCAGCACGGGCGCTTCGACCGGCCCATCGAACTTTGCCGTTGCCACCATGTCCTTGCGCAAGCGGCGCGGCAGGGTGACATAGGCCGAGTCTTTGACGGTTACGGCCACGGTCGGCTGTGTGCCGAGCCAAACCGGCACATCGGTCAGCGTATCCCCCGGTTTGCCGAGCAGATAGGCGTCAAACTCGCGGAAGCCCCATTCCATCAGGCGGGCGGTTTCCTGGGCGCGGTCCTTCATGGACTTAAGACCATTGACGACCAGCACCAGCCGCCGCCCGTCGCGCACCGCCGAGCCCGTCAGGCCGTAACCCGCGACTTCGGTGTGCCCCGTCTTCAAGCCATCGGCCCCCGGCAGATCGTAGAGCAGCGGGTTACGGTTGCCCTGCTTGATATTATTGAAGGTGAATTCCCGCTGCGCATACATCGGGTAATATTCAGGAAAATTGCGAATGGTCGAGAGGGCCAGCACCGCGAGATCGTGCGCCGTGGTCCAATGATCCGGGTCTGGCCAGCCCGATGAATTGCGGAAATGCGTATCGGTCATGCCAATGGCTTTGGCATGCCGGTTCATTTCGTCGGCAAAGGCTTCTTCTGACCCGGAAATCCCTTCGGCCAGCGCCACGCAGGCATCATTGCCGGAGGCGATGACGGCGCCATGCAGCAAATCTTGCACCGTGACCCGCGAGCCGACATCGATGAACATCTTAGAGCCGCCCATCCGCCAGGCTTTTTCCGAGATGGGGAACTCGTCGCTCAGCTTCAGATCACCTTTTTTCAGCTTTTCGAAGACGATATGCGTTGTCAGCATTTTCGTCATCGACGAGGGGTACATGCGCTGATCGGCGTTCTTTTCCATCAGGATCGTGCCGGTATTCGCATCCAACAGCAGGGCATGCGTCCCCGTTGTTTCGATGATCGGCCAGCCTTTGGCGTTAACGGTCGGCGCGGGGGGTGGCGGCGGGGTCTGGGTCGGTGGCTTTGCGCCCTGCGCCGGTTTAGCGGCAGGCGCGGCCTTTTGCGCGGGCGGCTTCGGCTGCTGCTGCTGCGCCTGCGCGACGGGGGCCGTCACCGTCAGGGCGATCAGCGCGGCGGCGACACCACCGAGAAGCCTACCCGACAGAAACCGCTGCGTCTCGTTCCGCATGCGCATGACCCTTCTACTCCTTCGCTTATTCGACCACGAGGCGGGCATCGGGATAGCCGCCGCGGTTGATAACATCATCTAGGGTACGGTCGCCATCTTCGACCGTCGCCAGCGGCCCGATGCGGACGCGCTGGAGCCGCTGGCCACTGCCCGTGGTCACCGGTTGAATGATCACCTTACCATAGCCGGTCAAGCGCTGGCTCAGCACGCGCGCGCCCTCCTCGCTCGACAGCGCGGCGACCTGAACAAACAATTGTGTCCGTTTCGGGGCTGTGGTCGGCGCCAACCCGGTCGGATCGGGCGGCGGCTGAATGACCGGCTGCGTGCCGACGACCGGCGGCGCACTCGGCGCCGATGGGACCGCAGCGGAGGGGGCGGATTTCACCCCGTTGGGCGCATCAAGCCGCTCGACGGCAACGCTGCTGCGCGGCGCGGCATTGGCCTTTGGATCATTGGCGGGGGGGGCGACCCGCGCGATCAGCGTGCCACTGCCCTTGCTGGCATTATCCGGCGCAACCCGCCCCTGCGAGCGCATCGCATCGGCAAGCTGGCGGGATTCGGCCGCGAGAATCTGCACCCGCACCCGCGCCGTTCCGGCTTGATCGAAGCCCAGCAATTGCGCCCCGCGCCGGGAAATATCGATAATCCGACCGCGCGCATAAGGCCCCCGGTCATTGACCCGGAACACCGCGACCCGGCCATTATCAAGGTTCGTTACGCGCACGAAACTGGGCATGGGCAGCGTGCGATGCGCGACCGTCATATCGTTTTGGTCATAATCCTCGCCATTCGCGGTGAGTTTGGCGTGGAAGCCGGGGCCGTACCAGGAGGCAACCCCCGTTTCGTCATACGAATAATCTTCGGACGGATAATAGGTAATGCCGTTAATCTGATAGGGATTGCCGACCTTATAGACCGCCTTCTCCGGCACCTGCGAAGTATCGGCGGACCCGGCGCTTGTGGTGGCAGGGGTAGTCGCAGGCGGGCGGGAGCTACAGGCGGCTAAGCCCGCCGCCGTCAGCCCGATGACCCCGACCCGAAGCAGCGTCCGCATATGGTTCGTCGTATCCCGATAGAGCATTATCGCCTTAGCCATCCCCAATCCGATCTGCCAGCAGGCCGATGGCCGTGGCGAAATATGTCGAGCGGTTCCAATCCATTAAGGTACGGAAGTTATCATAGACCAAATAAGACGGCCCCTCCGGCCCATCGGGTTGCACTAGCGAGGCTTCGAGCCCCGCAGGGCCGGTCACCGGTTGGCCGTCACGCCGCGTGATTCCCAGCGCCTCCCAATCCGCCAGCGGCTTCCGCGTCTTGAGACCGACGAGATCCGCCGCCAACCCCGCCGGGGCCGAGACTTCCCGCCCCCACCGGAGGTCCGGGCGCCAGCCGACCGTCGCAAGATAATTGGCGATGGACGCAAAAACATCGCGCGGATTGCCCCAAATATCGCGCTTGCCGTCCCCATCGCCGTCTTTGGCATACTTCAAGTAGCTCGACGGCATAAACTGCGATTGGCCCATCGCCCCGGCCCAAGAGCCGCGCAATTGGCTAAGCGTCGCCTCCCCACGATCCAGAATCTGCAACGCCGCGATCAGCTCATTCGCGAAGAACTCGCGCCGCCGCCCCTCGTAGGCCAAGGTAGCCAGCGCTGGAACCACCGCAAACCCGCCCTGCCCGCGCCCGAAATCGCTTTCGACCGCCCACAGGGCCAGGATATAGGGGGCAGGAACGCCGCTACTGGTTGAAACGTCGGTCAAGGCGGCCCGATGCTGGGCCAGCCGCTCCCGCGCGGCTTTTACGCGGGCGTCACTGATCACCGAGCGGCGGTAGGTTTCGAACCGGATGGTTTTCTCTGGCTGGCGCTGGTCGAGTTCCAGAACGCGAGGGATCGGCGCGATGCCGGTCAGGGCGCTATCGAGCGTGCGGGCCGAAATACCCTTTTGCGCCGCGTCAGCTTTAAAGCTTTGCAGCCAAGCGCTGAAGCCCGGATCGGTTTGCGCGCGAACTGGCAGGCTAAGCAGCAGTGCCGCCAGGGCCACCGCCCCTGTGCCCTTCCGTAAGTGCCTCGCCCGCATTGCCGCTTCCTGTGTTACGCTGCCTCTGCGTTCCTTCTCGCACAGCTCGTCGTATGACGCAATCACCCGGCTTATTACGGACCCGGAAAGAGACTGTCCGTCCGCCCCAAAAGCCGGTAATAGACAAGCCCGATCCATTCGCGGCTCGCCCAATAGAAGTTCTGCATCCCACCGAGCAGATCAAAGCTAATCGGGCTATCGCGCGACGAGCCGTAATCCACTGGATAGGGCACCACCGGCCAGCCTTGGTGGCGGAAAATCCCCACGGCGCGGGGCATATGGTAAGCGCTGGTCACCAGCAGCCAGACGTCCCCCGGCTGGGGCTTGACGAGGGCGGCGCTAAAGCGGGCGTTTTCATCCGTGTTCCGCGAGTCGCGCTCGAAGATCACCCGGCCAGGGTCGATCCCGACCATCGGAAGAAACTTGTCACGCACCAGATCGGCTTCCATCAAGGCGCCGTCGCGGTCGATATTGGCAGACCCGCCGGTCATCACCAGCTTTGCGTTCGGAAAGCGGCGGCCAAGGTCGGACAGCGCTAGCAGCCGTTCGGCGGCATCGGTGACGACCAGCGTATTGAAATCACCCGACCGGTTGGTATCGACCGCGCCGCCCAGCACGATGATGCCGTCTACCTTAGGAAGTTTGCCGAGGTCAGGCTGGGGAAAGCGCAATTCCAGTGCAGCCAGCACCGCATTCGGCAGCGGCGTGACCGTCATCGCCGTACAGAGTGCGAGCAGCAGCGTGAGGGTACCGATCATCAGCCGCCGCCAGCGCAGCAAGGCTGCCACGGTCGCCAGCAGCGCCAGCACTCCCATCAGATTGGCTGGATTGGCAATCATCCAAAGCAGTTTCGACAGAAAGAACGCCATGCTCGCTCCTCAGGCCCCCCGCAATGGCGCGACCATAGGGCCGAATGCCGCCGCCGTCACGCGGCTTCCCGAGGGCTTGCTCTTCGCGCCGCAGCACGGCACCTTACCCCTGTACTCGGAGTAGCGTCTCAATGTCCTTACGCTTAAAGCTGATCATGGCCTTCTTGCTGACGAGCCTCATTACGGTTGCGGTCATGGGTGGTGTTGCCTATGAGCGGCTGGAGCGGCGGTTCGGGGAGATCGTGGAGGCCGGATCAGCCCGCAATTTCCGGGGCGATGTTGCGGCCTATTGGCTGACCTATGGCTCGTGGGAAGCTGGGATAAAGCTTGAACCCTTCACCCAGTTTGTTGGGCGGCGCCGGGCGTTTTTGGCCGCGCGCGGGGCAGAAACCGATACAGGGGACGCCGACCAGGCCCAACCGCTGCCCCCTATGCGCCCGGGGGAGTTCGGCTCCCGCCCCGCCCGGCCGCCCTACCCGATAGGGACGGGAAGCGAGGGGGGGAACTTTCGGCCACTGTTTCGCTTTACGCTCTATGATCCCGAGGGGATCGTGCTCAATCCCCGTCAGCTTGATGAATTTGGCATGCGGCGGCAGGTGACCGCCGACGAACGGGCGCAGGGCGTGCCGATCCGGGTGAAAGGCGAAATTGTTGCCTATGCCCTGCCCCAGGGTACCGCGAATTATTCGACCACCGACCTTGCCTATCTGGCCGCGATGCAGAATGCCCTGATCTGGGGCAGCGGTGCGGCGGCCTTGATGGCCATTCTCTTAGGCCTCTTGGCCGGGCGGCACGTCAATCGCACGCTGTCGCCCTTTACCCAGGCGATTGCCGGAATGCACGGCGGAGTGTTGCGGCAGCAAGTGCCGGTGCGGTCCCGCGACGAAATCGGCCTGCTTGCCGAAGCCTTCAACCGCATGAGCGACGAGCTGGCCCGCAGCCACGAAGCGCTGCGCGATAAGAACCGCGAAATCAACGCCCATGCCGAAAAACTCTACGAAGTCAGCATCCGCGATGGGCTGACCGGCCTGTTCAACCGCCGTCATTTCGACGAGATCGCCGCCGGTCTGGTGCGCGACGCCGAGGCGCGGGGGGCGCCGCTGGTTCTGGCGCTCGCCGATATCGATTTCTTTAAGCGCATTAACGACGCTTGTTCCCACGCGACCGGGGACGCGGTGTTGCGACAGATCGCTCTTCTGCTGACGCAGACCCTGCGCGCGGGCGATACCGTAGGCCGTTATGGGGGTGAAGAGTTTGTTCTGGCCCTGCCGAACACGGATTTTGACTCGGCAATTATCCTCTGCGAGCAGGTGCGCCAAGCGGTGGCGGCCTATCCCTGGGCGGAGATTGATCCACGCCTATCGGTGACCCTGTGCGTCGGGATCGCCGCGCACGCCCCCGGCCAAACGGCGGAAGAAACCTTGAAGGCCGCCGACCGCCATCTCTACCGCGCCAAGGCCGAGGGGCGGAACCGTGTGTGCGGTTAAACCGGCGGGGTAAACCGCGCTCGCGCCGCCGCCGCTTCGGCCCGGATGGCGCAGCCGTCGGCGTGATCGTTGATCAACCCCATGGCCTGCATAAAGGCGTAAACCGTTGTTGGGCCAACGAATTTCCAGCCGCGCTTTTTCAAATCTTTGGAGAGGGCAATCGAGGTTGGCGAGACGGAAGCGCTTTGCGGCGGCGCGGTTTCCCCCGGTGTCGGCTCGAAGCGCCAGAGGTAGGCAGCGAGCGAGCCTTCCTGGGCCGTAAGCTCAACCGCCCGGCGGGCATTGTTGATCACGGCTTCTATCTTGCCGCGATGGCGGATAATCCCGGCGTCGGCCAGCAGCCGTTCGACATCTGCTTCCGAATAATCGGCGATCACCTTGATATCGAACCCATCGAAGGCCGCGCGGAAATTCTCGCGCTTATTGAGGATCGTCCGCCAGCTCAGGCCCGACTGAAAGCCCTCAAGGCAGAGCTTTTCGAACAGCCGACGATCATCGGCGACCGGAAATCCCCATTCCTGATCATGGTACGGCAGAAACTCCGGCGCGCCGCCACACCAGCGGCAGCGCGGGCGTCCGTCGGGGGCAAGGAAAAGGTCGGCCATCGTTAGGCCGCCAGAAAGGCAAGCCGGGGATCGGTCCGGCCCGGGGCGATTTCGTGAATATCCACCGTCACAATCCCTTCGGCTACGAACGGATCGGTGGCCAGCCGGGCTTCGAGTGCCGGGCGGGAGGCGGCCTGCGCCAGGAGCGCACCGCCGAGGCCGGGGGCCAATCCGCCGCTCAGCAGAAAATCCCCCGCCGCAAACCCTTCCGCCAACCAGGCGTTATGGGCGGCCATAAAGGCCGGGGCTTTCGCCTTATGCTCGGTAAAGCGCAGAAAAACAACGAACATTGGGCCCTCGCTTAAGGATTGGGGGAAAGATCGGCCAGCCAAGCGCGCAGCGCCGCAACCTCTTGGCCCAGCAGAACGGGATCGCGAAAGGCGGTCGCCAGCGTTGCAATGCCCTGGCTGCGCATCAGCGCGTGCAGCGCGAGGGCATCGGCCCGCGCCCCCTGCCCCAGCGCGTCGAACTGCGCGCGCAGCCAATCCCGGAACAGGGTGAACAGCGCCCGCGCCTGCGGCTGCGCCGGATGATCGAGTTTCGCAAGCTCGGCGCAGAGGGTGCCGACCGGGCAGCCGTGCGCCATGATCGGCGCCTGATTGTCGATCAGCATTTGGATGAAGCGCCCGACCCGCGCCGCCGGGCTGCCCTCCTCCTGCGACCAAGCGTCCAGCAGGGCGCGCGTGCGCGCCAGCCGGAATTCGATCACGGCGGCAAGGATTTCATCCTTCGTTTTGAAGTAATAATAAAAATTCCCCCGCGAAATCCCCAGCGCCTGGGCGATGTCCATGAAGGAGGTCGCCGCATAGCCGCGCGCGTAAAACAGCGCATCGGCGGTAGCGATAATCCGGTCGCGGGTATCGGTGATAGCGGGCATGGGGCGAGTTTAGGACGATTGTCCTAAATGATCAAGCCTTCTCGACTCGGGGGCAAATTGAGAATACTGTGTACGCAGCTATCTATTGGAGAGACCCCATGCCCGCCTATGTCCATATCAACCTGCGCATCACCGACCCCGCCCGCCAAGCCGCCCTAGCGCCGCGCTTTCAGGCCGCCCTGCACGCGGCGGGCGGGCGCATCCTGCACTTTGGACCGGTGGTCGAGGTGCTGGAAGGCGACGTCTCCCCGCTCCCCATCGCGGGCCTCTTCGAATTCCCCTCCGTCGCCGCCGCCCAGGCCTTCTACCAATCCGCCGACTACGCCCCCATCAAAGCCGAGCGCGCCCTGGCGCAAAAGGCGCGGATGTTTATTGTGGAGGGGTGAGAGCGCTCTGGAGTCGCCTTGGACCCGCGAGGGAGTCGATACAGTTTTGGCGGGCCGCGACCGATAGCGATGATCACTATGTTTTCGCCGTGGCACTATGACCCGGGATTTTGTACTGGCTCAGACACCAATCCTAGAGCGTCATTAAAAGCGCTTAACGTCAAAGGTCTTCATGAATTTCCGTTCGCCAAATCTGAAGGCTCGTGCAAAATCTCTAATCCTCAAGTGGTTCGACGGTAGCAGCCAACCACCTGAAATGCGCGGTAAACTCGCGTTGGGCGTGGACCGCTTCGTCGACGAGATAGCCAAGCGCAACTCTTGGTCGGAATGCATGACGATCCTGCTTGGCGATCACTCAGCTCCTCAATTCCAGGCTTCAGGCCAAGGTTGGCGCGTGGTCCCCTGCCAGAAGGGGCTGGCGGTGAGCACAGTCGTTCCGGGATGGGGTTTCGGCTGGCGTAAGGCCCTCCGCGACGAATACGTCTACGACGTGCTCTCGTGGTTGGGACATTACGCGCGTCAGTACATCCATCGTTCGCACGTAGCTAAGGTGCTGATGATCGCTTGGGAGAGAGACCGCGCAGTTCTTCACCCATTCGGTTCGGAAGCGCATAGTTGCCGCTACGGGGCGGTCACTCCTCCGGTCTTGCCAAGAATGGCGCTTTCGACCGCGGTTGAAGACAGTGTTAGCCGATGGGGAGGAGTTGAAGCAGCACCTCGGAGCCGATCCCGCTGGACACGCCGAAACACATTCGATCCGGCGGTTCATCAGGCCGTGTTCCATTTCCTTCGCGGGCAATCGCTCTTGTCCGCTGGTTTCGAACTCGAAGCCTTGGTCGCCATTGACTGCGTGTTGCAATCATTGCAGACGATTGGGTGGACCAGCGTGGTCGGCGATCCACGGCGTAGCCGCTCTGATCTGATCACGACGCTGGGTATGCACCAAAATGACGCACAGCTAGCAGAACATGTGTACTTCCTCCGGAACGAGTTCGCCGCGCACGCAGGCGGCTGGCGTTGGTGGGACACAGTCGAGCATGTGGATGGCGATCTCATGGAAAGAGCGTCCGACATGGCTCTCCGCGTCCTCAACCATGCAGCGGACGCGGAGCCGACCGTCCGGCGAATCAATCCGGAACCTGATAATTGGAGCGACTGGCTGATGGATAGCTTCCCGCTTCTCTTTTCAGCGATCTGGTTTCGAGCTGGTTGACGCCTCCAACGCGACCAGAAATTTACGCAGCGGTCGCGCCCGTACTCGGTCGGAGAGACACGGAAGATTGTGGCGTGCTCCAGCGTATGATGGCGGATGGGGTGGGATTCGAACCCACGGAAGGCTCACACCTTCGGCGGTTTTCAAGACCGCTGCCTTAAACCACTCGGCCACCCATCCGTGGGGCGGACCCTAGCGAAGCCGCCTGGGGTCCGTCAAGCGCGCAGGTCCAGGACCGGCAGCGGTCCTGGCGGGGGGCGGGGTGGAACCCCGCGATACCGCCCACGCCCCCGGCTCTACCCCGCCAGATCGGCCAATTGTTGCAGCACCTTCGTTACGCCTTCCAGCCGTTCGGCGGCGGTTTCCCAGGCGCGGATGACGACGAGCTTATGGTCCGGGCGCAATTTGACGGTGCCCGCCTGGCGCTGGATGTAGCGGATCAGCCCATCGGGGTTTTTAAAGCTCTTGTCGCGGAAGGTCAGCAGCACGCCCTTCGGCCCGGCGTCGACCTTTTCCACCCCGGCCTGACGGCACAGGGCTTTGATGGCAATGACCTTTAGGAACCCATCGGCATCGGCGGGCAGCGGGCCGAAGCGGTCGATCATTTCGGCGGCGAAACCGTCGATTTCCTCCCGGTTGGCCAGCACGGCGGCGCGGCGGTAGAGGTCCAGGCGCACGCCCAGGTCCGCCACATAGGTTTCCGGGATCAGCACGGGGATACCGACGGCGATTTGCGGCGACCAGGCGTCTGCCGCCCCCTCCCCGCTGCCGATCCCCCCGGCGCGGGCGGCGTCCACGGCTTCTTGCAGCATATGCTGGTAAAGCTCGATCCCGACTTCCTTGATATGCCCGGATTGTTCGTCGCCCAGCAGGTTCCCGGCGCCGCGAATATCGAGATCGTGGCTGGCAAGCTGGAAGCCTGCGCCGAGTTTATCGAGCGTTTGCATAACCTCCAGCCGCTTTTGGGCGCTTTCGGTCAGCACTTTGCCGGTCGGCAGGGTCAGATAGGCATAGGCGCGCAGTTTCGATCGCCCGATGCGCCCACGCAACTGATAGAGCTGCGCCAGACCGAACAGATCGGCTCGATGCACGATCATCGTATTGGCGGAGGGAATATCGAGGCCGCTTTCGACGATATTGGTCGAGAGCAGCACGTCATACTTCCCATCGCAGAAGGCGTTCATCACGTCTTCCAACTGGCTGGCGGGCATGCGCCCGTGCGCGGTGGTGAAGGTTACTTCCGGCACCAGGGTCCGCAGCCGTTCGGCCAGCATATCAAGGTCTTCCAGGCGTGGGCTAACGTAGAAACACTGCCCGCCCCGGAAATGTTCGCGCAGGATCGCCTCGCGCACCACCATCGGATCATAGGGTAGCACGAAGGTTCGCACGGCCAGCCGGTCCACTGGCGGGGTGGCGATGATCGAGAGATCGCGCACGCCGGTCAGCGCCAGTTGCAGGGTGCGCGGGATCGGGGTGGCGGTGAGGGTGAGGACGTGAACGTCCGACTTCAGTTCCTTCAACCGCTCCTTCTGTGCCACGCCGAAATGTTGCTCTTCGTCAACGATCAGCAGGCCGAGCCGTTTAAACTCGATGGTCTTGGCCAGCACGGCGTGGGTGCCAACGATGATATCGACGGTGCCATCTTTCAGCCCCGCCTTGGTCAGGGCTGCCTGCTTCGGCGTCACGAGGCGCGACAGCGTTTCAATGCGAACTGGGAAGCCTTTGAAACGGTTGGAGAAGTTTTGATAATGCTGGCGGGCCAGCAGCGTCGTCGGCACCACCACGGCCACCTGCTGGCCGGAGAGCGCGGCAACGAACGCGGCGCGTAGGGCCACTTCCGTTTTGCCGAAGCCAACATCGCCGCAGATCAGCCGGTCCATCGGCTTGCCGGAGGCGAGATCGGCCACCGCATCTTCGATGGCGCGCAGTTGATCGTCGGTTTCAGGATAGGGGAAGCGCGCGCAAAACTCGTCGTACAGCCCATCGGGCGGGGTTAGGATTTCCCCTTCCCGCAGCGCCCGTTGCGCGGCAACGGCGATCAGCTTGTTGGCAATATCGCGGATGCGCTGCTTGACCTTGGCTTTACGCGCCTGCCAAGCAGTGCCGCCGAGCTTATCGAGGGTGACACCAACGTCTTCCGACCCGAAGCGCGACAGCGTATCGATATTCTCTACCGGCACATAGAGCTTGTCGCCGCCAAGATACGAAAGGCACAGGCAATCGTGCGGCGCGCCGGAAACGGCAATCGCCTCCAGCCCCTCGTAACGGCCGATACCGTGATCGACGTGCACCACAAGGTCGCCCGTGGTCAGCGTACCCGCATCGGTGATGAAATCGGCGGCTTTCTTGCGCTTGGGTGTGCGGATCAGCCGGTCGCCGAGAATATCGGCTTCGGTGATCAGGGCCACATCGGGCGCCAGAAAGCCGCGCGGCTGCGCTAGCGTGACCAGCACCACCTTATCCGCCGGCAGTGCCAGGGCGGCGGGGCCGCTCTCCGCCACCTCCAGGCTCGGCATGCCATGATCGCGCAGCAGGCCGAACAGCCGGTCGCGGGAGCCGGGGGAATGGGCGGCGATCAGCACCCGGCGCTTTTGGGCGCGGAGAGACACCACATGCTCCCGCACCGCATCATAGAGCGAGCCTTCTTGCCGCAGGCGGGCCTCGGCGAAATCATGGCCGGGGCGCGTGCCGGTATCGGCGCGGTTGGCTGCATCGTCCGGCGCGGCGCCGATATGAAAGACAGCGTGCGGGCGGCCCTCCAGCGACAGGCGCCAATCCCGTTCGGTCAGATAGAGAAGATCGGGCGGCAGCGGATGATAGGGCGCACCATCCTTGCGCGCGGCGGTCGCTAAGTCCTTGCGCGCCTGGAAAAACTCATTGATCTGCTCGAACCGCGCCTTGGCCCCCTCTTCGGCCTGCGGGTCGAGCGTGATCGCCGCGCCGGGGATATAATCGAACAGGGTTTCCAGCCGCTCGTGGAACAGCGGCAACCAATGTTCCATGCCGATCTGCTTGCGCCCGGCGCTGACCGCTTCGTACAGCGGATCATTGGCCGTTTCGGCGCCGAACAGGCTGCGATAGCCAGAGCGGAAGCGGTGGATGGCAATCTCGTCCATCGGCACTTCGGAAACGGGGCGAAACGTCACGTCCTTTCGCGTGCCGCTCGACCGTTGCGTCACCGGATCGAAATCCCGCAGCGTCTCCAGGGTATCGCCGAAGAGATCGAGCCGCAGCGGATCGGTCATCCCGGTCGGAAAGACATCGACGATGCCGCCGCGCACGGCATATTCCCCCGGCTCACGCACGGTTTCGGTGCGATGATAGCCGTTACGCTCGAAGAACCCCAGCAGCGCCTTAGTATCGACGCGCTGGCCCACTTTCAGCGCCAGGGCGGCTTGGGCTAAGCTCTCGCGCGTCGGCACGCGCTGGGTGATGGCGGAAACGGTCGTTAGGATAACGCGCGGCGCTTTGCTGCCCGCTTCCGCCAGCAGCCGCGTCAGCGTATCGAGGCGTTTGGCGACCAGATCGCTGTTCGGCGACACACGGTCGTAGGGCAAGCAATCCCAGGCCGGAAAGCTGAGCACCTGGATATCCGGCGCGAAAAACGCCAAACTTTCCGTTAGTTGCGCGACGCGGGCGTCGTGTTGCGCGATGTGGAGGACGGCCCGCCCCTGCTCCCCAATCGCTTCTGCCGCCCGGCGCAAGACCAACGCTTCATAACCGTCGGGGACACCGTGCAGATCGAGACGACCGGGGGCAGCGTACCAGGCGGGGGTTTTCGCAAGGCTCATGACGGCAAGTCCAATCAATCGGGCATTTTCTTAGCAAATGCGTCGTCGCAGGTGTCGCCACCTGCTCGGGATTTGCTCTAGGCGGCGCGGTGATGGGCGATAATGCGCGCCAGCATAGGGGTGTTGGAGGCTTCGGGCGGCGTTACGCCCCCGATAATCCAGGCCACAAGGTCGAGATCCTGTTCCGCCATCACCGCTTCCAGCGCATCGAGTTCGGCGACACTGAAGCCATCGAGATGGGCTTCGACGAAGCGACCAATCAGCAAATCGGCTTCCTTGGTGCCCCGGTGCCGGGCCTGAAACAGAATGCGCTTGCGGCGCGTCGTCAAATCATCGGTCATGATGTCCCCCCGCTTCGGGCTTGTCCGAAGCCGGGGATGGATATAGACCGCTCCCCGCAGCCTGTCAGCGGCGAAATACAGGACTAATCGGTGCGCCCGCAAATTCTCTTTCCGCTCTTTGCCTCCGTCGAGGCGCTGCCCAAGGTTGGGCCAGCGCGGGCGAAGCTATTGGCAAAGCTGGGGCTTTCGAGCGTTGTCGATCTTCTCTGGCACCGTCCGGTGGGGCTGGTGGAGCATCGGGCGCGCGGATCGATCGCCGAAACCGTACCCGGGGAAAGCGCCGCCCTGCGCGTGACGGTGGAAGAGCACCGCGCGCCGGAAAACCCGCGCCACCCCTGGCGGGTGCGGGTGCGCGACGCCAGCGGTTTTCTGCATCTCATCTTCTTCCACGCCAAGGGCGATTACCTCGCCAAGCTGCTGCCGGTGGGCGGCGAACGGGTGGTGGCGGGTAAGATCGAAGCCTATGGCGTTGAAAAACAAATGCCGCACCCGGATTTTATCGGCGCGCCCGAGAGTTTTTCGACCGCAACGGCACCGCAGCCGGTCTATCCGATGACGGCGGGCATTACGCCCAAGGTTTTGGCGGGGCTGATCGAAACCGCCCTGTCGCGCGTAATGGACCTGCCGGAATGGGCCGATCAATCCTTGGTGAAGCAACGGAACTGGCCGGTCTGGGCGGAGGCGGTGCGCGCCCTGCACCACCCTAAGGCCGACGCCGAGCTTCAGCCGACTAATCCCGCCCGCCAGCGCCTCGCCTACGACGAAATCCTGGCCAATCAAATGGCCCTGCTGCTGCTGCGCGAGCATCATAAGCGCCTGACGGGGCGGCCTTTGGTGGCGGCGGCGCACAGCTGCGGGGCGTTGCGTGCAAAACTGCGCGCCGCCCTGCCCTTCGCCCTGACCCGCGCGCAAGAACAGGCACTACTCGAAATCGATGCCGATCTGGCGTCGGACCGGCGCATGCTGCGCTTGCTGCAAGGCGATGTCGGCAGCGGCAAGACGGTGGTAGCGCTGCTCACCCTGGCCGTGGCGATTGAGGAGGGGGCACAGGGCGCGCTGATGGCCCCAACGGAAATTCTCGCCCGTCAGCACCTCGAAACCATCCAACCGCTTGCGGACGCCGTGGGCCTGCGCGTGGCCGTGCTGACCGGGCGCGATAAGGGCAAGCCGCGCGAAGCGCTGCTGGCGTCGCTGGCGGCAGGCGAGATTGATCTTCTGATCGGCACCCATGCGGTATTTCAGGAAGACGTTGTTTTCAAGGATTTAGCGGTCGCCGTGATCGACGAGCAGCACCGCTTCGGCGTCCATCAGCGCTTGGCGCTGGCCCATAAGGGCCGGGGCGTCGATGTGCTGGTGATGACGGCAACACCAATCCCGCGCAGCCTCGCCCTCACCGCTTACGGCGATCTCGATATTTCACGCCTCACGGAAAAGCCGCCGGGGCGCAAGCCCATCGACACGCGCGCCCTGCCCTTAGAACGGCTGGAAGAAGTGGTTTTCGCCGTTGGCCGGGCGATCCAGCGCGATGCGCGGGTCTATTGGGTCTGCCCGCTGGTCGAGGAATCGGAACTGGTCGATCTCGCCGCCGCCACCGACCGCGCGGCGGCCCTGGAGCAAGTGTTCGGCCCTGGCGTGGTCGGGCTGGTCCACGGGCGCCTGAAAGCCGCCGAAAAAGACGCGGCGATTGCCGCCTTCGCGCGCGGCAATCTTAAAATCCTCGTCGCCACCACGGTCATCGAAGTCGGCATCAATGTGCCGGAGGCCACCATCATGGTGATCGAGCACGCCGAGCGCTATGGGCTTGCCCAGCTTCACCAATTGCGCGGGCGCGTTGGGCGCGGCGGCGACCGGTCCACCTGCCTGCTGCTCTATCAGGCCCCGTTGGGCGAGGTCGCCAAATCGCGCCTGAAAATCCTGCGCGAAAGCGAAGACGGTTTCCGCATCGCCGAGGAAGACTTGCGCCTGCGCGGCTCCGGCGAGGTGCTGGGCACCAAGCAAAGCGGCCTGCCCGGTTTCAAGCTCTGCGATCCCGTGCAGCAGGAAGACCTGCTGCTCACCGCCCGCGCCGACGCGCAAAACCTACTCTCCCGCGATCCCGAGTTAGACAGCGAGCGCGGGCAAGCGATGCGGATTTTGCTCTACCTGTTCGAACGGGATGCGGCGGCGCGGTTCCTGCGGGCTGGGTGATTTGTTTTGAGAAAGGAAAACCGCTATGCCGTTCAATAAATTGCATGTTCCGAAGGATCTTCCGGCCGAGACCTGTCACGCGATCAACAATCTGTTGCACGATTGTCTCGTTGAAACCTGCGGCGTTAATCCCGACGATTATTTCTGTCTCGTGGCGCGCTATGACGCCGATGATATGATCTTGCATCCTACCTTCTTGGGCAAACGCGACCCGGCCGCGACCATTATCATCGAAATCGCCCTGCTTGCCGGACGATCAGACGAGCAAAAAGAAGCGCTTTTCAAAGACGTGCGGCAACGCCTTGCCGCCATTCAGTTTCCGCCCGAAAATTCGATCATTTTCCTGCTGGAAAACCGGGCGATCGACTGGTCCTTCAGCCCCGCAGGGTCGGTGAAATCCGTTTTGGGGCTTTAGGGTAAACACTAGGTTGCCGGGCAGGTAAAAAATCTGCGAGGCTTTTCGAAAGCGTTTCAGCCATGGGGGGGCGGGATTTGCTGAGTCGATGGGCGCAAGTGGTTTCTGTGACACTGATCGCGGTTGGCCTCGCAGCCTGCCAAACCACGTCGGAACCGACAGTTAAAGCCACGCCCGTCGCCAGCGGGCTGCGCGCGCCCTTCAGCTATTCTGCTTTTGAACGGATTGCCGACACTGGCCTGAAGCCCGGCCCGCTGTTGTTGCACGGTGGCGGCGGGGGGCGGCGCTCAGCGAAGCCTGAGGCGTTTTTTGAGGCTTTGTTCGAGTTTGCCCGCCGTTCCAAACTGAATAGCCCCCAGGTCTGCTTGATCGAAGCTGCCGCCCCCGACCCCCGGCCATTCGAAAGGGCCGACGCCCAGAACGGAATCACATTCATCTTTTTGGGCATAACGCCGGAAAACCGGGCTGTTTCGACCCGAGATCCAAAGGTCTTGGGGGCTATTTATGCCTGTTCTGTGTTTTATTTCGCTGGGGGTGACCCATCGCGGCTATCGACCGCGCTGATAGAAAACAACGGCACCGACACCCCAGCCCTGAAAGCGATCCGTCAACGCCACGCGGAGGGGGCCGCCGTCACGGGATCGAGCGCCGGGGCAATGGCGGCGAGCAAAACGATGATGTGCGAGTGCGGGGCAGGAAGCTCGGTCGATGCTTTGGTCAATAATCGCCTTAAACTGGCGCCGGGGTTGCGGTTTGTCTCGGAGGGATTGATCGATGCTCATTTCTTAGAGCGCGGTTTGATCGGGCGGCTCGTTGGTGCCCTAAAAACCACCGCTGAGCCATTTGCTCTGGGATTGGATGAAGATACTGCCGTGCTTATTCCCGGCGACGGCACCCCCTGGACCATTATTGGGGAAAGTGGCGCGGTTGCCTTGCGTCCCACGTCCGCTAGGGAGCCGTATCGTCAAATCGCCATTGATTTGCTCGCCGATGGCGACCGCTACGATCCGTCGAACGGCTCTATCCAGATTTCCCCGGCCCGCCCCCAAATCACCCCCGCGCGCGTCACGGTCGAAAATAGTGTGAGCGAGGTTTTCGCACCGGGCGCGTTTCGGAAGCTGATGGAGCTCGCGGCAATCAACGCTACCGGCCTTGCTGCGGGTGGGTCGCAGGTTCCGGGCATCCGCATCAGCGTTACCCGCACGCCGGAAACCAAGGTCTATTTTGCGTCCGATCTACCAGGGGACCGGGCCTATAGCCTAACGGGGCTCCGTCTATCCGTTACGGCACCGGTGGCGCAGAAACCGTAAGGATTACGCGGCGGGCTTCGCCTCATGCGCCAGCGTCCAACCCCGCTCCGTCTGCTGATAATACTTCAGCCGTCATCGCCTCTTTTTAGCTCAGGTGTGCGGCGGCTATGGCGAGTTCGTCGCGGTCAAGCGATTCGAATTTTGCTGTACCTGTTCGAAGGGAATGCCGCAGCGCGGTTTCTGCGGGCAAGGAGAGCAATGTGATTATTTATCTTTTTTTGTCAGTGTGATGATTGCATCAACTAATTGCTTTGGTTCAAGTTTGGAGAGTGATTTCTCTAAAAGATCATGAATTGGTGAGGCTACTTCGTCCTTTTTGGAAATGGCCTCTAAAGGACTGGAGGCAAAATTTCTGATTGCTGATTCCTGAAGAAGCTTTAGCATATCAGCATCTTGGCTCATTTCA
This sequence comes from Elstera cyanobacteriorum, assembly GCF_002251735.1. Lineage (NCBI taxonomy): Bacteria > Pseudomonadati > Pseudomonadota > Alphaproteobacteria > Rhodospirillales > Rhodospirillaceae > Elstera > Elstera cyanobacteriorum. The sequence continues at coordinate 155,959 of NZ_NOXS01000032.1, read as the reverse complement.
TTGCGGTATCCGACGAAAGCCATCGCGGTAGCCTCTTTGAACGCATAATCCTCACGCATTCGAAGGTTATGGCCGTACTGTCGGGCTCCGAACCATGTCAGCCAAACCAGAGGAGCGCCAATAAGGAAACGGGTTGCAACAGCTGTCGGATCAGGGGACGATACTCCCAGAAGAGGAAGTATGTAGTATATCCCAAGTGCTAAAAGCCCACCAACTCCTAATACAAACATAGAAAGCCAGAGCCAGCTTGATATAAAAAGATCTTTTTTCCGCTGACTAAATGATCGCGCCAAACCAATTTTATTTGCATTTTCAAGCAATATTGAGACATCATCCCGTATGCTATTAAATTCTTGGAATAAATTATCCTTAATTATTATGGATTGATTCAAGTCATCAATTACTTTGTGAATTGAACTTAATGCCGATTGAGCGTCGGATGCAGAGCTTAACGTAGTTATTTTTGCCGTGCTTACCTCTCTTTCATGACCCTGTATGTCTAATAATGATTTTTGTATTATTTGATGAATTTCCCGATTTTTATCAGACAGTATCTCTGAATCGGATAATATTCGAGTTATATTTACTCTATTTTCTCGGATTTCTCTTAATATTTCATTTACTTCATTAATGAAATCCTCATATCTATTTTTTTCCGACTCTAAATCTGGATTTGTTTTAGAGAATAGATAATCTTTATGAGTTTTTATCATTTTGTCAGAAAACTGTTTTATAGAATGCAGGCTTTCAAATAAATCTGATATTTGATTGTGTGTATTATTTATACCATTATTCCTAAAAAGATGAAAAGACTTATTTATTTTCATAAAGCATACCGATAATTTCAACTCTTCCATTTTAAATTCGGCAGCATTAATAGAATTTATTGATACACTTTCAATATCATCCTTGGTTTTTTCGATAAAAATCGAAACATCTTGAATGGAAAAATCAACCCCCTGAAAAGAAATCATCTGATTCTTATTTGGATAATTTGATAATAAATTTTGAATATTTTTTAATTCGCTCAAGGTTTGCGAAAAATCTACCGTCATAAAATCTCTCCTTTAGCCGCAAAACTTACTCTGCCCTCGCCTCATGCGCCAGCGTCCAGCCCCGCTCGGTCTGCTGATAATACTTCAGCCAATGCCCCGCCGTCTTCGCTTCTTTGTAGCGCAGGCGCGCGGCGGCCACCGCCAGTTCGTCGCGGCCGTTGAAAATATCCAGGATGCGGGTAAAGCCGCCGGGGTTGGCGACGCTGACGCCTTCCGTCAGCACGGCCACATCGGCGCGGTTGGGGTTTTCGTCTTCGGCAGTCAGCCAGATCGGTTGGCGGGCGGCCATGCCTTCCTTCACCGTGCCGTGCGGCAGAAAACTGGCGCTTTCATAGGTCCAGAGGAGCGCGTTGAAGGCTTCTACTCGCTCCTCCGACCCGAACAACACCACGGCGCGCAGGTTTGCCGCCACAACCCGTTCTAAGAGCTTCGGTAAAGCCACCTCCAGCGGCGAGCGCGTGAGGTGATAGAAGCTCCAATCGGTCATGGCGGCGGCGGGCCTTAGGCTTCGTACTTGGACTTTACAAGCTGGTCGAGCAGGCGCACGCCCCAGCCGGTCGCGCCCTTCGGCACCACGCCCTTATCCTTGCCCGACCAGGCCACGCCCGCGATGTCGAGATGCGCCCAGGGCACGTCATTCACAAAGCGTTGCAGGAAGACGGCGGCCACCGCGCTACCTGCACTGCCGTCGCCGATGTTCTTCATATCGGCGATGGGGGATTTCAGCAGCGCGTCATAGGCCTCGCCCAGCGGCATGCGCCACAGGGTTTCGCCCGTGTCTTTACCGGCGGCGAGGATCGCATCCGACAGGGCATCATTGTTGGAGAACAGCCCGGCGTGCTCATGCCCCAGGGCAATGATGATGGCACCGGTCAGGGTGGCGAGGTTGATCATCGCCACCGGCTTGAAGCGGTCCTGCGTGTACCACAGCACATCGGCGAGCACGAGGCGACCTTCCGCGTCGGTGTTCAGCACTTCGATGGTCTGGCCGCTCATCGACGTCACGACGTCGCCCGGCCGCTGCGCCGTGGCCGAGGGCATGTTTTCGACAAGGCCGACAACGCCAACGGCATTAACCTTGGCCTTGCGGCCCGCCAGCGCCAGCAGCGTGCCGACGACCGCCGCCGAACCGCCCATGTCCCACTTCATATCTTCCATCGATTTCGCGGGCTTCAGCGACAGCCCGCCCGAGTCGAAGGTCACGCCCTTGCCGACGAAGGCAACCGGGGCGGCGCCGTCCTTGCCGCCGTTCCAGCGCAGGATGACGACGCGCGATTCGGAATTGGAGCCTTGGCCGACGCCGAGCAGCGAACCCATGCCCAGCTTCTTCATGTCCTTCACGGTGAGGACTTCGACCTCAAGCCCTTGCTTGGAAAGGTCTTTCAGCCGGTCGGCATAGGTTTCGGGGTTGAGGATATTCCCCGGCTCCGTCACCAGATCGCGGGCATAAAAGACGGCTTCGGCCAGCGCTGCGAGATCGCCATAGGCCTTTTTGGCGGCGGCATGATCGGCCAGCAACACCGCCACTTTTTCCAGCGTCGGCTTATCTTCGGCCTTCTGCTTCGTCAGATATTTATCGAAGCGGTAGGTGCGCAGGTGCAGCCCATGGGCAAGGCGCGCGGCGAAGGTGGCGGCGGTCAGATCGCCGGTCAGCGGATCGAGGGCGACCGACAGATGGGTTTCCGGCTGCGTGGCGACGGCGGCATAGACGGTCGCCCCCAGGCTTTCGGCCTTGGCTTCGGTGAGATCGGCGAGCTTGCCGAGACCGAGGAGGATCACCCGGCCCGCGTCCAGCCCCGCCGGGGCAAGGATTTCAAGCGTTTGCCCGAACTTGCCGGTAAAGCGGCTGGCGCTCGCGGCCCGGCTGAGCGCGCCGCCCGCTTGGCTATCAACCTGAGCGGCGGACGCTAAAAACGCACGGTCTTCCGCAACCGTGACGACCAGGGTGCCTTTTTTGGCAAGGTCGAGATCGCCGAAAGAGATTTTCATGGGATCAGTCTTTCCATCTGCAAAAGCGGGGGCAGTCCGAAGGGTTACCTGCCCATTCCGTCACCATATCCGCCCTTAACGCCGTTGCCAATGCGCAGCCTCTCTTGCTGCCGCCGGGCAAATGGGGCAAGGTCCGCGAAATTGTTTTGTCCTAACGTGCGTTGCGCTGCTTAAGGACGAGTTGGGAGAGATGGTCGGCATGGCCCGCTTGGTAACGTCTTCGGTTTTGGCAGCGCTGCTGGCGGTTGCGCCGGTAGGGTTCAACGGTGTAATCGCGCCGAAATCCGCCCAGGCGCAGGAAATGCTGCGCATCGCCGCTGTTGTGAACGACGACATCATCTCGGTTTATGACGTTTTGCAACGCACCGATTTCCAGATCATCATCGGTATGGGGCAGCAGGTGAGCGACGAGGCGCGCTCCCGCCTCTTCCGCCTCATGCTGCGCCAGATGATCGACGAGCGGTTGATGCTGCAAGAAATCAAGCGGCGCGGCATCAGCGTTCAGGATGAGGAAGTGAAGGGCTATCTGACGGCCCTCGAAGAAGCGAATAACCGGCCCAAAGGGTCGCTGCTGAAAGATGTGGAAACGGCGGGCCTATCGCCGGATACCCTGATGGAACAGATCCGCGCCCGCCTGGGGTGGGAAATTTTGAACCGTCAGCGCGTCCGGGTGACCCGCCCGATTTCCGACGACGAGATCGATCAAGTGGTCGCCGAAGCGAAGGCCTCGCAGGGCCAGCAGGAATATCTCGCCGCCGATATTTTTATCTCCTTCGACTCGGCGGGCGGTGAAGCCGGGGCAACGCGGTTGGTCGAAGAAATCACCCGCCAGCTTAACGGCGGCCAGCGGTTTTCCGCCGTTGCCCAGCAATATTCCAACTCCGCCTCGGCAACGACCGGCGGCGATCTTGGCTGGGTGCGTACCGGGCAGATCGATCCAGTCTTGCTGAGCGCGCTTGAGGCAATGCAGCCGGGGCAAGTTAGCCCGCCGGTGCGCACTGTCTCGGGGCTGCATATGCTGCTGCTCCGCGAAAAGCGCACGGCTACGACCAGCCTGACCCGCGATGAAGCGCGCGCCCGTTTGCTGAACGAACGGATCGAAGCCGAAAGCCGCCGCGCCCTGCGCGACGTTCGCCAAGCTGCGACGATCGATATTCGCCTGTGACCGACCCGATTATCGAGGCCATTGAGCGCCTGCCCGCCCTGCGCGTAACCGTTGCCGCCGCCGGGCTGACGGCAGATAAGCGCTTTGGTCAGCATTTTCTGTTCGATCTCAACCTGACCCGTCGCATCGCCCGGGCGGGCGGGCCGCTGGACGCGGGGACCGTGATCGAAATCGGCCCCGGTCCCGGTGGCCTGACCCGCGCCTTGTTGCTGGAAGACGGGCGGCATGTGGTCGCCATCGAAAAAGACCGGCGCATGGTCGCCGCCCTCGCCCCCTTAGTGGAGATGGCGGGCGGGCGGTTGACGGTGGTGGAGGCCGACGCGCTCGACCTCGACCCGACAACCCTCGGCCCCGCCCCCTACCGGATTATCGCCAATCTGCCCTACAATGTCGGCACGCCTTTGGTGATCGCTTGGCTGCGCGCGATTGACCGCTACGCGTCGCTGACGCTGATGTTCCAGAAGGAAGTCGCGGAACGGCTGACCGCTGCACCGGGCGACGATGCCTATGGCCGCCTGTCGGTGCTGAGCGGCTATTTCGCCCAAAGCGGCATTTTGTTCGATATTCCGCCCCAAGCCTTCACGCCGCCGCCGAAGGTTATGTCGAGCGTGCTGCAACTCGTCCCGCGCAAGGATCGGCCCGACTGCGGATCGGTCGAGCGGTTGGAGCAACTGACTGCCGCCGCCTTCGGCCAGCGCCGGAAGATGCTGCGCCAATCGCTGAAAAGCCTGGGAACCGACACGGCAGCGCTGCTGTCGGACGCCGGGATCGAGCCGACCGCGCGGGCGGAAGAACTCAGCGTGGCCGATTTTTGCCGCCTGTCGGTCGTTTTTACCGGGATGATCGGCCCGCGCTAACGGCGCGGCTGAAAAGTATGCTCGGCGGCAGGAAACTGCCGCGCGCGGACCTCGGCGGCGTAAGTCTCGACAGCCGAGGATACGGTCGCCCCGAGGTCGGCATAGCGTTTGACGAAGCGCGGCTTAAACGCGTTAAAGAGGCCGAGCATATCGTCGGACACCAGAATCTGCCCGTCGCAGGCGGCAGAAGCGCCGATACCGATGGTCGGGATCGGCAGAGTGGCGGTCAGGTCGCGGGCCAGCGGCTCCACGGTGCCCTCAATCACCAGGGCGAAAGCGCCGGCTTCGGCCACCGCCATCGCGTCGCGGCGGATTTTGGCTTCCTCCGCCTCCGAATGCCCGACCGAGCGGAAGCCGCCCGCCGTATGCACCATCTGCGGCATCAGCCCAACATGGCCGACGACCGGCACGCCGCGCGCGGTCAGGAAGGCAATGGTTTCCGCCATTTCCGCCCCGCCCTCCAGCTTAACCCCATCGCAGCCGGTTTCCTGAAGCACACGGACGGCGGCACGAAAGGCCTGCTGCGGCGATTCCTGATAGCTGCCGAACGGCAGATCGACGATCACGCAGGCTTGGTCAGCCCCTCGCCGCACGGCGGCACCGTGGGCGATCATCATATCGAGCGTAACGGCGACGGTGGTTTCCAGCCCATACAGCACCATCCCAAGCGAGTCGCCGACTAGCAGCACATCGCAATGGGGATCAAGCAGCCGGGCGACCGGCGTTGTATAGGCGGTTAGGCAGACGATGGGCGTGCCGCCCTTCATCGCGCGGATCTGCGTGGTGGTGCGGCGTTTGATCTGGGTCGGTTGGCTCATTCAGGCAGCCTGTGCCCCGAGGGTATCTGCGCGGCCAATCACCCGGTTATCGAGCAGCCGCGTCGTGCCGATCCGCACGAAAAGTGCCACAAGAGCCGGTCCCACGCGCAGGCTGGTCACGGGTTCCAGCGTTTCGGGGTGGCGCACGGCGACCACTTCCGGCACGGCCAGTGGTTCGGTTGCGATGAAGCGCCGAAGGTGGGCTTCCATCTCGGCAGGATCGGTGCAGCCTGCCGCGTGTAGGCGCTCGGCTTCGGCCAGGGTTTTCGGCACGATCACCGCCGCCGCCCGTTCGGCCGGGGATAGGTAGACGTTGCGGGACGAACAGGCCAAACCATCCGCCTCGCGCACGGTCGGCACAGCGATAACCGCCACCGGTTGGGCGAGATCCTCGACCATCCGTTTAATCAGTGTGACCTGCTGGTAATCTTTTTCGCCGAAATAGGCGCGCTGCGGCTGCACCAGATTGAATAGCTTGGTCACCACGGTCGCCACCCCGGCAAAATGGCCGGGCCGTACTTCCCCCTCAAGCTGGCTGCCCAGCGCGGGGACATCGACGATTGTTGCCATCGGACGCGGATACATTTCCGCCGCCTCGGGCGCGAAAAGCAGATCGACGCCCGCCGCCTCCAGTAAGGCGCTGTCCCGCGCCAAGTCGCGCGGATATTTGGCCAAATCCTCGTTGGCGCCAAATTGCAGGGGATTGACGAAGATCGAGACGATGGTGGCGTCATTCTCCGCCCGCGCCCGTCCCACTAGCGTCAAATGTCCGATATGGAGATAGCCCATTGTCGGCACGAAGCCGACGGATTTGCCCGCCCGGCGCAGGGCTGCCAGGGCATCGCGCAAGGCGGCGACCGTTGTGATGATCTGCATCGGTAATCCCCTAGAAGACCCGGCTTCAATCGCTCGGCGGGCGTTCGGCCTGAAGGGCGGCCACGAAATCCGGCAGGCTGGTCTGCCGCTCGCGCTTCAAACGCTCCGCCGTCAGGATAGCGCGGACGGAAACCAAGCTAGCTTCGATATCGTCATTGACCAGAATATAATCATATTCCCGCCAGTGGGACACATCGTCATGGGCTTTCGCCATGCGTTTGGCCACCACATCGGCGGAATCCTGGGCGCGGGTGCGCAGGCGGCGTTCAAGTTCAGCCATCGACGGCGGCAGGATAAAGATAGTGACGAGATCGGGGCGGGCCTTACGCATCATCTGCTGCGTGCCCTGCCAGTCGATATCGAACAGCACATCCATCCCGCTGGCCAGCGCCTTCATGACCGGGGTTTTCGGCGTGCCGTAGAAATTGCCGTACACCTCGGCATGTTCCAACAGATCATCATTAGCGACGTAGCGGTCGAACTCGTCCCGGTCGATGAAATGATAGTCCCGCCCCGAGATTTCGGATGGGCGGCGCTGCCGCGTCGTGACCGATACCGACATCTGAAGATGCGGCATATGTTCGAGCAGCAAGCGCGACAAGGTGGTTTTCCCCGCCCCGGAGGGGGAAGAAAGGATCAGCATCAAGCCCCGGCGGCGGCGTTCGATGGTCTGGGGAGCCTGCATCATGGTCGGATGATCACTCGACGTTTTGAACCTGTTCGCGGAATTGCTCGATCACGGTTTTCAGGGCAAGGCCCGTTTGTGTCACCAGAAGATCGGCGGCTTTCGACATCAGCGTATTGGCTTCGCGGTTGAATTCCTGGGCCAAAAAGTCCAGCCGCCGACCGATGGCGCCGCCTTCGGCCAGCAGGGCTTTCGCAGCGGCGCAATGGGCGTCCAGCCGGTCCAGTTCTTCCGAAGGATCACATTTTTGCGCCAGCAAGGCGATTTCTTGGGCCAGCCGCTCCGCCGGAACGGGGGGCGTATCGCCCAGCAGCGGCGTCAGGCGGGTATGCAGCCGTTCCGCCACCCCGTGGGTTTGGGCTTCCGCGGCACTGCGGGCCTGGGCGGTGATCGTGGCGATTGTGTCCACCTGACCGTGCAGGATGGTCGCAAGTTTTGCCCCCTCCGCCCGCCGCATCGCTTCGAACTGCTCGACGGCTTTACCAAAAAGATCGACGAGAGCCGCATCTTCGGCCGGGTCCGGTTCGGTCGGGGCCGCTTCAGCCTGCTGGCTTTCAATCACCCCCCGCACGCCGAGAAGATCGGTCAGCCGTAGCGGTGACTGATCGACGAGCGCACCCAAGGATTTTTGTAAGGCGACGATTTCGTCGATCAGCGGGCGGTTGATGGTCAGCGCCGTGTCGCGGGCGCTGCCGCGCAGATCGAGCGAGACGGTGATCGTGCCGCGCTGGCACCCCTTCAAGCGCTCGCGCAGCGCGGCTTCCAGCCGATCTAGCCCGTGCGGTAACCGAAAGCGAATATCAAGCCCGCGCCCATTCACTGCCCGGATTTCCCAGGTGGCGGTCTGCGCCGGTGTAGGGCAGCCAACGGCGGCGAGCCGGGCATAGCCGGTCATGCTGGCAACGGCGGAGGGCGCGGCGGCGGAAGGAAGGGGCATCGTCATCGTGCCCCCCTTATAGTCGCCGCCCTGCCCTGCCTCAATTAAGATCGTGCAGACCTTGGCGGAATGAAGATCGGCACGCTATACAGTTAATATGACTATTGCCCTTGCGCCGAGGACGGCCGCTGACGGACCCCAGGGGAGGCACGCGCGCGCCGCGGGACCGCCGACCCAGCCCCTTTATGCGGCCCTCGACCTCGGAACGAATAACTGCCGTCTGCTCATTGCGCGCCGCCGTGATGGGTATCGGTCTGCCGTGCCCGGCTCAACCGCCGCTGTGGCTGCCGAACGAACGGGCGCGCCGCCGCCGACCTTGGAAATCGTCGATGCGTTTTCCCGCATCGTCCGCCTTGGGGAAGGGCTGGCCGCCACCGGCCGCCTGTCGGACGCGGCGATGGACCGCACGGTTTCTGCGCTCTCCGTCTGTGCGCGCAAACTGCGGCGCTACCGGCCCCGCTTTGTGCGCATCGTCGCGACGGAAGCTTGCCGCCGGGCGGAGAACGGCCATCTGTTCCTGCAACGGATCAGTGCCGAACTCGGTCTGCGAATGGAAACCATCGCGCCGCAGGAAGAAGCCCTGCTGGCCCTCGCGGGCTGCGCTGCCCTCCTCGACCCGTCCGTGCCGCGCGCCCTGATGTTTGACATCGGCGGCGGCTCGACGGAACTGACCTGGCTGGCCGTGCGCCCCGGACAGGCGCCGCTGGTGCTGGGCTGGATTTCGATCCCGCTCGGCGTCGTCAATCTGGCCGAAGCCCACGGCGATACGACGCGCAACGATCACGGTTATGACCGCATGCGGCAGGTGTTTGCCGAAAAGCTGCTGGGGTTCGATGCCGCGCATGGTATCTCAGCAGCCATTCAGGCTGGCGGTGTGCAGATGCTTGGCGCGTCTGGCACGGTGACGACGCTGGCCGGCATTCACCTCGATCTGCCGCGCTACGACCGCGCGCGGGTCGATGGCATTCGGTTGCGCGCCGAAGATCTTGCCAGCGTCTCCGACCGAATCCGCCGTATGAGCGAGGAGGCGCGCCTGTCGCATCCCTGCATCGGGCGGGCACGGGCCGATTTGGTGATCGCAGGCTGTGCCATTATCGATGCAATGCGGACGCAATGGGCGATCCCATCGCTACGCATCGGCGACCGCGGCGTCCGCGAAGGCATTCTATTTGGTTTGATGGGCGTTCCGGCACCGCAATTGGCCCCGGCCACGCCTCAATCGGAGTAAGGTAACTATGACCCAGCGGGGAAAATCCGGCGGCGGTTCCGGCAATAGCGGCGACGGGGGCGGCGGGCGGCGGCAACAGACCGTGCGGGTGAAAACGGCGCATAAACGGTCACTGTCCTCCACCCTCTGGCTGCAACGGCAGTTGAACGATCCCTATGTCGCCGAAGCCAAGCGGCTTGGGTATCGGTCGCGCGCCGCGTTCAAGCTGGTGCAGTTGGACGAGAAGTTTAAGCTGCTTGGCCCGGGTAAGCGCGTCGTCGATCTCGGTGCCGCCCCTGGCGGTTGGACCCAGGTGGCGATTGCCCGCGTTGGGTCCGACAAGGGGCGCGGGCGCGTCGTCGGTCTCGATATCCTGCCGATGGAGCCGATCCCTGGCGCTGATCTCATTCAAGCGGATTTTCTGGCGCCCGATGCCCCCGATCAGTTGCGCGCTTTGCTGGGTGGTGGGGCCGATGTCGTAATGAGCGATATGGCCGCCCCGACGACAGGCCACGCTAAGACGGACCATCTGCGCGTCATTGCCCTCGCCGAAACCGCACTGATGTTCGCCCTGGAAGTGTTAGAACCGGGCGGAGCTTTCGTAGCGAAGGTATTCCAAGGCGGGTCGGAGAAAGATTTGCTCGATCCGCTGAAAAAGCATTTCGCGATCGTCCGTCACGCTAAACCCTCAGCCTCTCGGGCGGACTCGAGCGAGATGTATGTGGTCGCGACCGGCTTCCGGCGCGCTGATTAAGTAGACAAAAGGCCCTGAGGGTTTCCGTCGGGGCCTTTGCCAATGCGATCTTGCGACGTCTTTAGTTTTCGCCAACCGCCGCAAGGCGCTGCGTGAATTTATCCAGCGCCCGGCCCAGGCTTTGGGTGCTGCTTTCAAGCGCTGTCGAGAGCTCCGACGTTCCGTTCGCGGCTTCCGCCGCATGGCCCGAGGCTTCGGTGACGCTGCTGATCGCATCGGCGATGACGGCTGCGCCTTCTGCGGCGTGCGACACATTGCGGGCGATATCCCGCGTCGCCGCCGTCTGCTGTTCCACCGCCACCGCGACGGAGGACATGCGCGTATCGGTCTCCAACACATGATCGCGCACCGATACCATGATGCGGCTGACGTCGTGGGTCAGGGCCCGCATGGTTTCGACCGACTGTTGAATATCTTCCGTTGCGCCCGCCGTCTGGGTGGCGAGGTTTTTCACTTCGGTCGCCACCACGGCAAAGCCCTTCCCGGCCTCGCCCGCCCGCGCGGCTTCGATGGTAGCATTCAGCGCCAGAAGATTGGTTTGCGCGGCAATCGCTTGGATCAGCGTCACGATTTCGCCGATCTGGGCCATTGCGCTTTCTAGCGCGTGCAGGGTCTTATCCGCCGATTGCACCTCTTCAGCGGCTTTGCGCGAGATGCCGGTGCTGCTTTCGACCTGACGACCAATTTCGGCGATGGAGCTCGTCAACTCGTCCGTCGCGGCGGCCATCATCTGCACCGTCTGCAAGGTCTGATCGGAGGAAGTGGCCATCGCCACACAGCTTTGATTGGTGGCGGCCACCACGCCTGAGAGTTCTTCGGACGAATGGCGCATCCGGCCCACCGCCGCGCTAACGGCGGCGATCACCTGCGACAGGTCGGCGCGGAACTCGTTCACCGCCTCCACCCGGCGTTCGGCAAGGGCGAGATCGGCCTCCATACGCTGCCGTTGTTCGGCTTCCAGCCGCCCGCGTTCGACCAGCGCTTGACGGAAGAATTCCACCGCCTTTGCGATGATGCCAACCTCGTCCGTCCGCTTCTGGTAGCGGATTTCAATGTCGGTACTGCCGGTTATCAGGCTCTCCATCTGCCCCGTCAGGCGCAGGAGCGGACCGCTGACCGACCGGCCGATGATGAGCGATAGGGTAACGGCCAGCAGGACGATGATGGCAACGATCACAAGGCTAATCGTCATCGCCTGATAGAAGCCGTCGATCCGAATAATCAGAAGGTTTTCAAGGGCTTTAGAGGCAGCATCATAAGCTTTCGTCAGCCCTTGTTCCATGCCCGCCAACATCGTATCGACCCCGGTGACCGACTGGCCGCCCGCGCGGGCCTCGGCGGCCTTGATCAGCGCCGCGCCTGCAGTTAGCAGCGCCTGCATATCCGTATCGATCCAGCGTTTGAGGTCACCGCTGCCATTGCCGCGATACCCGAGGCTGACAGAGGCGGCGATACCATCGAGCGTCGCTTGCATTGCACCCTTTGCGACCAGAATATCGGCCTGTTCCGCCGCCGTCAGGCCAGAGGTTGCCCCGGCGCGCAGGGCCGCCTCGAGTTCGGCCACGCAGGAGACGAGATCGGGCAGGCGCAGCAGCACGATATCCATCGTGTAATAGCTGTCGAGATCGGGGTCGAGGATGAGGTTGGAATGGTCGCCGACCCGCACCGTAAGATCGCGCAAGGCATTCATCGCCTTCAGCGCCGAGGCGCGGTCTTTGCTGTTGCTTGCCGCTTGCAAAGCCTGAACGGCGGCCTTTGCAACATCGCCGCTTTGCAGATCAACCCCAGCACGGGCGCTGCCTAGCTTGGCTTCGATTGCCGTCAGCGCCTGAGCGTGCTCGGCCCCAACCGGCACCGCCCCCCGGCTTTGCTGTAAAGTCGCGACCAACGCTTTTTGGACCGGGCGCAAATATTCCGTGCCGACCATTTCTGCCTGACCGAAACGGATTTGGATCATATTGGCGGAAACGAGCAGATAAGCGAGATAGACAATCGGTACGAGTAAAACCGTAACAATCAAACCAATCTTGCGGCTCAGGGCAATTTTATCGAAGATCTTCATAGGACTCGTTCCCAATACGTCATTGGGTCGCAGTAACCGTTATGGTCTGCGACGACAGCCCCCCACTTTTGGAGCGGGATCATACGGGGACGGCCCATACTTGTCTATGCAACAATCAAATGTTTCATAAATTACACAGAGTATGTCCGGGGAAACGGCTGCCCGACAATCCGGTGCCGTGGGTGCATGGGACTGCCTCTGTAGCCGCATAACACAAGGGCTTGGCAGCGAAGGCGCAATATGTATTATGCAGCACCGGCGCACCCCCCTATCCCTTGGGGTTCGTAGCAGCGCAAAGACAGGGGCGGTTTGGCCGGACCGTATCAGGTGAGATGGAGCCGCCCTGCCATGATCGTGCGCGATGCCTTTACTTTCGATGATGTTCTCTTGGAACCCGCTGCCTCGGCGGTGATGCCGGCGCAGGTCGATACCTCGACGCGGGTAACCAAGGAAATCCGGCTGGGCATCCCCTTGCTCTCCGCTGCTATGGATACGGTGACGGAAAGCGCACTCGCCATCGCAATGGCCCAGATGGGCGGCATGGGCATCATTCACCGAAATATGTCGCTGGACCGTCAGGCTGCCGAAGTGCGCCAGGTGAAGAAGTTCGAAAGCGGCATGGTCGTCGATCCCGTGACCATCACCCCCGATCAAACCCTGGCCGACGCCCTGGCCCTGATGGCCGATTTCAAGATCAGCGGTATTCCCGTCGTCGATGCGCCGCGCGGCAAGCTGGTCGGCGTTCTGACCAACCGCGACGTGCGCTTCGCGACCAATGCCAATCAGCCGGTCTCCGAGTTGATGACCAAGGAAAAGCTGATCACGGTGCGCGAAGGCGTGACCAAGGATGAAGCGAAGCGCTTGTTGCACCAACACCGCATCGAAAAGCTGCTGGTGGTCGATGAAGACTACCGCTGCATCGGCCTCATCACGGTCAAAGACATTGAAAAGGCGCAGAAGTTCCCGAACGCGGTGAAAGATCTGAAGGGCCGCCTGCGCACCGGCGCCGCGACCGGCACGGGCGATGATGGCGTTGAACGCGCCGCGGCCCTCTTCGATGCCGAGGTTGATCTTCTGGTCGTCGATACCGCCCACGGCCATTCGGAACGGGTGCTCGATACGGTGCGCCGGGTACGCCATCTGTCGAATTCCACGCAGATCATGGCCGGGAACGTTGCCACCGCCGATGCCGCTCGCGCGCTGATGGATGCGGGCGCCGATGCCGTTAAAGTCGGTATCGGGCCGGGGTCGATCTGCACCACCCGCATCGTCGCGGGCGTGGGTGTGCCCCAGCTAACGGCGGTTCTCGATTGCGTCGAAGCCTGCCGCAAGCACGGCATTCCGGTCATCGCCGATGGCGGGATTAAGTTTTCCGGCGATTTGGCTAAGGCGATTGCCGCCGGGGCCGATTGCGCCATGATCGGCTCGCTCTTCGCCGGGACGGATGAAAGCCCGGGGGAAGTCTTCCTTTACGAAGGCCGCTCGTATAAATCCTATCGCGGCATGGGATCGGTCGGCGCGATGGCGCGCGGGTCGGCGGATCGTTACTTCCAAGCGGAAGTGAACGATACGCTGAAACTGGTACCGGAAGGTATCGAAGGCCGCGTGCCGCATAAGGGGCCGCTGCACCCGGTCGTCCATCAACTCGTCGGCGGTCTGCGGGCGGCGATGGGCTATACCGGCAATGCCACCATCGCCGATATGCAGCGCAACTGCCGCTTTGTGCGCATTACCAACGCTGGCCTGCGTGAATCCCACGTTCATGGCGTCGGCATTATGCGCGAAGCGCCGAACTACCGTCAGGGCAATTAATACCGATGACTCCCGCCGCGCGGCTCCAGGCCGCTCTCGATCTTTTGGAAGACATCAGCCAGGGGGGCGTCGCCGATGCGGCGGCCTCCCGCTACTTCCGCGACCGGCGCTATATTGGCGCTAAGGACCGCACGGCGATTTCGGAGCGTTTTTACGGTCTGATGCGGCGGCGGGCGCGGCTGGAGTGGTGGGTCAATCGCCTGCTGGCCCGTCCGGCAGAAGCCGGGCCGGTCGTACCGCGCCATCTGTTCATTATGGATATGCTGCTGACGGATGCGTGGATCCCCGAGCAGTTTGAAAAGAATTTCGACGGCGAGGGCCACCGCCCACACGCCCTGTCGCGGGCGGAGCGCAGTCTGGTCGATCAGATCGTCGCCCTGCGCACCGAGACCGGCGCCCCGGTGCCGCTGGATCACCCAGACATGCCGCTGTGGGTGCGCGTGGAAATCCCGCAATGGTCGGAAGCGCCGCTCTCGTCGCTGTTCAACGGCGACGAAGCCGAACTGGCGGCACTCAATACCAATGCCGCGCTCGATCTGCGTATCAATGCGCTGCATGGCACGCGGGAAGCTATTCTCGCCCGCCTGACCGCCGAAGGGCTGCGGGTAACGCCGGGTGAATGGTCGCCACTGGCGGTGCGCGTCGAAGGCCGCCCGGCCTTGGGTGCCCTGCCCGCGTTCCGAGACGGCGTGGTGGAAATCCAGGACGAAGGCTCGCAACTCGTCGCCCTGCTCGCCGACGCCAAGCCCGGCCAATGGGTGATCGACTATTGCGCCGGTGCGGGCGGTAAAACCCTGGCGCTGGCCGCCGATATGGCGAATAAGGGCCGGTTGATCGCGTCCGATATCTCGGTTCAGCGCCTTGAGCGGGCCGTGACGCGCCTGCGCCGGGCGGGGGTGCATAATGTTGAACGCCGCGCCCTTGGCGGCGAGAATGCCAGTTGGTTCAAGCGCCAAGCCGGTAAGTTCGACCGAGTATTGGTCGATGCCCCCTGTTCCGGCACCGGCACCTGGCGCCGCAACCCGGATATGAAATGGCGCATCGGCCCGGACGATGTGGCCGAACTGACGCAGAAACAGCGCGAGATTCTGGGCAATGCCGCAAAGCTGGTAAAGCCGGGCGGGCGGCTGATCTATGCTACCTGTTCGCTACTGCCGGACGAAAACGAAGCCTCCGTCGACGCCTTTTTGGCCGATCATCCCGATTTCGAGGTTGTTCCGGTGACGGCGATTTGGGCGGAGAAGGTGGCGACGCCCTGCCCCGCCCCAGGCCCCTATTTGCGCTTGACGCCCCATCGTCACGGCACGGATGGTTTCTTCACTGCCGTTCTGGCCCGCCGGGCGGCGGCAACCCCGCCTACGCCGAGGGAGGAATAACTGTACAGCCGCGCCCTATCCCCGCTTCCCGTTGATCAGGGCTGGAGCCTGCGCCGGGCGCAGCGCGAGGATTATGGCGCCATCGCCCGCGTCCAGACGGATGGGTGGCGCGACTCCTTCCGGGGCTTGATGCCCGATAGCGTGCTGGATGGCCCGCTGCTGGAGGATCATCGCGTGCTATGGCGGCGGATGCTGGGGGCGCGCGGCGGCGGCTTTGGCGATATGGGGTTTCCCTGGTTGGCGGTCGGCCCGACCGGCAAAGTCATCGGCTTTTCCGCCTTCGGCCCCGTGCGCGGGTCGAGCTGGGAGCATGACGCGGAAATCTACGCGCTCTATGTCGATACCGATTGGCGCGGCCACGGCATTGGCCGGGCGCTGGTGCGCCAAACCGCCCAGGGTCTGATGGCCCAACATCGCCGGTCGCTATTGTTGTGGGCACTCGAAGGCAATAGCAAGGCTCGTGCCTTCTATGATCGTATCGGCGGTAAAGTCATCGACCGCGAAGCCCATTGCTTCGGCGGCGTCTGGTTGCCAGAAGTCGCCTATGAGTGGCGCGATATGGCCCTTTTGCTGGAGTAGCCCCGTGGCGTTGCGCTTCCGCCGTGCGGTGCCTGACGATGCACCGATGATCGCCGATCTCCATACCCGCTCGTGGCGGGCGGCCTATCGCGGTCAATTGCCCGATGCCTATCTCGACGGGCCGCTCGACCTCGAAAAACAGGCGCAATGGGCTGAAAAACTGGCGCGCGCCCGTCCTGCCGATCTCATTCTGCTGGCCGAACAGGGTGATAGCCTCGCGGGATTCATCTCGGTTTGGGGGGATGACGCGAGCAAAGCTGTGGACCCCTACGGCGATTATCTCGGCGCCTATGTCGATAATCTGCACGTCGATCCCACCGGGCGCGGGCGTGGCCTGGGGCGGGAGTTGCTGCGGCGAACGGCGGACCATACGCTCGGCACCCCCGGTCTTGCCCCGCACGTCTGGCTATGGGTCTTGGCGACCAATGCCCCGGCACTGAAATTTTACATGAGCCTCGGCGGTCAAGTGACTGACGAGATTACTGAACCCCTGGGCGGGATCACCGTGCGCACGCAGCGCATTCTGTGGTCCGACGCGGCTGCTCTCAGCGCCGCCTGCCGCCCGTCCCGCGATTGAAGCCTGAAGCCCGAGAGAGACGCGACATGACGACCGACCCCGCCCTGCAAGCCGAGAATATCCTCATCCTCGATTTCGGCAGCCAAGTGACCCAGCTTATTGCTCGCCGCGTGCGCGAAGCCGGGGTTTACTGCGAGGTGATGCCCTTCAATACCGATCCGGCGCGGCTGGCTGCGTTTAAGCCGAAGGGGATCATTCTGTCGGGCGGTCCGGCCTCTGTGACCTTGGAGCATACGCCGCGCGCGCCGGAGTGGGTGTATCAGCAAGGCCTGCCGATCCTTGGCATTTGCTACGGCGAACAGACGATCTGCGCGCAATTGGGCGGCACGGTGGAAAGCGGCCATCACCGCGAGTTTGGCCGGGCGGAAGTGACCGTAACCGCCCCCTGCCCGCTGTTCGACGGTATTTGGCAGGTTGGGCAAAGCTACCAAGTGTGGATGAGCCACGGCGACCGGGTAACGGCGCTGCCGCCGGGCTTTTCGGTCGTCGCCACGTCCGCCAATGCCCCCTTCGCCGCCGTCGCCGATGAAGCGCGGAAAATCTACGCAGTGCAGTTCCACCCGGAAGTGGCCCATACCCCCGATGGCGCGAAGCTGCTGGCGCGCTTCGTCAAAGATATTTGCGGCTGCCACGGCGCGTGGACGATGGCCGGGTTCCGTGAAATGATGATCGAGCGTATCCGCGCCCAGGTTGGCACGGAAAAGGTCATCTGCGGTCTTTCCGGTGGGGTAGATTCCTCCGTCGCCGCTGTCCTGATCCATCAGGCGATCGGCGACCAGCTTACCTGCGTTTTCGTCGATCACGGCTTGCTGCGCACCGGCGAGGCGGAACAGGTCGTTAGCCTGTTCCGCGACCATTACAATATTCCGCTGATCCACCGCGATGCGAGCGACCTGTTCCTGGGCGAACTTGCGGGCAAGATCGACCCGGAAGTGAAGCGCAAGACCATCGGCAAGCTGTTCATCGATGTGTTCGAAGAAGAAGCCCGCAAGATCGGCGGCGCCGCCTTCCTGGCACAAGGCACGCTATACCCCGATGTGATCGAAAGCGTCAGCTTTACCGGCGGTCCGTCCGTCACGATCAAATCGCACCATAACGTCGGCGGTCTACCCGACCGCATGAACCTCAAGCTGGTTGAGCCGTTGCGCGACCTGTTTAAGGACGAAGTGCGCGTGCTGGGCCGCGAACTGGGGCTGCCGGAAAGCCTAGTGGGCCGCCACCCCTTCCCCGGCCCCGGCCTCGCCATCCGCCTGCCGGGTACCGACATCACCCGCGAGAAGCTGGATATTCTGCGGGCCGCCGATGCGGTCTATCTCGATGAAATCCGCAAATCGGGCTTCTATGATGCGATTTGGCAGGCCTTCGCCGTGCTGCTGCCGGTGCGCACCGTGGGCGTGATGGGCGACGCCCGCACCTATGATTACGCCTGCGCCTTGCGCGCAGTAACCTCGACCGACGGGATGACCGCCGACTATTTCCCCTTCCCGCACGATTTCTTGGGGCGGGTGGCGACGCGCATCATCAACGAAGTGCGCGGGATCAATCGGGTGAGCTACGACATTACCTCGAAGCCGCCGGGGACGATTGAGTGGGAGTGAGGGGCACGAGATACGCCATAGCGCATCCCTCAATTTGCTATCCGTTGGCCATCTTAGCAGAGTTTTTGATGATGCTTCCGACCCTAGTTTTCAAACTGACGTCAACAATTGGGAAACCTGTTGTCTGTTTTAAATATTAGGTAGGGAAGAAATGTTTTTACTTAGGGTTGATTGCCTATTAATGGTAACGTGAAGGAAGAGGAAAAATTTTGTCACGTCACTTCTGATATTTCGAAGCAATCTGTTGGGGATTGAGCTATGGCAGTTTGGAAGCATATTATTGACAGGCGCTCAGGATATTTATTTAACTTGAGCGAATCGCTTCGTATTGCTGAGAATCAATATCACGATATGTTAGCTTCAGTTGACTCTGGTGCGATGATTATTGCAAGTGATTACTCTGGGCAACACAAGGAAGCCAGCCATGAAGCATATTCTTTCCTTGTTACAACTGATGAAGCGCTGAGGGAATGGTTACCATCATTAATTGAGTTCCGTAAACAATGGCTTCCGGATGGTAGACGCATTTCGTATAAGAAACTAAACGAACCGGTCCGTTGGCGGGCGCTTCCAGCTTTTTTGAATACAGTAGGAAATTTAAAGGGAAATTTAATAACAGTGCTAATTGATAAACGGATAGGAAGTTTCATGTTGGGTGGTCCGGAAGCTATTATTAGGTCATTTCCGGATTGTTTTGATGTTAATTCAAATCGTGGCACCGTAGAGAAGATGCTTCGACTTGCTAGTTTTGTTGCTTTTATATTGGCGGGATTGCGTAGCGAAAATCAAATTTCGAATTGGATAAGTGATCATGACGAGGCTCTTGATAGTCATGACAAGCGAGAAAAATTCGCACGCCTAGCCAGCTACCTCACCTTTGGCTTCACAGGCTGGCGGCAGCCAGCAGATCACCAATTCGGAACCACAGAGTCACCTATTGCTCCTTATTGGTCGGAGGACGTCGCTGCGATAGCAGATCTTGCGGCCGGCGCATATTGTCAATTAAGTAGGTTTCTTCCTGCTTTTCTGGGGGTGGAGGCTTGGTTGATCAAATTGGACGCAAGCAACATTGAAAGTCGCCGTGCTAGTACTATTGGTAATTGGTTAGCCACAAATCGAGGTTCTTTCAAGCACGCCCTACTCTGGCTTGAACAGGATGAGAAAGGAGCTATCCGGGCTTCTACCCAGGCATTTATTGGGCATTAGACTTGGTATGAATAGTAAGCATATAATGGCGTGTAGTGGCGTTTCTTTGAAAGGGTTCGGCAATGCCAACCAGTATCATCATCCGCCCTGCGCGTCCGACCGACTATGATCAGTGGAAACCGCTTTGGGACGGGTATAATGCTTTTTACGGTCGGGCCGGGGCGACGGCGCTGCCGGAGGAGATTACCCGTACCACGTGGCAGCGGTTTTTCGATGCCTATGAGCCGATGCACGCCCTGGTCGCTGAGGCGGAGGGGCGGTTGATCGGCCTGACCCATTATCTCTATCACCGCACGACCGTTGCCATCGGGCCGAACTGCTATTTGCAAGATCTGTTTACGGCAGAAGCCGCGCGCGGTCGCGGCGTTGGGGAAGCCCTGATCCGCGCCGTTTATGCTGACGCGGCCAAGGCGGGCGCGGCGCGGGTGTATTGGCAAACCCATGAGACGAATATCACCGCCCAGCGCCTCTATGACCGACTTGCCGAGAAATCTGGGTTTATCGTCTACCGTCATGCGTAAGCTGGGGCACGGGGCGATGCGGGCGGCGCGACATGATCTGGTCGAAGGGTTGGCCTTTACCGATGAAGGCGTCGGCCCGGCCGTGCTCGTGCTGCACGGCGGGTTCGGTGGGATCGACCAGGGGGCGATTTTAGCCGAGGCCGCCCTACCGCCGGATCGGGCGTTTCGGCGGATTATTGTCGCCCGCCCGGGGTATTTTGCCTCCGCCTTGGCAGGCCGGGAAACGCCGGTAGCCCAAGCCGATGCCTATGCGGCGCTGTTGCGCCGCCTCGGGATCACCGCGTGTCTCGTCGTGGCGATTTCGGCGGGTGGGCCGTCGGCGCTGCAGTTCGGCCTTAGGCACCCGGACCTGTGCCGGGGGCTTGTGTTGATTTCGGCCTGTGCCGGTCCTCTGCCGGTGCCGGAGGCGGCGCTGAAACGGCTGAAACGCTTCAAACTCTTCGCGCGGCTGCCCGGTCTTGCTGCCTTAGGCCGTTGGGCGCTGCGGCGAAATCCTCGCCGGGCAGCGGCGCGCGGGATCAGCGACCCCGATCTTTGTGCGGCCACTCTGGCCGATCCAGTGGCCGGGCCGCTGCTCGCCCGTTTGCAGCGAAGCGTGATGACGGCGATCCCGCAGCGGTTGCCCGGCACCTTGAACGATATCGCCGCCTGTCAGGGTTTCACCCTGCCCGCCGCCCTGCCGCTTACCGCACCGCTTTTGCTGCTGCATGGGACGGCGGACCCGATCGTCCCCGTCGATCAGGCCCGCGCGTTAGCCGACCGTCTGCCGCAAGCGCGGTTTGTCCCCCTAACGGGGGCCGAACATATGGCTCTATTCAGCCATCTGCATCCGATCCGGCAGACGGTCGCCGCTTTTCTCGACGCGCTGTAAGGCTTAACCGAGCAGCGCAGCCTTATGGGCCTCCAGGAACGCCCTAACAGTTTGTGGCGCCTGCCCGGTCAGGGTTTGATAGTCGCCGGTCAGCAGGTCGAAATTTCCGGCCTGAGTATTGGCATCCGCCGACGCCAGGGCCGTTGCCAGAAACGGCGGCAGGCCTGCGCTTTCAAGCCCTGCGGCAAAGGCGGCATTGGGCACCTGCTGCACGGTAATCGCCTTACCCGTCACGGCGCTGACCTGGGCGGCAACCTCGGCAATCGTCAGGGATTCCGGGCCGGTCAGCGTCAGAATAGCGTTTCCGGCGGGTGGATTGGCCAGCGCGGCGGCGGCGGCCCGGGCGCAATCATTGCGGCTAATGTTGGGCGTCCGCCCCTCGCCCGTCGCCGTGTACCAGGTGCCGGTCGCCAGCACATGGGGCAGCGAGAGGAGATAATTATCCGTGTACCAGGAATTGCGCAGGATCGTATAGCGCACCCCGCTGGCCTGAATGGCTTTTTCAGTCCCCAGATGATCGGGGGCAAAGGTCACGAGCGAGTTAGCCGGGTTCGGCATCGACGTGTAGACGATATGCGCCACTCCCGCTTTCGCCGCCGCCGCAACGGCGGCTGATTGCTGCTGAAGGCGTTTGCCCGGCACAGCGAGTTCGGAGGTGGAGATGATCAGCACCCGATTAACCCCCTGGAACGCCTGCACCAAGGCTGCCGGATTGTCGAAATCCGCTGCGCGGATTTCAACGCCCTTGGCGGTTAGATCGGCCAAGGCCGCCGGATTGCGGGTGGCCGCGATGATATCGGTCGGCGCGACACCATAGGTCGTCAGCAGATGCTGAAGCACGCCCCGACCAAGCTGGCCGGTTGCGCCGGTCACGAGAAGTTTTGCCATGATGATTTCCTAGGCACGATGCGGTAAGAGATAAAACGAGATGTGCTCTCAAAAAGAGACTTGCTCTATAAAGGTAATTTATCGCGCTCTGAAAAGAGGGCAGTTTTTTGGCCCTTGGTTATCGAAAAGGAACCCCCCGTCATGGCAACGCGTCCCCCCCTCAGCACCCGCCTGCCGCTCGTTGACCTGTCCGAGGTATGCCCGGTGCGCGACGTGATGGATCCGATTGCTGGAAAATGGGCGATGCTGCTACTCGATGCGTTGGCGGAACACCCCTACCGCTTTGCCGAACTGCGCCGCCTTGTCCCGGATATTTCCCAACGAATGCTCTCGCAGACCCTTCGCACTCTGCAACGTGACGGTTATATCGAACGTCGGGTTTTCCCGACCAAACCGCCGGGGGTGGAATATCGCCTAACGCCGCTTGGCCATTCGCTCTATCAAGCGCTTGTTCCGGCGTTGAATTGGGCCGAAGAAAACCATCAGACGATCCGGGATGCCCGGCGACAGTTTGACGCAGAAACTGCGGAAGCAATGGACCCATTGGACGCTTAATAGTAACTGATCTTGTAACGGTATCGCTGCACCCCTATGTCAGCCTCTCCGCCGATTAACGGCGTTCACTAATGAGAGGCCCGTCATGCTGCTCGAAAAACTCAACTGGCGTTACGCGACGAAAAAGATGGATACGGCGAAGGCCGTGCCGCAGGATAAGGTGGACCGGATCATCGAAGCCGTTCGTCTCGCCCCGACCTCGAGCGGTTTGCAGCCGTTCGAAGTGATCGTCGTCACCAACCCGGAGGTGCGTGAAAAGATCAAGGCGATTGCCTGGAATCAGGCCCAGATTACTGATGGCTCGCACCTGTTGGTTTTCGCCGCCTGGGACACCTACACGGCGGACCGGATCAACAGCATGTTCGATTTTGTGAACCAAGAGCGGAATTTTACCAGCGAGGGCTGGGAAAATTACCGCAAGATGCTGCTGAACACCTATCCGCAGCGCGACGCCCAGGTGAATTTCGAACATGCGGCGCGACAGGCCTATATCGGCCTTGGGCTGGCGTTGACCGCTGCCGCCTTTGAAGGTGTCGATTCGACCCCGATGGAGGGGTTCGAGCCGGATAAACTCGATGAGATTCTGGGGCTGCGCGCGCGGGGTCTGCGGTCGGTGGCGATCCTGCCGCTCGGTTACCGCGAGGTGGAGAAGGATTGGCTGGCACCGCTGAAGAAAGTTCGCCGTCCGCGCGATCAATTCGTGACTGAAGTGGCCTAACCGGGAACCGGGGCGGCGCAGTCTCGACTCGCTTTCGCCGCAAAGATCGCGAATAGTCTCGGCCTTGATTTTCTAAGCGCTTGAGGCCGCAATGACCGACCCCGCCCCGAAACCCGCCGGTTATATCAAGCTGCTGCTCGATTTTGGGCCGCTGCTGCTGTTTTTCATCACCTATGGCCGGAGCGATTTGTTGACGGCCACCGGGGTGCTGGTGGTGGCGTCGGTCATCTGCTTTGCCGTGCTCTGGCGGCTGGAGCGGCGGGTGCCGGTCATGCCGCTGTTGAATGTGGTGCTGGTCGTCATCTTTGGCGGCCTGACCCTGCTGTTGGCCGATGAAACCTTCATTAAAATGAAGCCGACGCTGATCTATGGGCTATTCGCCCTTCTCTTGGCGGGGGGCCGCCTGCTTGGGCGTCAGCCTTTGCAAATCGCTTTCGGTCCGATGCTCTCCTTAACAGAAAAAGGCTGGACGCTGCTCACCTGGCGTTGGGCGGCCTTCTTCGTCTGTCTCGCCGGGATTAATGAGATCGCTTGGCGTATTTTAACGACTGATCAATGGGTTATGCTGAAAACCTTTGGCTTCATCCCGATCGTGCTGGTCTTTGCCCTGGCGCAAACCCCTCTCATGACTCGCTATAAAAGCACCGACGAGTCGGAATCGGCTGGAATATAAGAGATTTTTTTGTTTCAAATTAAAAGCGTTTGCTAAGTGTGGTTGCCTTCCGGGGCGAAAAGGCGCACAACAGACAGGAACCCGCTCTGCGCTTTCTGCAAATCGGGTATGGTAAGGGATGGTAGCGGCAGCCTGTGAGCGTTGCCGGATGACTCACTTCGAGGACCCGATGCAATATACAGTCGATATCAAAGACAATAGCGCCAAGATCAAAATTACGGGGCGGCTGACCTTTAAATTTCATCGGGAATATAAAGAATTCCTTGATGAACTTCTGAAAAACAAGGTCGGCTCCTACGAATTCGACCTGAGCGGCGTCGAGTTCATCGATTCGGCTGGCCTGGGAATGCTGCTGATTGCCAAGCAGAAGGCGCAAGTTTTCAATGCGGCGGTGGTGCTTCAGCGCCCGCCAGAAAATGTGCGCCGCATGCTTGAAGTCGCAAAATTCGACAAGATATTTACCATTCAATCATAGGGTCAGCCCTAGGATTGGCGGGTGACTCACTCCTTTGACACGCGGTCGGCGCTTGCGCGGCCCAATTCGTCGGACGAACACGGAGGCTCTGTGTCCCTCTCCCCATTCTCATCGGTGAGTCTGGTTGCGGACGGACTATCGCGCGAAGCTCTGGAAGCTCTTTCGCTAGAGACTTTCGGGGAAAAGCGCGTGGAAACCGACCCTGTGGCGGCGCGCACCGCGAGCGCCCTGCGGCATAGCACTATGTCTAGCCTGGGGAGTGGAAGCCGTCGCCGCATCCGGGTTATGGGGGATCGGATCAGCGAAGCCCGCATGATGGCTGCCGTTCAGGAACTACCAGCCTTCTGTTTTGAAGCGGGGCTTGCGCCGGGGCAATTGGCCGCTTTTTGCCGCTTGGCGGCCCGGCGCGGCACTTTTATTGGCCTCTGCCTCTCGACTTCCACCGCCTATCGGGTGGAGCCGGCGGCGGCGATTGCTGCCGCGCTGACCGAAACGGGCTTTTTCAACGAATCGCTGATTTGGCGCATTGAAGTTGCTTTGGCCGAAGCAATGGCCAACGCGCTGTTGCACGGCAATCTGGAAGCCAATAAGGATTTGCGCGCGAGCGGCGATGCTTACGCCGATTATGTCGATCACCTCGACCATCGCCTGCATGATGATAGTTTTGCCAGCCGCTCGGTCTGCCTGTTTGCCCGCATGTCGGCGGGCTGGCTGACGCTGGAAGTGCTGGACGAAGGGCATGGGTTCGAAAAAACGCGCCGGGTTGCCGCCGAACCGCACGACGACGAAGATGCCTTCGGTCTGCCTAGCGGGCGTGGCCTGCTCGTTACCTCGGCCATGGCGGACCGAATTCGGCACCGCAATGGCGGGCGCAGGCTCGACCTGGGCTTTGCCGTCGTTGCATAATGCCGCAGCGCCGAAACAGTCAGGACTGACGCTCATGCCCCGGACTTTTCTTGTTCTTACCGCCACGGCGGCAGTTGGTCTTCTGTCGATAACGGCGCACGCCCAACAGGCGCTGCCAACGATTGGCGGCACGGCCTCGGGGGCCGACAGCACCGCCGCGCGGGAACGGGCCGCCTCCTCCGCGATTGAACAGCAGGTAGAATATCGCACCAGCCTGCAGCGGGATTTGGCGGCGCGCGAACAGATGCTGCGCACCAGCGAAAAAGACCTGGAGGCGCGCAAACTTCGCCTGCGCAATACGCATCAGGAACTGCTGGCAACGGCCCAAAAGGTGCAGGAACAGGCGGCGAAACTGAAGGCGGCCGAATCGGCCGCCGCCGCCCCGGCGTCGGACGCAACCGATGCCCAGGCCACCGAGGGCGCCGCCCCGGCCGAACAAGCCCCCGCCGACGCGGTTGATCCAAGCGCCGTCAAGCGGCTCTCCAAGGATCTGGAAGTCCAATCCTATGAAATCCAGGTTGCAAGTGCGCAAATTAAGCGCCTGCAACAGGATGTGGACTATCTGCGCGGCGTGATCGCCCAAATGTCGGGCGCTCGCCGGTAGTTATTTAACGAGCGACAGCGCGCGCGCATCAAGGTAAGCGAGAAGCTCCGCTAGGCTTCTTTCCTGCCGAAGTTTCTGCCGTCCGCTCATCAAAACATAATCGGTTTGCCGCCCGCTGGCCCGCTTAACAATGCTGTAGAGCGGCAGTTCAAACGACGAGCGGAAAATAGAGAACATGGCAACGCCATTGCCCATGTCGATGGCATAGTCCCGCCACTCCCCCCGGGAAACGCGACGGCTATAGAGATTAAGAATTTCCTGAAGCTCGGCCCGATTGAACGTCACCCGGTGACGGTTCGGCCTGAAGTCGGACAGATGGATCAGCCCGGTCATGCGTGGCGAACTCTCCCTTCGGCGACCGGGGCGTTACCCCCGGCTTTTCAGAGATTGTTACCGAAGCATGACGGATCGGGCTGGGGGCGTCCAGCCCCTATTCGCGGCCCAATTGATCGGCCATATCCTGAAAAGAAATCAGGTTAGACGCGACCAGGGCATAAATGCCGAGGAAAACGACCGTCGAAATGATTGTTGTCCAGAGCACTTTATACAGAATATGCGGGTTATCCGGGGCGCCCGCCATCGCGCCTTCAACCTTTTGGCTGGCGGGAGTTACGCGCCACGGCAGAACAGCGAAAAGCACGACCCACCAGGTGATAACGTAAACGACGACCCCGGAAACCCAATTCATTTTAAGCTGCCACCTGTTCCAATTCGACCAACGTCCCGCAGAAATCCTTCGGATGTAGGAACAGCACCGGCAGTCCGTGCGCGCCGATCTTCGGTTCACCGTCGCCCAGCACGCGCGCACCCTGGGCTTTCAGGTGATCCCGCGCGGCTAGAATATCGGTTACCTCGTAACAGACATGATGCATGCCGCCCGCCGGATTCTTCGCCAGAAACCCGGCAATGGGCGAATTTTCGCCCAAGGGATGCAGCAGTTCGATCTTCGTATTGGGCAACATCACGAAAACCGTCGTTACCCCATGTTCCGGCAGATCGACCGGGGCCGATACCGTCGCGCCGAGGCCAGTGCTATAGAGCGCACTCGCCGCAGCCAGATCCGGTACGACGATGGCGACATGGTTCAAGCGTCCGATCATTCTTGGCATCCCTCCCCAGGGTTTAAAGACGAATGAGATGGACCTCTGTTACCGGCTTCAACCCGATGGCGCTATGGACAATGCGCCGCACTGCCGCCTTTACCGCGTCGCGCAGCACCGTATCCTCCCCGCCCCGACCACTGGCAGCGAAGGTTTCCACCACATCCTCGATGGCATCAAGCGCCTTATCGATCAGGATTTGCGCCTCGTCCTGCTCGGCATCGACCAGCCCGTGCAGGGTCAGCACCGGATCGGTCTGTAAGTTCCCGCGCTTATCGAGCACAAGGGTGGCGACCGCCATACCATTATAGGTCATGCGCAGGCGCTGCTTCAGCTCCGCCCCGCCCAGGGGAACCAACCGGCTGCCATCGACCGCAAGGCGCCCGGTCGGAACCTTGTCGAGCACCATCGGCTCACCCGGCGCAAGGCGCAGCACGTCGCCGTTTTCAACGACGACGGCGGTGGGCACCTGGCACTCGCGAGCGAGCTCGGCATGCTCGTAAAGATGGCGCAGTTCGCCATGCACGGGCACGGCGATCTTCGGGCGGGTTAGCGCATACATCCGGGCCAATTCGTCGCGCGCCGGATGGCCGGAGACATGGATGAAGTGGTCCTGCTCCGTCACCACTTCGATGCCCTGCTTGATCAGCTTATCGTGCAGGCGCCCGATGGATTTCTCGTTCCCTGGAATGATGCGGGAGGAGAAAATGACCGCATCGCCCTCTTCCAGCACGACATGGGGGTGATCGTTGGCCGCGATCCGGGCAAGGGCCGCACGCTGTTCGCCCTGGCTGCCGGTGCAGAGCAGCAGCACTTCTTCGGGCGGTAAATACCCAACCTCGTCCTCGGAGACCAGCGGCGGCAGATCGGCAAGATAGCCATTTTCCCGCGCGCTTTCGACCATCCGGTGCAGCGAGCGCCCAACCAGCGCCACCCGCCGCCCGTGGGCAGCGGCGGCCATGACAATGCTCTCCAACCGCGCGACGTTAGAGGCGAAACAGGCGACGGCAACCCGGTTGTTAAACTGGCCGATCAACTCCGTCAGGCTGGCACGCACCGCGGCTTCCGATCCGGCTTCGCCCGGTTTGAAGACATTGGTGGAATCGCCGACCAGGGCCAGAATGCCTTTATCGCCCAAAGCCTTCAGCGTGTCGAAGTCGGTGACTTGACCGACCAAAGGCTCGGGATCGAATTTCCAATCCCCCGTGTGCAGCACGGTGCCGACGGGCGTGTGGATCGCCAGGGCGTTCGGTTCGGGGATCGAATGCGTCAGGGTGATCATCTGGAAGCGGAACGGCCCCAGGCTGAAATCCCCCGACAGGGGAACCTCGTGGATCACCACGTCGCGCGCCAACCCATATTCAGGCAGCTTACGGCGCAGAACACTGGCCGTGAACGGCGTACAATAGATCGGCGGCGCGCCCAGGCGGCGCCACAGGTGCGGAACCGCGCCGATATGATCTTCATGGGCATGGGTCAGCACGATCCCCAGCAAGGCATCGCGCCGTTCGGCGATGAAGACCGGATCGGGCATGATCACGTCGATCGATGGCTGACTATCGTCGCCGAAGGTCACACCAAGATCAACCATCACCCATTGGCCGTTGTAGCCGAAGAGGTTGAGGTTCATCCCGATCTCCCCCGCGCCCCCCAATGGCAGGAAGAGAAGTTCGCCGCGGGCGGCAATGGCGGAGTGCAAGGGGGTGCCGTCGATCATGATTCCAAACGATTATGCTGATAGAGTGTCACGAGACCGCGCATGATGAGATCGCGGTCGATATGGGTTATATGGTCCGTCGCGCCCGCAAACATAGGGGCAAGCCCCCCAGTTGCAACAACGGGGACATTCTGTCCAAGCTCGGCGCGCATCCGCTGCACCAACCCTTCGATCATGCCGATATAGCCCCAAAAGACGCCGGACTGCATGGCCGGGACCGTACTGCGGGCGATCACGGTCGGGGTGGGGCGGATGGCGACGCGCGGCAGTTTGGCGGCGGCCATATAAAGCGCTTGCAGCGACAGGTTGATCCCTGGGGCGATAACGCCGCCGGCAAAATTCCCATCTGCATCAACCACATCAAAGGTCGTTGCGGTACCGAAATCAACGACGATCAGCGGGCAACCATAGGTATCGCGCGCCGCCAGCGCGGTGACGAGCCGGTCTGCCCCAACCTCCTCCGGTCGGTCGGTCGCGGCGCGAATGGTCATCTTCACCGATGGGTCGCCAACAATCAACGGCAAGCCATTGAAATACTTACGACATAGGCCGGTGAGATTAAACAGCGCTTCCGGCACCACGGTTGCCACGATACTGGCCGTAACCATACTGCGGTCGATCCCGTCGAGCGCCATCAACTGGGTCAGCCAAACGGCATATTCGTCGGCCGTGCGGCGCGGATCGGTGGCGATACGCCAGGAATTGCAGACCTCGGTTCCGTCGATCAGCGCAAATTCGGTATTGGTATTCCCGGCGTCAATGGCCAGCAGCATGGCTGAAATCCTAAGCGAGAATCACATCACCCGCCGGAATGGCGCGCAGACCATCGGCGGTTTGCAGGCGCAGATGCCCATCCTCCCCCAACCCGTCGAACGTGCCCTTCAGCACCGTTTCGGGGGCGAGACGAACCGTAAGCGGCGTTCCAATGGGATGAGCGACGGCCTGCCAATCGGCGCGGATACTGGCGAACCCCTCCTGCCGCCATTGGCGCAAGGTTTCAGCGAGCCGAAGGGCAATCGCTTCCGTCGCCTCGTCCCGGTCTACCGGGCCGGTCGCCCGGGGGGGCAGGCTGGTCGCCGGATAGGGGGTATCGGTCGGCGCGGTGCGCAGATTGAGGCCTAGCCCAAGCACGGCGGGTTTCCCAGCATAAGGCACTTCGAGCAATAGCCCGGCGAGCTTCGCCCCATCGAGCAAGACATCGTTCGGCCATTTCAGTCGAAGCCCCGCCCCAGGAATAAGATCGGCAATGGCCCGCCAAACGGCGAGCCCTGCGACGAACGATAGGTTCGCCGTTTCGGCCAAGCGCGGCGCCGGGTCAATCAGGATAGACATGTAGAGGTTGCCGGGCGGGCTACGCCACGGGCGGCCTTGCCGCCCCCGGCCGGAGACTTGTTCGCGCGCCCGCAGGATCAGGCCTTCGCCCTCCCCCTCTAAAAGCGCTTGCGTCGCCAGCTCCATCGTGCTGGCGACGCTGTCGAAATCCTGCAACCGCCACCCGGGCGGTAAAGTTAGAGCCGACAGATCAGCCCCCGATCACGAGGGCCGAAACGCGCGCCGCCGTCGAAATCACTGCCGACGGATAGACCCAGAACAACAGCGTGACAAGGCAGGTGCTGCCCGCTACCAGGGCAACGCCCGGGGCCATCTTATCGAAGGTCACCGACGGTTGATCGAAGTACATGACCTTGATCACGCGCAGGTAATAGAAGGCCCCAACGACGCTGGCGAGAACACCAATGATTGCCAGCGCAAAAAGATCGGCCTGCACCGCGGCCCGGAAGACGTAAAACTTCGAGAAGAAGCCCGCGAGCGGCGGAATCCCGGCCATCGAGAACATGAATAACGCCAAGGCCAGGGCAACCAGCGGCTGGGTGCGCGACAGGCCGGCGAGATCGTCGATATTCTCCACCGCCTGCCCCTTCACACGCATGGCAATGATGCAGGCGAAGGTGCCGAGACCCATGACGACGTAAACGGCGAGATAGACGAGCACCCCCAGGATACCATCGGCATTCGCCGCCGCCAAACCGACCAGGGTGAAGCCCATGTGGCCGATGGAGCTATAGGCCATCAGGCGCTTGATGTTCTTCTGATTGATCGCGGCAACCGAGCCGAAAACCATCGAGGCGATAGAGACGAAAACAATCACCTGCTGCCACTGGGCGACCATGCCCCCGAACGGTCCGGTCAGCACCTGGACCAGCAGCCCCATCGCGGCAACCTTCGGCGCAGCGGCGAAGAAGCTCGCGACCGGCGTCGGCGCGCCTTCGTACACATCCGGCGTCCACATATGGAACGGCACGGCGGAAACCTTGAAGGCCAGCGCGGCGATGACGAAGACAAGGCCGATGACAACGCCCGTCGGCGGATGATCGGTTAGTTGCGGGGCCAGCAGCGTAAAGTTCGTGCTGCCACCATAACCGTAGACCAGTGAAATCCCGTAGAGCAGCAGGCCCGAGGACAGAGCGCCGAGCACGAAGTACTTGAGGCCCGCTTCCGTCGATTTCGCATTGTCGCGATGGATTGAGGCGATGACATAGAGTGCCAGCGACTGCATTTCGAGACCCATATAGAGGGTCATTAGGTCGGAGGCGCTGACCATCAACAGCATGCCGACCGTGGCCAGGACCACCAGCACCGGATATTCGAAGCGGGCGATCTTCTCCTTCTCGAAGAAGTCGGTCGACAAGACCAGCGCTAGGGCCGAACCGAGCAGGATCAGCACTTTCAAGAAGGCCGTGAAGGCGCTGACGTGGATCAGCCCATTGAACGCTACGCGGCCACTATCGCCATAGGGCAAGAGCACCACGAAAAGGGCAGTCACGGCGAAGGCAAACAGCGCCCCCACCGTCGTGCCGCGCACGGCCCGCTGCCCTTTGCTGAACGCCCCGGCCATCAACAGCACCAGCGACGCTAAGGCCAGGAAGAGTTCGGGGACGACGATCGCCAGTTCGGCTTTGTCTAGAACGATGCTCATCTTTCCCTCAATCCCCTTACTGCACCCAGGCCAGCAGCGTGCCGGTCAACGACAGCGGCTCGGCAGCGGCCAGGGCGGCCTTATAGTTTTTGACCAGCAGTTCGACCGAACCGGCCATCGGGTCCATGAAGGACGCCGGGTAGATGCCCATCCAGAGCGCCAGGATCACCAGCGGGGCAAACGTCAGCACTTCGCGCGCCGACAGATCCGGCAACAGCTTCAGATCGGCCTTCTCGAGCTTACCGAACACCACGCGGCGATACAGCCACAGGGAGTAAGCGGCCCCCAGAACCAAGCCGGTCGCGGCGAAGAAAGTCACCCATGTATTGGCGATATAGGAGCCGACGAGGATGGTGAATTCGCCAACGAACCCGCTCGTCCCCGGCAGACCGATGGTCGCGAAGGTGAAGAACAGGAAGACCAGGGCATATTTCGGCATATTTTCCGCAAGCCCGCCATACCGGTTGATCTCGCGAGTATGCAGCCGATCATAGACGACGCCGACGCAGAGGAAGAGCGCGCCGGAGACAATTCCGTGGCTTAGCATCTGGAAAACGGCGCCCTGGATGCCCTGCTGGTTCAGCGCAAACAGGCCCATCGTCACGAAGCCCATGTGAGCGACGGAGCTATAAGCGATCAGCTTCTTCATGTCTTCCTGCGCCAGCGCCACCAACGAGGTGTAGATGACGGCCACGGCAGACAGGGTGAAGACCAGCGGTGTGAAGAATTCGGTCGCGTGCGGGAACATTGGGATGGAGAAGCGCAGGAAGCCATAGCCCCCCATCTTCAGCAGCACCCCCGCCAGGATGACCGATCCAGCGGTCGGCGCTTCGACGTGCGCATCGGGCAGCCACGTATGCACCGGCCACATCGGCACCTTCACCGCGAAGGAGGCAAAGAAAGCCAGCCACATCCACGTTTGCATCCCGACCGGGAAGCTATGCTTCAGCAGCGCCGGAATATCGCTGGTCCCCGCATCCCAATACATCGCCAGGATAGCGACCAGCATCAACACCGACCCGGCCAGCGTATAGAGGAACAGCTTGAAGGCCGCGTAAACGCGCCGCTGGCCGCCCCAGACCCCGATGATGATGAACATCGGGATCAGCACACCTTCGAAGAAGATGTAGAAAGTAATCAGATCGAGCGCGGCGAACATGCCGACCATCAGGGTCTCAAGGACCAAGAAAGCCAGCATATATTCCTTTACGCGCTTTTCGACCGCTTCCCAGCTCGACAGGATGCAAATCGGCGTCAGCAGGGTCGAGAGCAGGACGAAGAACAGCGAGATGCCGTCGATCCCAGCGTGATAGCTAACCCCGGTGCCCGGCAGCCAGTTCAGCTTTTCGACGAATTGGAAGCCCGGATTGGTCTTATCGAAGCCCGTCCACAGCAGCAGCGAAAGGGCGAAGACGAAAAGCGACGTCAGCAGCGCAATCCAGCGCGACTGTGCGGCAACTTTGGACTCCTCCCCGCGCAGCAGGAAGATCAGAACCACGCCCGCAAGCGGCAGGAACGTGACCAGCGAAAGTAGCGGTAGCCCGGTCATGGATCACCCGTTCCGCGAGAAGAGATACCAGCTTACCAGGGCAACAAGCCCGATCAGCATGGCGAACGCATAATGATAGACGTAGCCCGACTGCAGCACCGAGGCCCGGCGCGACAGGAAGACGGTGACCGAGGCCACCCCATTCGGGCCGAAACCGTCGATGATGGTGCCGTCGCCGCGCTTCCACAGCAGTCGGCCAAGCCAGAGCGACGGGCGCACGAAGATCAGGTCATAGAGTTCATCGAAGAACCATTTGTTCAGGAAGAACTGATAGAGCCCCCGGAACCCGGTCGCGACCTGGTTGGGCAGATGCGGCGCCTTAACATAGAAGACCCACGACAGCCCCAGCCCCGACACGCCCATCACCAGCGGCAGCAGCTTCACCCAGGTCGGTACGTCATGGGCGTGATGCAGCGTATCACGGCCCGAGGCGTTCGAGAGAGTTTCGCCCCAGAAATGCTCCCGCCCATCACCGACGAAGGCGTTATAGCCGAGATAACCCGCGACGACGGCGCCAATCGCCAACACGAACAGCGGGATCAGCATAACGATCGGCGATTCATGCGGCGTATGGGCGTGACCATGACCGTGATGATCATGATTGTGATCATCGTGACCGTGAGCGGCATGCGCGTGATCATCATGGCCGTGATGCCCATGATCCGCCCAGCGCGGCGTGCCGTGGAAGGTCAGGAAGGTCAGACGACCCGAGTAGAAGGCCGTCAGGAAAGCGGCGATGGTGCCTAGAACGAAGGCATAAGTACCCGCTTGGCTGTGGGCGGCGAAAGCCGATTCCAGCACGATATCCTTCGAGAAGAACCCGGCGAAGGGCGGAATACCGACCAGGGCCAGCGTGCCGATCCACATCAGCGCATAGGTAATTTTAATGTGCTTGGCGAGGCCGCCCATGTTGCGCATGTCTTGCTCGTGGTGCATCGCATGGATGACCGAGCCCGCCCCTAAGAACAGCAGCGCCTTGAAGAAAGCGTGCGTCATCAGGTGGAACATAGCGGCGCCATAGGCCGAAACCCCGGCGGCGAAGAACATATAGCCGAGCTGCGAGCAGGTCGAATAAGCGATCACGCGCTTAATGTCGGTCTGGGTCAGCCCGACGGTCGCCGCGAAGAAAGCCGTGCTCGCGCCAACAATCGTCACCAGGGCCAGCACGCTCGGCGCCAGTTCGAACAGCGGCGACATGCGGCAGACCATGAAGACCCCGGCGGTGACCATGGTTGCCGCATGGATGAGTGCCGACACCGGCGTCGGGCCTTCCATCGCGTCCGGCAACCAAGTGTGCAGGCCAAGCTGCGCCGATTTGCCCATCGCGCCGATGAAGAGCAGCACGCAGATGGTGGTCAGCGCATGCACTTCCATCCCAAGGAACATGAAGGTTTTATCCTTCATGGCCAGCGAGCCTTGGAAGATACCGTCGAAATTCACCGTATCGAACAGCAAGAAGATGCCGAAGATGCCAAGGGCAAAGCCGAAGTCACCCACGCGGTTGACGACAAAGGCTTTGATCGCGGCGGCATTGGCCGAGGGCTTTTGATACCAGAAGCCGATCAGCAGATAGGACGCAAGACCGACGCCTTCCCAACCGAAGAACATCTGGACGAGGTTATCGGCCGTCACCAGCATCAGCATGCAGAAGGTGAAAAGGCTGAGGTAGGCCATGAAGCGCGGCTTGGCGGGATCTTCTTCCATGTAGCCGATGGAATAAAGATGCACACAGGCCGAAACCGTGGTGACGACGATCAGCATGGTCGCCGACAGCGCGTCGATGCGCAGCGCCCACGACAGGTCGAGCGACCCGACGTCGATCCAGCGCAGCAGCTCGACGGTCTTCACAGGCGCCCCGCCCGCAACCTCGATGAAGGTTACCCACGATAGGATGGCGGCAATAAACACGGCAACGGTGGTGACGAGCTGGGATCCACGATCCCCGAGCACGCGGCCCCCGAAACCGGCCAGGATTGCCGCAATCAGCGGCAAAAAGACGATGGCGGCATACATCGCGGGATCAGCCCTTCATCATGTTGATGTCTTCAACCGCAATCGTGCCGCGATTACGGAAGTAGACGACCAGGATCGCAAGGCCGATGGCGGCTTCGGCCGCAGCAACGGTCAGGATGAACAGGGCGAAGACCTGCCCGGCGAGATCCTGCAAATGGGTGGAGAAGGCGACGAGGTTGATATTCACCGCCAGCAACATCAGTTCTACCGACATGAGGATGACGATGACGTTCTTCCGGTTCAGGAAGATGCCGAAGATCCCCAGCGTAAACAGAATGGCGGCGACGGTGAGGAAATGATCGAGGCCGATCACCATGTTAAATCCCCTTCCCCGACTCGACTTTAACAACGGCAACCGCTTCGTCGCGGCGGCGCGCGATCTGGCGGGCGACATTCTGCCGCTTCACGCCTACCCGTTCGCGCAGCGTCAGCACAATCGCACCGATCATGGCGATCAGCAGGATCAGCCCCGCGCTTTGGAACAGAAGGGCGTAATGGGTATAGATCAGCCGCCCGAGCGCATGAGCATTGGTTGGCCCGCCGACGTTCGCTGCACTCGCCACCAGCGCCGATCCGGCGTCGGGCGAAACCGCCCACGACCCCAACACCAGCAGCAGTTCGATCAGCAGGATAAAGCCGATCAGCCCGCCGATGGGCAGATACTGCAAGAAGCCCTGGCGCAATTCCGCGAAATTGATGTCGAGCATCATAACGACGAAGAGGAACAGCACCGCGACCGCGCCGACATAGACGACGATCAGCAGCATTGCCAAGAACTCGGCACCCATCAGGACGAACAGGCCCGCCGCGTTAAAGAAAGCCAAAATCAGATAGAGAACCGCGTGAACCGGGTTCTTCGACGAAATCACCATCACGCCCGATGCAACGCAAATCGACGCGAAGAGATAGAAGGCAAGGGTTTGCAAAATCATGACGGGATCTCACCGATACGGCGCGTCAGCGGCGATATTGGCGGCAATTTCAACTTCCCACCGATCGCCGTTCGCCAAGAGTTTGGCTTTATTATAGAAAAGCTCTTCGCGCGTCTCGGTGGCGAACTCGTAGTTCGGCCCCTCGACAATGGCATCGACCGGGCAGGCCTCTTGGCACAGGCCGCAGTAGATGCATTTCGTCATATCGATGTCGTAGCGCGTCGTCCGGCGGCTACCGTCGTCGCGCGGTTCGGCTTCGATAGTGATGGCCTGCGCCGGGCAAATCGCTTCGCAGAGCTTGCAGGCAATGCAGCGCTCTTCGCCGTTGGCGTAGCGGCGCAGCGCATGCTCACCCCGGAAGCGCGGGCTGATGTAGCTCTTTTCGTAGGGATAGTTAACCGTCGCCTTCTTCTTGAACATGTAGCTGAAGGTCAGCGCCATGCCCGAGACAAGCTCGGCAAGCAGGAAACTCCGCGCGGTCGCGCCTAAGGATGCCATGACTGGATCACTCCCTCATTACTGCGCGCGCGCCTTACGGCGTCGGCAACCAATCGAACGCCACCAGCACCCCGGCGACGAGAACCACGTAGAACAGCGAGAACGGCAGGAAAATCTTCCAACCGAGACGCATCAACTGATCGTAGCGGAAGCGCGGGAAGGTGGCGCGGACCCACAGGAACCCGAACAGCAGCAGGCTGATCTTCAGCGCAAACCAAATCGGGCCGGGGATCCAGTTAAACGGTGCGATGTCGAGCGGCGGCAACCAGCCACCGAGGAACAGGATCGACCCCATCGCCGACATCAGGATCATGTTGGCATATTCGCCCAAGAAGAACAGGGCGAAGGTCATCGACGAATATTCGGTGAAATACCCGCCGACGAGTTCCGACTCCCCTTCCGGCAAATCGAACGGCGAGCGGTTCGTTTCGGCCAGGGCAGAGATAAAGTAGATGATGAACATCGGGAACAGTGGAATGAAGAACCACACGGTCTTCTGCGCTTCCACGATCTTCGACAGGTTCAGCGAGCCGACGCAGAGCAGCACGGTGATGATCACGAGGCCGATAGAGACTTCGTAAGACACCATCTGCGCCGCAGAGCGCAGCGCGCCGAGGAAGGAATATTTCGAGTTCGACGACCAACCGGCGATGATGATGCCGTAAACCCCGAGCGACGAAATCGCAAAGAGGTAGAGCACGCCGACGTTGATGTCGGACAGAACCCAGCCCTTATCGACCGGAATAACCGCCCAAGCCAGCATCGCCAGAATGAAGGTCAGCATCGGCGCCATGACGAACAGCACGCGGTTCGCCCCGGCGGGGATGATGGTTTCCTTCAGCAGCAGCTTCAGCCCGTCCGCCAGCGGCTGCAACAGACCGAAGGGACCGACGACGTTCGGCCCCCGGCGCAACTGCATGACGGCCAGAACCTTGCGTTCGGCATAGGTGAGATAGGCCACTGCGACGAGCAGCGGCACAATGATCGCGACAATCTTGGCGACGATGATCGCCGCCGGAAGCGCGTAATCCTGCCAGAAATCAACCATAGGTCCCAACCCGCTCCAGCAGATCGTCGGGCTGACGCCCATGAACGAACAGAGCCGAACATTTGGCCATCGTTTCCGAGGCGCGGCTGATCGGATCGGTCCGGTAATAATCGGAAATCGGGAAGCGATACGGGGCGGCGTTAATCGCCCCCGCCGTGCCGAACGGCCCCCAGGCCGCCGGAACCACCTGCCCAATTGCCGCGAAGCTCGGCGCGGTTTGCGCCAGCAGCACCCGCAGTTCAGCAATGCTGTCGAACGGCAGCACTTTCCCGGTCAAGGCCGACAAAGCACGGACGATCTTCCAATCTTCGCGCGCATCGCCGACCGGGAAGGTCGCCCGCTGCGCCCGCTGTGCCCGGCCTTCGAGATTGACGTAAGTACCGTCCTTCTCGGTATAGGCAGCGCCCGGCAGGATTACATCGGCGACTTCCGCGCCGCTATCGCCGTGATGACCTTGGTAGATCACGAAAGCGTTCTTCAGCGCGCTCGTATCGGCCAGATCGGCGCCGAGCAGGTAAACGACGTCCACCTCACCCGAGGCGGCCCCCGCCAGAATACCGGCGAGATCGCGGCCCCCTGTTTGCGGCAGGAAATTGAGGTCGAGCGCCCCGACGCGGCCTGCGGCCGTGTTCAGCACGTTGAAACCGTTCCAGCCATCGCGGACCATGCCGTAGGCTTCGGCAATGCCGCGCGCTGCCGCCAGTTGGGCGGCGCCATCTGCGCGGGCCAGTGCGCCCATGCCGATGATGACGACGGGGTTTTTCGCCGCGCGCAGCACCTCGGCGAAGGGGTGCGTGCCTTCCAGCAGCGAATCCAGCACTTGCGGATCATTGCCCAGGTCTTCGACCGTATAGGTCAGATCGACTTCCGGCCCGACCGATGCCACCGTCAGCGCTCCGGTCAGGTAGCGCTTGCGCAGGCGCGCGTTCAGCAAGGGTGCTTCCCAGCGCGGGTTCGTGCCGATCAGTAGCACCACATCGGCCTGTTCGAGACCGGCGATGGTGGTGTTGAACAGATAGCCTGCCCGTGCCCCGCCGCCGATAGCCGCGCCATCGGTGCGGCAGTCGAGGCTGGTCACGCCAAGGCCGGTCAGCAGTTGCTTCAGCGCGAAGGCGCTTTCGGCATCGACGAGATCGCCTGCGAGGGCAGCAATCTTCTGCGACGCCGTCTGGGTCAGCTTCTGCGCGACCACCGACAGGGCTTCCGCCCAATCGACCGCGACCAGCTTGCCGTTCTTCCGCACATACGGGCGATCCAGGCGCCGCTTCTTCAGCCCATCGACGGCATAGCGCGATTTATCAGCCAGCCATTCTTCGTTGATGTCTTCATTGAGGCGCGGCAACACGCGCAGCACTTCGCCGCCGCGCACATCGACGCGGATATTGGCACCGACCGCGTCCAGCACATCGACCGATTCGGTCTTGCGCAACTCCCACGGGCGGGCGGCATAGGCGTAGGGCTTCGACGTCAAGGCGCCGACCGGGCAGAGGTCGATGACATTGCCCGACAGTTCGGAGCTAACGGCCTTTTCGATGAAGGTGCCGATTTCCGTATGTTCGCCACGCCCCGTCGCGCCCAAATCCGGCTCGCCTGCCACTTCGGAGATGAAGCGAACACAGCGCGTGCAATGGATGCAGCGGTTCATGAAGGTCTTGATCAGCGGGCCAAAATTTTTGTCCGGCACGGCGCGCTTGTTTTCTTCAAAGCGCGAGCCGTCACGGCCATAGGCCATCGCCTGATCTTGCAGGTCGCACTCGCCGCCCTGATCGCAGATCGGGCAATCGAGCGGGTGGTTGATGAGCAGGAACTCCATCACCCCCTTGCGCGCCTTTTGCACCAACGGCGTATCGGTCTTAATGACCATATTGTCGCCCGCCGGCATGGCGCAGGAGGCAATCGGCTTCGGCGCCTTTTCCATTTCCACGAGGCACATGCGGCAGTTGCCCGCGATGGACAGCCGTTCATGATAACAGAAGCGCGGAATTTCCTTTCCGGCGGCCTCGCAGGCCTGCATGACGGTCGCCCCTGCCGGGACTTCGACCTCAATGCCGTCGACTGTGAGTTTTGGCATAGCGCTACTCGCCCCTTATTCCGCTGCCTGCGCTGCGACGCCTTGGCGATCGCGGATACGCTTTTCCATTTCCGGCCGGAAATGACGGATGAGACCCTGGACCGGCCAGGCCGCCGCATCCCCAAGCGCACAGATGGTGTGCCCTTCGATCTGGCGGCTCACTTCTTCCAGCATGTCGATTTCGCCGATGTCGGCCTGGCCCTTGACCATGCGTTCCATCACGCGCCACATCCAGCCGGTGCCTTCGCGGCACGGCGTGCACTGGCCGCAGCTTTCGTGCATGTAGAATTTCGACAGGCGGGCGATGGCTTTGACGATGTCGGTGGATTTATCCATCACGATCACCGCCGCCGTACCAAGGCCGGAGCGCTCGGCGCGCAGGCTGTCGAAATCCATCAGCACGGTATCGCAGGTGGTCTTCGGCAGAACTGGGACGGAGGAGCCGCCGGGGATGACCGCCAGCAGATTATCCCAGCCGCCGCGTACGCCGCCGCAATGCTTTTCGATGAGGTCCTTCAGCGGAATCCCCATCTCCTCTTCCACGGTGCAGGGCGTGTTCACATGCCCCGAGATGCAGAAGAGTTTCGTGCCGGTGTTATTCGGACGACCGATGCCCGCGAACCATTCCGCGCCCCGGCGCAGGATGGTCGGCACCACAGCGATGCTTTCGACGTTGTTCACCGTCGTCGGCAGGCCGTACAGCCCCGCACCCGCCGGGAACGGTGGCTTCAGGCGCGGCTGGCCTTTACGGCCTTCGATCGACTCGATCAGCGCGGTTTCTTCGCCGCAGATATAGGCCCCGGCGCCGCGATGCAGATAGAGATCGAAATCCCAACCCGACCCGCAGGCATTCTTGCCAATCAGCCCTGCTTCATAGGCTTCGTCGATGGCGCGCTGAAGGTTGTTCCCTTCCGACCAGAACTCGCCACGAATGTAGATGTAGCAAGCCTTGGCGCCAATGGCGAAAGAGGCGATCAAACAGCCTTCGACTAGCTTATGCGGGTCGTGGCGCATAATTTCGCGGTCTTTACAGGTGCCCGGTTCGCCTTCATCGGCATTGACGACGAGGTAATGGGGCCGGTCGGAGGTTTTGGGCATGAAGG
Source organism: Elstera cyanobacteriorum (assembly GCF_002251735.1). NCBI lineage: Bacteria > Pseudomonadati > Pseudomonadota > Alphaproteobacteria > Rhodospirillales > Rhodospirillaceae > Elstera > Elstera cyanobacteriorum. Next base: position 115,187 of record NZ_NOXS01000032.1, on the reverse strand, counting down.
ACCACTTCATCCCCGTGGAAAACCCCGCCCCGCCGCGCCCGCGCAGGCCCGACTTCTTGGTTTCGTCGATGATCCAGTCGCGGCCCTTTTCCAGGATCGCCTTGGTCCCATCCCAATCGCCGCGCGCCCGTGCGCCCGCCAGGCCGAAATCGCCCTGGCCGTAGAGATTGGTGAAAATCCGGTCTTGGTCGCGCAACATTACGACGGCTCCTTCTTACCGGCAGGAAGATCGGTCAGCGTCGTCAGGCCGGTCACCGGTTCGGCGTAGTTGCGGCCGATCTGCGGCCCAACCTTCGGCTTCTGCCCGGCCTTCAACGCTTGTAGCACTTTGGTGGTGCTGGCTTCGTCGAGATCTTCGTAGAAATCATCGTTGATCTGCACCATCGGCGCATTCACGCAAGCGCCGAGGCATTCCACTTCGATCAGCGTAAACTCGCCGTCCGCCGTGGTTTCGCCAAGATCGATGCCGAGTTCCTTCTTGCAGGCATGGACCACTTGGTCCGAGCCGCGCAACCAGCACGGCGTCGTCGTGCAAACCTGCACGAAATGCTTCCCCACCGGCTTTAGGTTGAACATCGTGTAGAAGCTGGCGACTTCGTAAACGCGGATCGGCGGCATCCCCAGCACCTGGGCAACATGATCCATCGCCACGCGCGGCAACCAGCCACCCGCTTGGCGCTGTGCGACGTCGAGCAGCGGGATCACGGCGCTGGCTTCGCGGCCTGCCGGATATTTCGCGATGATCTTTTTGGCCAAGGCTTGGTTTTCAGCCGAAAAGCTGAACTCGGTCGGCTCGACCATATGGGCGGGAATGGGGGCGCTGCTCATCGATCAATCTCACCAAAAACGATATCCAGCGAACCGATGATCGCCACGGCATCGGCCAGCATGTGGCCTTTTGCGAGGAAATCCATCGCTTGCAGGAAGGCAAACCCCGGCGCGCGGATCTTGCAGCGATAGGGTTTATTGGTGCCATCGGCGACCAGATAAACGCCAAACTCGCCCTTCGGCGCTTCCACGGCGGCGTAAGTCTGGCCTGCCGGGACGTGATAGCCTTCGGTATAGAGCTTGAAGTGATGGATCAGCGCTTCCATCGATTGCTTCATCGCCGTGCGCTTCGGCGCGCCGACTTTGCCATCCGTCGTCATGACAGGGCCATCAGGAATACGCGCAATGCACTGCTTGATCAGCCGCAGCGACTGCTTCATTTCCTCGATCCGCACAAGGTAACGGTCGTAGCAGTCGCCGTTCTTGCCGATGGGAATATCGAAATCCAGCTCGCCGTAGACTTCATAGGGCTGGCTTTTGCGCAGATCCCACGGAATGCCCGACGCGCGCAGCACGGGACCGGTCATGCCCCAGGCATAGCATTCGTCCGCCGTGATGACGCCGATATCCACCGTGCGCTGCTTAAAGATGCGGTTGTTGGTCAGCAGACCTTCAACATCGTCCAGCAGCGCCGGCATATGATCGACCCAGGCGGCAATATCGTCGAGCAGCCCAGCGGGCAGATCCTGATGCACGCCGCCGACGCGGAAATAATTGGCATGGAGACGGGCGCCGCAAACGCGCTCATAAAACTCCATCACCTTTTCGCGCTCTTCAAACGCCCAGAGGATCGGCGTCAGCGCGCCGACGTCCAGCGCATAGGTCGTCAGGTTCAGCAGATGATTACCGATGCGCCCGATTTCGTTGAACAGCACGCGGATATATTGCGCGCGCTTCGGCACCTCGATGCCCAGCAGCCGTTCCGTCGCCAGCGCGAAGGCATGCTCCTGGTTCATCGGCGCCACATAGTCCAGCCGGTCGAAATACGGCAGCGCTTGGGTATAGGTCTTATACTCGATGAGCTTTTCGGTGCCGCGATGCAGCAGGCCGATATGCGGATCGGCGCGCTCCACCACTTCGCCGTCCATTTCAAGGACGAGGCGCAACACACCGTGGGCCGCCGGATGCTGCGGCCCGAAGTTCATCGTGTAGTTTTCGATCTTAACGTCGGTCATGGCCCGCTCCTTACCCGTTCTGCGCGGCCTTTTCGTCGCCCGGCAAAACCGGACGATCGCGCGTCATCCCTTCCCAGGGCGACATGAAATCAAAGCTACGGAAGTCCTGCGTCAGCTTCACCGGCTCGTAGACGACGCGCTTTTGCTCTTCGTCGTAGCGCAGTTCGACATAGCCGGTCAGCGGGAAATCTTTGCGCAGCGGATGGCCTTCGAAACCATAGTCGGTCAGGATGCGGCGCAGATCGGGATGGCCGGAGAAGAAGACCCCGTACATGTCCCAAGTTTCGCGCTCGTACCAGCCTGCCGACGGCCACAGGCCGGTCACGGACGGCACGGCGGTCGCATCATCGGTTTCAAGCCGAACGCGCAGGCGCAGATTCTTCTTCAGGCTGAGCAGATGATAGACGACATCAAAGCGCAGTTCACGCTCAGGGTAGTCCACCCCGCACACGTCGACGCACGTCTTAAACAGGCATGCCGCATCGTCGCGCAGAAAACCCATCAGCGTCAGAAGATTATCGGCGGTCGTGCTCAGCGTCAGCTCGCCGCCGGATAGATCGACCGCGGTCACGGCCGCGCCGCTACGTTGCGCAATATGCGCGCCAAGCTGTTCCAGTGTCTCGACCATTCGAACCCATCCGTATGAGAGCTTTACGCTTCATTTTTTGGTTCCGGCGACAGACGATCCGCGCCAGAACAAGCCGTTAGCGGACGAAGTGGCGCGTCCGCTTAATTTTCTTCTGAAGTTGCAGGATGCCATACAGCAAGGCTTCGGCCGTCGGCGGGCAGCCCGGAACATAAATATCGACCGGAACGATGCGGTCGCAGCCGCGCACCACCGAATAGGAGTAATGGTAATACCCGCCGCCATTGGCGCAGGATCCCATCGAGATCACCCAGCGCGGTTCGGCCATCTGATCGTAAACCTTGCGCAACGCCGGGGCCATTTTGTTGGTCAGCGTGCCGGCAACGATCATCACATCGGACTGGCGCGGGCTGGGACGAAAAACGATCCCGAACCGGTCGAGATCGTAGCGGCTACAGCCGGTATGGATCATTTCCACGGCGCAACACGCCAGCCCGAAGGTCATCGGCCACAGCGAACCGGTGCGTGCCCAAGCGGCCAGCTTATCGAACTGCGCGACGACGAAGCCCTTGTCCTGCAGCTCGTCGGTCACATGGCCCAGCAGCGCATCCTGCTCGGTACCCGGCGCCAGAAGATCGACGCCCGCGGGCTTCTGCGGAACCATCACTCCCATTCCAGCGCCCCTTTCTTCCATTCGTAAATGAACCCAACGGTCAGCACGCCCAGGAAGGCCATCATCGACCAAAAGCCGTAGAGACCGATATCCTTGAGCGAAATAGCCCAGGGGAACAGGAAAGCCACTTCTAGATCGAAAATGATGAAGAGAATGGCGACGAGGTAGAAGCGCACGTCGAACTTGCTGCGGGCGTCATCGAACGCCTCGAAGCCGCACTCATAGGCGGACACTTTCTCGGAGTCCGGCTTTTGCGCCGCAACAAGGCGAGACGCGACGAGCATCACGATGGTCAGGCCAATGGCGATGCCCAGAAACACCATGATCGGTAAATATTCGGCGAGCAGTGCATTCATCTAAAAGACCCTCTCCGTCCGCTGGGAACGGCGCGGCTATACCCCCCTTCCGGCCCGGACGCAAGCCCTAGCGGCTTTGCCCGCAGTGCGGGAGGCGACGCGCCACTATAGGCATCCCCCCCGCCCGTGAAAAGCCCCCCTGCTGGGATTGCGACAAAAAAGCGGCGCATCCGGCAAGGTTCACAGGAAGAAGCAAGCGCTTGGCGCAAAACAAAAAACCGCCGCCCGAAGGCAGCGGTCTTTTATGATGGCGGGAGTGACGGGGCTCGAACCCGCGACCTCCGGCGTGACAGGCCGGCGCTCTAACCAGCTGAGCTACACCCCCATAGGAGGACTTGCTGAATGGCGGGAGTGACGGGGCTCGAACCCGCGACCTCCGGCGTGACAGGCCGGCGCTCTAACCAGCTGAGCTACACCCCCACGCAGCAAGTGGAGGGGTTGATACGACCCGGCGCGGAGAGTGTCAAGCGCTCAAAATCGCAAAAGGCAGCAGCCCTGGATAAGTTTTTTAAACACAAGCCCAGCAAAGCTAATTTTGATTGGGACCGCCAAAGCAAAAACCCCGGCAAAAGCCAGGGTTCCCGAAAACTCTTCAACAAAGAAGCAAGAAATGGTGGGCGGTGAGGGGATTGAACCCCCGACCCTCTCGGTGTAAACGAGACGCTCTACCGCTGAGCTAACCGCCCTTTCCACTTTCGTGCTAGGCGCGACATAATCGCCTTTGCCGAAAATAGTCAAGGGCCACCCGAAGGCGGCCCTTGGTATTCCGTATGATGCCTGACGTTATTCGGTGATACCGTTCACCGCGTCGCGCAGGCCCTTACCGGCCTTAAACTTCGGCTGCTTCGAAGCCGAAATCTGAATCTTTTCCCCAGTGCGCGGATTGCGGCCTTCGCTGGCCGCGCGTTCCGACACGGCGAAGGTGCCGAAGCCGACCAGACGCACTTCGTCGCCTGCCGTCAGGGCCGACGTAATCGCATCGAACACGGCGTCGATCGCTTTGGCGGAATCCTGTTTAGACAGACCAGTGGCTTCTGCGACCGAAGCGACGAGATCGTTTTTATTCACGTTGAGCCCCCTCATCAGGACGGTTCGATATGTCCGTGCCGCTGACCTAGCGACCCGGGATTATGGCAAATCGTTGGCGGACTTTAGACCGCGTTTCCCCCATACGTCAATGGGTGGAAAACGCGGAAACCCCTGTAAAAGTGGGAAAAATGCGCCCAACGAGGTGATTTCGCGGGCGCATTCTGTGACAAATGCCAGATGGGGCCGTCGCCGTCGATCAGTGGGCGACGACTCCGGCGGCAGGCGCCTCCGGTTTCGGCGGGGTGGCGGGAACCTCTTCTTCCGCTGGCAGGGCAACGGGTTGCGAGACCAGCGCTTTCGCCAGCACCTCATCGACGGTCGAAACCGGGATGATATCAAGACCCTTTTTGACATTGTCAGGGATCTCGGCGAGATCCTTGGCATTGTCCTGCGGGATCAACACGGTCTTCAACCCACCGCGCAGGGCGGCCAGAAGTTTTTCTTTCAGGCCGCCGATAGGCAGCACCCGACCGCGCAGCGTGACTTCGCCCGTCATCGCCACCTCGCGGCGGATCGGAATCCCCGTTAGGACCGAGACGATCGAGGTCACCATGGCAATCCCGGCCGATGGGCCATCCTTCGGCGTCGCCCCTTCCGGAACATGGACATGAATGTCGCGCTTTTCCAGCACCGCTTGCTTAATACCGTAAGCCGCCGCGCGGGATTTGACGAAACTTTCCGCCGCCTGCACCGATTCCTTCATCACGTCGCCGAGCTTGCCGGTCGCCGTGACCTTACCCTTACCGGGCAGCGTGACCGATTCGATGGTCAGCAGTTCGCCGCCCACTTCTGTCCACGCCAGGCCTGTGATAACGCCAACCTGATCCTCGCCCTCGGCTTCGCCATAGCGGAACCGCTTGATCCCAGCGAATTTTTCGAGGTTCCGCCGCGTGATGTGCAGCGATTTCGCTTTACCGAGAAGGATTTCCTTCACCGACTTGCGGGCAAGGTTGAAGATTTCGCGTTCCATGCTCCGCACCCCGGCTTCCCGGGTGTAATAGCGCACGAGATCGCGCAGCGCTTCTTCTGAAACCGACCATTCTTCTTTCTTAAGCCCATGTTCTTTCATGGCTTTCGGCAGAAGATGACGGCGGCAGATTTCGACTTTTTCATCCTCGGTATAACCGGGGATGCGGATAATCTCCATGCGGTCCAGCAGCGGTTGCGGCATGCGCAGGCTATTGGCCGTGGTCACGAACATCACGTCCGACAGATCGTAATCGACCTCAAGGTAATGGTCGCTGAAGGTCGCATTCTGTTCAGGATCGAGCACTTCTAGCAGCGCCGAAGCCGGATCACCGCGCCAATCAGACCCCATCTTGTCCACTTCATCCAGCAGGAACAGCGGATTAGACGTTTTGGCCTTCTTCATCCCCTGCACGATCTTACCGGGCATGGAGCCGATATAGGTGCGGCGATGACCGCGGATTTCGGATTCATCCCGCACGCCGCCCAGCGCCATGCGAACGAAATTCCGCCCCGTTGCCTTAGCGATGGACTTGCCGAGCGAGGTCTTGCCAACACCGGGCGGACCGACGAGGCACAGGATCGGGCCTTTGATCTTCGAAATGCGTAGTTGCACCGCGAGATATTCGACGATGCGTTCCTTGACCTTTTCGAGACCGTAATGATCCGTGTCCAGAACCTTCTGGGCTTCCTTCAGGTCGCGCTTCACGCGGGACCGCTGCTTCCAAGGAATGGTCAGAAGCCAGTCTAGGTAATTGCGCACCACCGTCGCTTCGGCGGACATCGGCGACATGGAGCGCAGCTTCTTCAACTCCGCCAACGCCTTATCGCGCGCTTCCGGCGATAGTTTGACCTTTTTGATCCGCTCCTCGAACTCAGCAGCCTCGTCGCGGCCATCCTCGCCTTCGCCCAATTCCTTCTGAATGGCCTTGAGCTGTTCGTTGAGGTAGTACTCGCGCTGCGTCTTTTCCATCTGCCGCTTCACGCGGTTACGGATGCGCTTTTCGACCTGAAGAACGCCGATCTCGCCTTCCATGAAGCCGTAGATACGTTCCAGCCGCTCGGTCAGCGAGGTGAGTTCCAGCAGTTGCTGCTTTTCGGGAATCTTCAGCGCCAGGTGCGAGGCGATCGTATCCGCGAGCTTGCCCGGCTCTTCGATCTGATTGACCGAGACCAGCACTTCCGGCGGAATTTTTTTGTTGAGCTTCAGATACTGCTCGAACTGACCGACGACGGCGCGGGCCAGCGCTTCGATTTCCGGGCTCTCGTCCTCAACTTCCGCAATCGGATGGGCGACGGCCTGAAAGAAATCGGCATTTTCCGTGAAACTGTCGATCCGGGCGCGCGCAACGCCTTCGACCAGCACCTTCACCGTTTTATCCGGCAGTTTCAGCAATTGCAGAACCGTGGCAACGGTTCCAACGTCATAGAGATCGGTGGCAGCCGGATCGTCCTGCGACGCATTTTTCTGCGTCACCAGCAGGATCTGCTTATCCTCCCGCATCACATCTTCAAGCGCCCGGACGGACTTTTCGCGCCCTACAAAGAGCGGCACGATCATATGCGGAAAAACAACAATGTCCCGCAATGGGAGTACCGGATACCGAGCCTCATGGGGGGATTGGGTCATATAGTGTCTACCCTTAACGGGCCCCAGCAGTCAGGGCCCAACAAATATTAAGGTGGCACCGAAACCGGCCCTATTCAAGGGAAGCGGGCGCGTTACGCCCCCGCCCCCGTTTCGGCCTTCTTTTCGGCGTAGATATAGAGCGGCGCCGCCCGCCCTTCGACGACTTCCCGGTTCACGACGATGCTTTCGACATCGGTATTGCCCGGCAGATCGAACATCGGCTCCAGCAGAATGCTTTCCATGATCGACCGCAGACCGCGGGCGCCGGTTTTGCGTTCCAGCGCTTTGCGGGCAACCGCCGACAGCGCATCGTCGCTGAACTCCAGCCGCACGTCTTCCATGTCGAACAGACGCTGATATTGCTTCAGCAGGGCGTTCTTCGGCTTCGACAGGATTTCGACCAGCGTCGCTTCGTCGAGATCGTCCAGCGTTGCAACAACGGGCAAACGACCAATGAATTCCGGGATCAGACCGAACTTCAGCAGATCTTCCGGCTCCACTTCGCGCAGAACCTGACCGGTACGGCGTTCATCCGGGCCGCGCACATCGGCGCCAAAGCCGATGGAGGTACCCTTGGAGCGCTGACCGATGATCTTTTCGAGACCCGCAAACGCACCGCCGCAGATGAACAGAATGTTCGTCGTATCCACCTGCAGGAATTCCTGCTGCGGATGCTTGCGCCCGCCCTGCGGCGGCACGGACGCGACGGTACCTTCCATAATCTTCAGCAGCGCCTGCTGCACGCCTTCGCCCGACACATCGCGCGTGATCGATGGATTATCCGACTTGCGGGAAATCTTATCGACTTCATCGATATAAACGATGCCGCGCTGCGCCCGCTCCACATTATAATCTGCGGATTGCAGCAGCTTGAGGATGATGTTTTCCACATCCTCGCCAACGTAACCGGCTTCGGTCAGCGTCGTGGCGTCGGCCATCGTGAACGGCACGTCGAGAATACGGGCGAGTGTCTGGGCCAGCAGCGTCTTACCACTGCCGGTCGGGCCAACCAGCAGAATGTTCGACTTCGCGAGTTCGACGTCGTTGTTCTTCTGGGCGTGGGCCAAGCGCTTGTAATGATTATGCACCGCGACCGACAGCACCCGCTTCGCATGTTCCTGGCCGATGACGTAATCATCGAGAACATTGCGGATTTCCTTTGGCGTCGGCACGCCGTCGCGGCTTTTGACCAAGGTGGTCTTATGCTCTTCACGGATGATATCCATGCAGAGTTCGACGCATTCATCACAGATGAACACCGTCGGTCCGGCGATCAGCTTGCGCACCTCATGCTGGCTTTTGCCGCAGAAGGAGCAGTAGAGCGTATTCTTGCTGTCGCCGCTGCTTGCCCTGGTCATGCTAAACTCGCTTTCGCCCCCTCACCGCTTCCGATACCCCTTAGGCGCCGCCCACCGGCGCCCCGGCCTTTCGGCTTTGAGAGGAGGATTTGCCATTGACAAAACCGCATTCCTCTAATCGCTGCTTTATTGAATATGAAGCAGCGCCGGGGCGCAATCACCTTCTGACAGACCCCAACGATCAAGACGCCTGCCCATCGGCGGTTTTCGGCCGGGCCGTCACAACTTGATCGATCAGGCCAAAGGCTTTTGCCTCCTCCGGGTCCATGAAATTGTCGCGTTCCATCGCGGCTTCGATGGTCTCCAGCGCTTGGCCGGTATGCTTTACGTAAATATCGTTCAGCCGGGCGCGGAGTTTGAGAATTTCGCGCGCCTGAATTTCGATATCCGTCGCTTGCCCCTGCGCGCCGCCCGACGGCTGATGGATCATGATGCGGGCATTCGGTAGCGCATAGCGCTGACCCGGCTCGCCCGCCGCAAGCAGCAGCGACCCCATGCTGGCCGCTTGGCCCAGGCACATGGTCGTCACTTTCGGGCGGATGTATTGCATCGTGTCGTAGATCGACAGACCTGCGGACACATAGCCGCCCGGCGAATTAATGTAGAAGCTGATTTCCTTGGTCGGATTCTCGGCTTCCAAAAACAGCAACTGGGCGCAGATCAGGCTGGCAACATGGTCGTTAACCGGGCCGACCAGGAAGATGATCCGTTCTTTCAGCAGGCGGGAGTAAATATCGAACGCGCGCTCGCCGCGAGCCGTCTGCTCGATCACCATCGGCACCAGCGTGTTCATCGTGAAATCGGTCGCGTCGCGCATCTATCCCTCTCAATCCGAAATCGGTACCCTAGAAACGAAAGGGCGGCTGGTGCCGCCCTTTCCCTGCCTTACTCGGCGTCAGCCTTCAGCAGCTCTTCGGGGGTAACCGTCTTGTCGGTCACTTTGGCCGTAGACAGAATATGGTCCACAACCTTGTCTTCGAAAATAGGTCCGCGGATTTGCGTTATGGCATCCTGATTATTCGTGAAGAATTCAAGAACCTGACGCTCCTGACCCGGATACTGGCGGGCGATGTTGAAGATCGCCGCGCGGATTTCCTGATCTTCCACCTGAACATTGCTGACGCGGCCGATTTCGGCCAGCAGCAGCCCCAGGCGAACGCGGCGATTGGCAATGCGCTTATATTCTTCGCGCACTTCATCGTCCGACTTGCCTTCCAGCAGCGGATCCTTTTCGCCGGCGGCTTTCGCCTGCTCGAACTGAGTCCAAATGCCGTTGAATTCGGCATCTTCCAGCGTCGGCGGCACGTCAAAGCTATGGGTTTCGTCGAGTTTGTCGAGCAGGATGCGCTTGGCCTTCAAGCGACCAGCCGCGGCATATTCGCGCTCGATCTGGCCACGGATGGCCGTCTTCAGCGCATCCAGGCTATCGAGGCCGAAAGCCTTGGCGAAATCATCGGTCAGTTCGACCTGCTCCGGCTCGCGCAGTTCCTTCACGGTGACGTCGAAGGTCACCGGCTTACCCTTCAGATTTTCGGCATGATAATCAGCCGGGAAGGTGACATTCAGCACCTTTTCCTCGCCGACCTTGGCGCCGATCAACTGGTCTTCGAACCCCGGAATGAACATGCCCGAGCCGAGGGTCAGGTGGAAATCGGTGCCCGAACCGCCTTGGAACGGCTCGCCGCCATCCTTGCCCACGAAGTCGATGACGATGGTATCGCCCGCCTGCGCGGCGCGGTCTTCTTCGACCTTCTTGGTAGCGCGCGATTCAGAGCGCAGCTTTTCCAAGCCCTTTTCGACGTCTTCGTCGGCGACCGGCGCGGTCGGACGCTCGATTTCCAGGCTGGCGAAATCAGCGATGGTGATTTCCGGCAGGACTTCGAGGTCAATGGTGAACTCGACACCCTTTTCCAACTCGAAGCTATCGACATTCACTTTGGGCTGGAACGCGGGGCGCAGGCCACGCTCTTCCATCGCCTTGGCGGAGGAGGATTGGACGGTCGCTTCCAGGACTTCGCCCATCACCGACCCCAGATAGCGCTGGCGCACGAGGTTCATCGGCACCTTGCCCGGACGGAAGCCCGGAACGCTGACTTTTTTCGCCAGCTCGGCCAGCTTCGCGGTGACCTGGGCCTCCACGTCCGCCGCGGGAACGGCGATCTTATATTGGCGCTTCAGGCCTTCGGTAAGGGTCTCAGTAACCTGCATGAACGGAGTTCCACTTATTCCTAATCAACGGATCATCACCGCCGCAAGCCAGCGTACCGGCTGCGCGGATTTTTAAGGCAGACCCAGCTAAACGGTTTCACGCGGCCCGTCAAGACGCGCGCGCAACGGACCGTAGCATTGCCGCCGAAAAAACCTTGAGAAGGAAAGTTTGGTGCGGGCGGAGGGACTTGAACCCCCACTCCTTGCGGAACTGGAACCTAAATCCAGCGCGTCTACCAATTCCACCACGCCCGCATCCTGCCCCCGCTAACCGGGAACGGGCGTCACGATGCCCGCAAGCGCCCGCCCCTGTCAATGGTGCGGACGCGAGCAGTGCCGAGCGTTAGAAACTACGGGCGAAACTTTCGCGGAATGCCGACAGCGCCAGAACCCGGTTTTCGGAATGGCGGGCAGCGGGACCGCAGCCGGAGCGCGGTTCGACCGTAAACCGGTAATGAACGTGGGCGATGCCGCGCGCATCCGTATCGACATACATGACTTCCGCCGATCCGGCGATGCTGACGGCATCGCGCTGGCGGAAAATCGCGCCCGGCGCAATATCGCTGGAGGATTTGCCGCCGAAGAAGCCCCGTCCAATCATTTGCGCTCTCCCTGCCCTTCAAGAGGGGATTATCGTTGAACAGGAGTACGTTAAGTTAATTTTCCGCTTACGTCACTTTAAAAAAATCACCTAAGCCTATTTTAATACAGTGATTTTTCGATAAACTTGTCGAGGATTTCGGGAAGAAAGTCCACAAGATCCTCGGCAATCATCCCGTGTGCGCCCGCCCGTTGCCCAGCGGCGGCATGCAGCCAAACGCCTGCCGCCGCCGCGTCGGAAGCTGAAATCCCCAGCGCCATCAGGCCAAGGATGATCCCCGCCAATACATCGCCCGATCCGGCAGTTGCCAGCGCCGGGGGCGCCCAGGGCTGCACAATCACCCGGCCATCGGGGTGAGCGATCAGCGTATCCGGCCCTTTCAGCACGATGGTCGCCCCCATCCAACGCGCCGCTTGCCGGGCACGGGATAGCCGCCCCTGCGTTAAATCGACGGGCGTTCCGGCAAACAGGCGGGCGAATTCGCCTTCGTGCGGTGTGAGAACACACGGTCCGGCGAGGCCCCGTCGTAGCCGGTCGGCATCCCCCGCAAAACTCGTCAAGGCATCGGCATCGAGAACGAGCGGGGCGCCAGTGGCCGCTGCGGCCAGAACCGCCGCCGCCGTTGCCGGGCTGACGCCATTGCCAGGGCCGAGCAGAAAGCCCGTCGCCCGTTTTTCGGCGCAGGCATCGGCCCACGGCTTCGTCGTTACCATAGTCCCCGGCCAGTCGCTCAGGGCGGCGGGCGTCACCAGCGAGACCAGCCCCGCCCCCACACGCCGCGCTGCCCGGCTCGACAGGATCGCCGCCCCCGCCATGCCGCCGCTCTCGGGATGCCCGGCGCGAATCATTGCCCATCCGCGCGTAAACTTGTGATCGGCTAGGCGGGGTGGGCGAAGGGCGGTCTGCCATAGGCGGGGGTGATTAAGCTGGGTTTCGATCCGGTCAGGGGGGCGGATGTTGGCTGGAATACAAATATCAATGAGATGAAGATCGCCGCATAAGCTTTTTCCAGGCATAATGAAATGCCCAGGCTTGTAGCGATGAAACGTCACCGTTAGCGCCGCCTGCGGCGCCCAACCGAGCGGGACGCCTGTGCCGCCGTCGAGGCCCGAGGGTACATCGACCGCCACCAGCGGCAGCGCCGTGGTTCGAGCCAACCAACGTCGAACGGCGGGCGGCAACGGGCGCGTCAGCCCGGCGCCAAATAAGGCATCGACAATCAAGGCCGTCTCGCCAAGAGATGGCCCGGCCCCCTCCCAAACCTCGACCGGTGCAGACCAGCGCGCCGCATGCGCTGCCGCCGCGCCGGTGAGGGCCGAAAGCGGCACCAGGGAGACCAGCCGCACCGGCCATCCGGCGTCGCGCAACCGCCGCGCGGCAACCCAGCCGTCACCGCCATTGTTCCCCGGCCCGCAGAGCACAAGCACGGGGCGCGGCGTCCAGCGGGTCTGCACGACCTCGGCCACTTCTGTTCCCGCGCGGTCCATAAGATCGAAGACGACTAGCCCCGCTAGTGCCGCCTGCGCGTCCACCGCGCCCATTTGAGCGGGGGTCAAGAGGTCGAGCGGATAATCTGGTGCTACCGTGAGAAGATCGAGTGCCATGAGGGCATGATGCGGGGATTTTGTGGAAGGGCAAGCACGCCCGTCCTAATTTCGCCGGAAAGCCGGGCTTTGGTGCCGCATCTTTTATAGGAGATGCCTTCCGTGCGGGTTTACGCCTCGATTTTTGCCGCCCTGATCGCTGTGTCGGCCCCGGCCCTTGCTGCACCGCTGCCCGAGGTGGATGCGGCGTTGGTCCTGGCGGTCGATAGTTCAACCAGCGTTGACCGGGCGGAGTTTGCACTGCAAATGGAAGGGCTGACCGCCGCCTTCCGCGATCCCGATGTGCACGCGGCGATCACGAGCGGTCCGCGTCGGGCGATTGCCGTGACGCTGATGGAATGGTCGGACCCAAGCTGGCAGCGCGTCGGCATTCCCTGGCGCATTCTGCGGTCGGCGGACGACGCGCTGAAACTGGCGGAGGAGATCGACACGACACCGCGCCTCATCGATGGCGGCGGCACCGCGCTAGGCAATGCTCTATCGGTCGCGGTGCGGTTGATCCAGTCGGCGCCAGTGAGGGCCGAGCGCAAGATTATCGATATTTCCGGCGATGGTGCCCAGAACCTCGGGCGGGCACTGGCCCCCGTGCGGGCGACGGCGCTGAAAGCGGGGATCACGCTCAACGGCCTCGCCATCGTCAATGAAGAGCCGGACCTTGAGGCCTATTATCGCGATGCGTTGATCGGTGGGCCGGGGGCTTTTGTGCTGCGCGCGGCGGATTATGCCGATTTTACGCAGGCGATCCGCCAGAAGCTGATCCGCGAACTGACAATCCCCGTGGCACGCGCCCCCAGCCGCCCGATCACTTTGGCCGCGCGCGCACCAATTGCGCCAGCATCACCCCAGACAGAGTAAGCACGCCGCCGACAAGGTGATAGGCGTAGAGCTTCTCCCCCAGTCCCAACGTGGCGATGATCGCTGTAAAAACCGGCAGCAGGTTCATAAAGATACTGCTGCGGTTCGCCCCCAACCTAGCCACGGCGAGCATCCACAGCATCGGCGCGACAATCGAAATCGGGATCACCGAATACAGAATGATCGGCGCCGCTTTCATCGTGACGGGCGCGGTCGGCGTCACCAGATAGAGCGGTACGAGCACCAGAAGGGCCGTCAGAATTTGCATATAGAGCGACGGCCACATCGGGATCGGCACCTGCCAGCGGCGCAGCATAACGCTATACAGCGCGTAGCAGATCGCCCCGATCAGCATAATGCCGTCGCCCACATGAAAACCGCCGTGCAGGATATTCAGCGGCTGCCCCTGCCCGATCAGAATGCTGAGGCCCGCGAGCGACAGAACCCCACCCGCCGCAGTGGACCAGCCCGGCTTTTCGCCCAAGATCAGTGAACTCAGGCCGAAGGTAATCAGCGGCACCAGCGAGGCGATGATGCCCATATTGGTCGCCGTCGTTGTTTGTGCGGCATAATAGGCGCAGCCTTGGTACAGCACCATGCCGAGCAGGCCAAGACCGCCGAGCTTCCCAAGATTCCGGCGGATGGTCTTGCGGTGCTGCCACAGGGGTTTCGCGACAAAGGGCGTGAGCAACAGGGCCGCCAGCACCCAGCGCCAGGCCATGATCGTTTCAGGCTCAATCACCCCAACGGCGGCGCGCATGACCACGGTGTTACCGGACCACAGCAGCACCGTCAGGATGGGAATGGCGAAATCGGTCGCGGCGGCGTGTTTCATCGCCTTAGACCGCGATGGTCAGATGGCGTTGCTTGCCGAGGCCGACGACTTCACATTCGACAATCTGCCCCGGCTTTAAGAAGATCGGGTCCGGCTTAATGCCCATGCCAACGCCGGGGGGCGTGCCGGTGGCGATAATATCGCCCGGCTCTAGGGTCATCATCTGACTGAGATAGGCGATAATATGAGCGACGGTGAAGATCATCGGCGCCGTCGTGCCGTCTTGGTAGCGCTGCCCATCGACCGAACACCAGAGCGGCAGGGTTTGCGGGTCGGGCACTTCGTCCTTGGTCACCAGCCAGGGGCCGACCGGGCAGAAAGTGTCATGGCTCTTGCCCTTCGTCCACTGCCCGCCGCGCTCGGTCTGCAAATGCCGCTCGGAAACATCGTTGACGGTGCAATAGCCCGCAACATGGTCCAGCGCGTCGGCCTCTGCGATATACTTAGCCCGCCGCCCAATGACGACGCCAAGCTCGATTTCCCAATCGGTTTTCACCGACCCGCGCGGGATTTCGATGGGGTCATAAGGGCCGCAGAGCGAGGAGGTGGCCTTCTGGAACACTATCGGTTCCGCAGGGGGCTTCAGCCCTGCTTCGGCGGCGTGATCGGCGTAATTAAGGCCGATGGCGATGATCTTGCCGACCCGCCCCACGGGGGCGCCCAGGCGCACATAGTCTGGCACGACGCGCAGATGGCTGAGGTCGAGACGGCGCAGCACATCCAGCCCCGAGTCCGATAAAACCGAATGGCTGATATCCGGGATCACCGCCGACAGGTCGCGCACCTGCCCTTCTGCATCCAAAATCCCCGGCTTTTCTTGCCCCTCAAGGCCCCAGCGCACCAGCTTCATGAATCGGTTTCCCCCGTTAACATATGCGAACGATCTTGCGCGGGCCGCCGTGAAAAGGAAAGATGCGCGACCGCATTGGTGCCACGAGGAATCCTGTGACGTCGGTTGATCCTGAATTTTCCCTTCCGACAGCCGATGACCCGATTAGCCTCGCCGGGCCGCCGCCCATCCGGGTGATGATCGTCAATTACAATGGCGGCACCGACCTTGCCCGCTGTGTTGAAGCGCTGCTGGCGCAGACGATGCCAGATTTCGAGGCGGTGATCGTCGATAACGGTTCAATCGATGGGTCGCTCGATGGGCTGCCGGCCGATCCGCGCGTCACAGTGCTGCGCATGGGCAAGAACCTAGGCTTTGCCGCCGGGAATAATCAAGCTGCGGCCGGTGCCGCGACGCCCTGGCTGGTGATGCTGAACCCCGACGCTTTCCCCGCCCCCGATTGGCTGGAACTGCTGCTCGATGAGGCGGCCCTGCACGGCGACTGCGTTGCTTTCGGCTCGACCCAGGTGATGAGCGCCGATCCCGGTAAGGCCGATGGTTTGGGCGACTGTTTCTCCCCCTATGGGTTTGCATGGCGCGGCGGCTGCCGTAAGCCCCTGCCCGTTCCTGTTCCCGCTGGCGAAAGTTTCGCAGCTTGCGCCGCCGCCATGATGATCCGCCGCGACTGGTTCGAAAAACTCGGCGGCTTTGACGAGCGTTTCTTCTGCTACGGCGAGGATGTAGACCTGTGCTTTCGCCTGCGGCTCGCGGGCGGGCGCATCTGGCAGTCGAACCGGGCGCGGGTGGCGCACGTCGGTTCCGCCACCTCCGGCGGGGCGCACAGCAGTTTTTCGCTCTATCACGGCTACCGCAATCAGATCTGGGTGATCGCCAAAAATATGCCCGGCCCGATCCTGCCGGTAACGATCTTCACCTATCTGCCGCTGCTGCTGCTGCGCTGCCTGCTGCTGAAGCGGCCCGGCATGATCTGGGTGGTGCTGAAGGCGACCTTCGACGGTCTAACCGGCCTTGCGCCCTTCTGGGCAGACCGGGCAGAGCTTCAGAAAACCCGTGTCGGAGCGTTCCGCATCGCCCGGGTGCTAAGCTGGAGCCCAATGGCCCTGATCAAGCGGCGGGCGAAATTGGTATGACGTTAGAGGCGGTAGCCCCTTAAGTGGGGGCCGGGGCAAAGCCCCGCCTTATTGCCCCCGCCCCTCAATCATCCGCAGCAGATACTGGCCATAGCCGTTCTTCGCCATCGGCGCGGCGAGGGTGCGCACTTGTTCTGAGGAGATGAACCCCTTGCGCCAGGCGATTTCCTCCGGGCAGGCGATTTTCAGGCCCTGGCGTTCTTCGACGGTGCGAACGAATTCGCCCGCTTGCAGCAGGCTTTCATGCGTGCCGGTGTCGAACCAAGCATAGCCCCTGCCCATCCGTTCGACAGTTAGGGCACCGCGTTCGAGATAGAGGCGGTTAAGATCGGTAATCTCAAGCTCGCCGCGCGCGGACGGCTTCACCTGCTTGGCGAGGGCCACCACGTCGGCATCGTAAAAATAGAGGCCGGTAACGGCGTAATTGCTTTTCGGCTGCTTTGGCTTTTCTTCGATGGAAATCGCCTTGCCCGTCGCGTCGAATTCCACCACCCCATAGCGTTCAGGATCGCGGACGTGATAGCCGAAGACGGTCGCACCGCTTTGGCGGGCGACGGCATCCGTCAGCAGCGGTTCGAGATCGTGGCCGAAGTATATATTATCGCCCAGCACCAGGGCGCAGCGGTCGCCCGCGATGAACTCTTCCCCAATCAGGAAGGCTTGCGCCAGCCCGTCCGGCGAGGGTTGTTGGGCATAGGCGATCTTCAGGCCCCATTGGCTGCCGTCGCCAAGCAGTTTCTCGAACTGCGGCGCGTCGTGCGGCGTGGTGATGACCAGGATTTCGCGAATGCCCGCCAGCATCAGGATCGACAGCGGATAATAGATCATCGGCTTGTCGTAGATCGGCATAAGCTGTTTCGAGACAGCAACCGTGACGGGATAGAGCCGCGTGCCCGAGCCGCCTGCCAGAATGATGCCCTTCATCGCTTTTCCTCAATCAAGGCCGAAAAGCCTGCGTCGATTTCTGCCCGGCATTCGGCCAGCATGGCGCTTAGGCCCGCGTGCCAGTCGGCGGCGGGGATGCCGAAAGCGGCGGTCAGCTTGGCGCAGTCCAGCACCGAATTAGCCGGGCGCTGCGCTGGGGTGGGGAAATCCGCCGTTGCAATCGCGTGGACCTTCGGCACCGGCCAACCGTAGCGGTGCCCTGCCGCGAAGATCGCTTCGGCGAACCCATGCCAGCTTGTGGGGGTATCCCCGGCGAAATGATAGGTGCCATAGGCCGTGTTGCCGCGCAGCAGCGCGCCGGTGATCGTCGCCAATGCCGCCGCAATTGCTGCCGCCGGGGTCGGGCAGCCGCGCTGATCGGCGACGACGCGCAATTCTGGGCGGGTGGTGGCAAGACGGAACATCGTCTTCACGAAATTATGCCCAAGCGCCCCGAAAACCCACGCGGTGCGCAGGATGATATGCTGATCCGTTGCCGCCCGGATCGCCTGCTCCCCAGCTTCTTTCGACGCGCCATAGACGCCGAGGGGGGCCACCGGGTCGCTTTCCGCATACGCCCCGGCTTTGCTGCCGTCGAAGACATAATCGGTCGAGAGATGCAGCAGCGGAATCCCAGCCCGCGCCGCAGCGTCCGCCAAATGGCGCGGCCCGTCGCGGTTGATGGCAAAGGCGGTCTCCGCCTCGCTTTCGGCCTTATCGACGGCGGTATAGGCGGCGGCATTCACCAGGGCAACGGGGCGATGCGTGGCGATGGCGGCAGCAATTGCGGCGGGATCGGTGATATCCCCCTCGCCCCGTCCCAGGCCGACCGGCATCAGCCCATCCGGCCAAGCCGCGCGCAGCAGCTCGCGCCCGACCTGCCCATTGGCACCGAAGATCAGGACCGCGCCGCTCATGACGCGGCTTTCTTGAGCCCGAGGCGGTCCCCGGCATAGACGTTCGACAGTTTTTCCCACCACTCGGGATTGTCGAGATACCAGCGCACGGTCGCCTCAAGCCCGCTTTCGAAGGTTTCCTGCGGCTCCCACGCCAGTTCCTGCTTAATCTTGCTCGCGTCGATGGCATAGCGCGCATCATGGCCCGGACGGTCGGTCACATAGGAAATCAGCGAGCGGCGGCTCTGGCCGGATGCAAGTGGGCCTGCCAGCTTATCGACGAGATCGCAGATCGCCGTCACCACGTCGATATTCTTGCGCTCGGAATTGCCGCCGACGTTATAGCTTTCGCCCGGCACCCCCGTATTCAGGATGGTCCAAAGTGCGCGGGCATGGTCTTCCACATGCAGCCAGTCGCGCACATTGGTGCCCTGACCGTAGACCGGCAGCGGCTTGCCCTTCAGCGCGTTGATGGTCATCAGCGGAATGAGTTTCTCCGGGAACTGCCACGGCCCGTAATTGTTCGAGCAGTTGGAGGTCACCACCGGCAGCTTATAGGTATGATGCCACGCCCGCACCAAATGGTCCGACGCGGCCTTGCTGGCCGAATAGGGCGAGTTGGGCGCATAGGGCGTTTCTTCGGTGAATAGCCCGTCGTCGCCCAGGGTGCCGTAAACTTCATCGGTCGAGATATGGTGGAAGCGGAAAGCCGCCTGGGCCTCGGCGGATAAGGTCCGCCAATAGGCAAGCGCCGCTTCCAGCAGCGTGAAGGTACCGATGATATTGGTTTGAATGAAAGCCGCCGGACCGTCGATAGACCGGTCCACATGGCTTTCTGCCGCCAGATGCATGATGGCGTCGGGCTGATAGGTCGCCAAAATCCGGTCCATCGCCGCACGGTCGGTGATGTCCGCCTGCTCGAAACGATAACGCGGGGTATCGCTGAGCTTGGCGAGACTATCGAGGTTCGCGGCGTAGGTCAGCTTGTCGAGATTAACGACGCTGGCGTCGGTCTCCGTCAGGATATGCCGAATGACCGCCGAGCCAATGAAGCCCGCGCCGCCGGTAACGATGATCGTGCGCATGGGAAGCGTCCTCCGGCTTAGGCGTAAGTGAAATAGGCGGGCAGATCGGCTAGCAGTGGCTGCTGGCGGTCTTTGGCCGACAGTAGCGCTTCGGCTTCCGTGACCGGCCAGCCGATGCCAAGGGCGGGGTCGTTCCACCGCAGCCCCTTGTCTTCTGCGGGCGCGTATATGTGACTAACCTTATAAGCCACCGCCGTATCGGGCGCGAGGGTGCAGAACCCATGCGCGAACCCGGCGGGCACATAAAGCTGTTCCCCGCCGTCAGCCGTCAATTCCACGGCGACATGCTGACCAAAGGTTGGCGAGCCGTGGCGCAAATCCACGGCGACATCGAGGATCGCCCCTTGAATGACGCGGATCAGCTTTGCTTGTGCCGCAGGCGCGATCTGGAAGTGCAGCCCGCGCACGGTGCCCTTCGGCCCGGACAGCGACTGATTATCCTGCACCCAGCTCTCTGTAATACCGGCAGCGGCAAAGATCGGGGCGGAAAAGGTTTCCATGAAATAGCCGCGCGCATCGCCATGTTTTTTCGGAACAATTTGCTTTACGGCGGGGATTCGGGTTTCGGTGATCTGCATGGGGCACTCTGACTTGAACGGCTGCTTATAGCGGCGGCGTGCGCAGATGGTCAATTCGGGTGGAAGCCGGTATAAAACAGAATAGTCGTGTGATATTGTATTTTTACATTTACAATTGTATAATGTTTTATCTGGACATTCGATCATTGGGAACAGTAATTTCGGTTCAGCCAGAACGAGGGGCACGCCCCGCGCGCCAAGGAATGATGCCGATGTCGGGTGTAACCGATGCTGCGACGATCCACTCCATCCCCCCGACGATCCCGTCGGATTGGCAGGCGTTATCGGCGCTCGATCTGATCCGCGCCGCGTGGGACGCCCACGGCGAGAAATTTGCCCTCGTCTCCTCCTTCGGCGCCGACTCAGCGGTGCTGCTGCACCTCGCCGCCCAGGTCGATCCGGCCATTCCGGTGCTGACGCTCGATACCCAGAAGCTGTTTCCGGCCACCCATCGCTACCGCGATACGCTGACCGAGGCGCTTGGGCTGACCAACGTCCGCCTCATTCGCCCGGACGCCGAGACGGTCGCCGCGCACGACCCGGTTGGGCTGCTGTTCGACCAAGACCCGGATGCCTGCTGCGATCTGCGCAAGGTTCAGCCGCTGGCACTCGCCCTGCGCCCCTACACGGTTTGGGCGACAGGCCGCCGCCGCGATCAGGCGCAAACCCGCCAGGGGATTGCCCGCGTCGAGGCGGAAGACGGTCGCCTGAAACTCTCCCCGCTTTCCGATTGGACGGAAGCGGAGGTGGAGGCCTATCGGCTAACGCATGGTCTGCCCGCGCATCCCCTGGTAGAACAGGGGTATCGGTCGATTGGTTGCCTCTCCTGTACCACTCCCGTGCTGGAGGGGGAGGATGCCCGCGCCGGGCGCTGGCGTGGGCGCGAGAAGACCGAATGCGGTCTGCACCGCGCCACGCCCGTTGTTCCGCTGTTCCCCGCCCCTGCTACGCCTCTTCCGCCCCAAGTTTCTCCCGTTCTATCAGGTGCTTCGGTGTCCCATTCCTCGCCCGTACCGCCGGTTCTCGAACCGGCCAATAGTTCCGACCGGCTGACCGACCTCGACGCGCTGGAAGCGCAGAGCATTTTCATCTTCCGCGAAGCCTTTGCCCGCATTCGCCCCCTCGCCCTGCTGTGGTCGCTGGGCAAAGATTCGAATGTGATGATCTGGCTGGCGCGTAAGGCCTTCCTGGGGGAACTACCCTTCCCGGTCGCCCATCTCGATACCGGGTTGGAGTTTGACGAAACCTATGCCTTCCGCGACCGTTATGCGAAGGAATGGAACCTTAACCTGATCGCCGACGCCTGCCCGCCGATTGAAGCGACCGACCCGACGCTGCCGCCCGGCGCTCGTGTTGCCGCGCGCAAGAGCCTGGGCCTAGCCCAAGCGGTCGATAAATATGGGTTCGCCGGGATTTTCGCAGGCATCCGCCGCGACGAGCAGGCAACCCGCGCGAAGGAGCGCGTGTTTAGCCCGCGCGGTCTTGACGGTACCTGGGACGTGCGCGATCAGCCGCCGGAATTCTGGGACCAGTTCAACGCCGATTTCCCGCCCGGCACGCACATCCGCATTCATCCGCTGCTGCATTGGACCGAGCTGGATATTTGGCGGTACATCCGCCGCGAAGGCATCCCGGTCTGCGAGCTTTATTTCGCCAAGAACGGCAAGCGCTATCGGTCGCTGGGGGAAAAAGGTATCACCGAGCCGTTCGACAGCACGGCCGCCACTATCGACGAAATTATCGCCGAACTCGCCGCGACCCGCACGTCCGAACGGTCGGGCCGCACGATGGACCATGAATCCGAAGACGTCTTCGAACGCCTGCGCGCCGGGGGGTATCTATGAGCCAGACAACCGCTTTCCCCATCGTCATCGTCGGTCACGTCGATCATGGGAAATCCACCCTGGTTGGCCGGTTGATGCATGATACCGGCGCGATTGCCGATGGCGCGGTCGAAGCCCTGCAAGCCTCCTCCGCCAAGCGCGGATCGGTGTTTGAATGGTCGCATCTGCTGGATGCGCTTCAGATCGAACGCGACCAGGGCATTACGCTCGACACTACGCAGGTCTGGTTCACGACGCCGAAGCGCCGCTACGTCATTATCGACGCGCCGGGGCATAAGGAATTCCTGAAGAATATGGTGACGGGCGCCGCCGCCGCCGATGCCGCCATTCTGGTGGTGGATGCGCGCGCCGGGCTGGCCGAACAGACCCGCCGTCACGCCTATCTGCTGCGCCTACTGGGGATTACCCAGGTGGCGGTCGCCGTGAATAAGATTGATCTGATCGACCATGACGAAGCGCGCTTCGCCCAGGTGGTCGATGACGTTGGTGGCTATCTGCGGTCGATCGGCATCAATCCGACCGCTCTCATTCCGCTATCGGCCCGGCATGGCGACGGTATCGTCGCGGTCAGCCCGCAGACGCCCTGGTACAAAGGCCCGTCGCTGTTGGAAGCGCTCGATAATTTCGCGGGCCGTCCCAGCCTATCGGCGCAGCCGCTGCGCCTGCCGGTGCAAGACCTTTATCGCCGGGGCGAGCGGCGCATCGTCGTCGGGCGTATCGAAACCGGGCGGTTGCGCGTCGGCGATACCATTCGCCTGCTGCCGGGCAACCGCACCGTGAAGGTCGCCGGGCTTGAGGGCTGGAACCTGACCGTGCCGAAGCTTTCGGCCATAGCGGGTGAAAGCGTGGCGCTGGCGGTCGATGAAGATGTCTTCGTCGAACGCGGTGCGCTGATCACCGAAGGCGACACCAGCGCTCGGCAAGGACATGTGATCACCCTGCGGATTTTCTGGCTCGACCGGTCGGCCCTCAACGAAGGCGACCGCTTGACTTTGCGGCTCGGCACGGCGTCGAACGAAGTCACCGTCCGCCGGATCGATGAGGCGCTGGACCTTGAAAGCCTCGCCCTCAATCAATCTGAAGGCCCTGGCAAGCTCGAAAGCGGCGGTATCGCCCGCGTCACTCTGCACAGCCGCCGTCCGATCATCGGCGACCGTTTTGCCGATAATCCGCGCTTGGGCCGTGCCGTCTTGGCGCGCGACTATCGCTTGGTCGGCGGCGGTATCGTTGAGGATTTGGCCGAAGTTGTTCTCTCCGCCCCCGAAACCAGCGTAACGCCGGAAGAACGCGCCGCCCTCAACGGGCATAGCGGCGGCGTGCTATGGCTGACCGGCCTCTCTGGGTCGGGCAAATCCACTATTGCCCAGCGCCTGCTGCGCAAGCTGACCGACCAGGGCCGTCTCGCCACAGTGCTGGATGGCGATACGCTGCGCCTCGGCCTGTCGCGTGACCTTGGCTTTTCCGCCGAAGACCGTGCCGAACAGGTACGCCGCACGGCAGAAGTCGCCAAACTGCTCGCGAATAGCGGGCTGATCGTCATCGCAAGCCTGATTTCGCCGCGCCAGGCGGATCGGGATTTGGCGGAGCAAATCATCGGCGATGCCTTCCACGAAATTTTTGTGGATGCCGCGCTCGAAACCTGCATCGCCCGCGATCCCAAGGGGCTTTATAAGCGCGCCCAGGCCGGGGAAATCCCGAATTTCACCGGCATCTCGTCGCCCTATGAAGCGCCGCAAGACCCAGCCCTTCGGCTCGATACCGCCACGCTTAGCCTGGAAGATGCGACCGATATGCTGCTAACCTATGCGCAGGCTCAATTCGCCCGCCGCCACGAGAACTATGTTCTCGGTCCTGCCTATATCTAAGACAGAACCAATTGACGGAGGCTCCGATGACCCTGTTCCGCCGTACTGTTCTCGCCGGGGCGCTTGCCCTGGCCGCCTTGCCCAGTTTCGCCGCCGACGTATCGCTGCTCAATGTCTCCTACGACCCGACGCGCGAATTTTATGCCGACGTGAACAAAGTGTTTCGGGAACAGTGGAAAGCGAAAAGCGGCGATACGCTGACGGTTAAAGCCTCGCACGGCGGGTCGGGCAAACAGGCCCGCTCCGTCATCGACGGGCTGGGGGCGGATGTCGTGACGCTCGCGCTGGCCTATGACATTGATGAAATCGCCGATAAAGGTCTGCTGCGCCCGGATTGGCAGAAGCAGTATGCCGATAATTCGTCGCCCTATACCTCGACCATCGTTTTCTTGGTTCGCAAGGGCAACCCGAAGGGCGTGAAGGATTGGAATGATCTGCTGCGCGGCGACGTGAAGACCATCACCCCGAACCCGAAAACCTCGGGCGGGGCGCGCTGGAACTATCTGGCGGCCTGGGCCTATGCGCTAAAGCAGCCGGGTGGCAGCGATGCGACGGCCAAGGAGTTCGTGCGCAAGCTCTATAAGAACGTTCCGGTGCTCGATAGCGGCGCCCGTGCGTCCACCATCACCTTCGTGCAGCGCAATATCGGCGATGTGCTGCTGGCGTGGGAGAATGAGGCGTTTCTGGCATTGAACGAACTCGGGCCGGATAAGTTCGATATCGTCGTGCCGTCGCTATCCATCCTGGCCGAACCGCCGGTCGCCATCGTCGATAAGGTGGTCGATAAGCGCGGCACCCGCGCCGTGGCCGATGCCTACCTCCAGTTCCTCTATACCGAGCAAGGTCAGGAACTGGCGGCAAAGCATTATTACCGCCCACGTCTCGCCTCGGTAGCCGCCAAGGTCGCCGATAAGTTCCCGAAGCTGGAACTTGTGACCATCGACGGGCAGTTCGGCGGCTGGCGGAATGCCCAGAAGGTTCATTTCGCCGATGGCGGCACCTTCGACGACATCATAAAGTAAGGGGATGACAACCCTGCCACCCACAGTTGAGCAGGCTTCGGCCCCAGCGTCGCCCCTTCTTCGGCGGCGCTGGCGTTGGAAGCAGCCCTCCGTTCTTCCCGGCTTTGGGCTTAGCCTCGGGCTGACCCTCTTCTGGCTTAGCGCCATCGTGCTCATTCCCTTGGGCGGCATGGTGCTGAAATCGGCGACCCTTGGCTGGGACGCTTTCTTTCACGCCATCAGCAGCCCGCGCGTGCTGGCAGCGCTGCGGCTCTCCATCGGCGGGTCGCTGATCGCGGCGCTGATCAATGCCGTATTCGGCGCGATCATCGCCTGGGTGCTGGTGCGCTATCGCTTCCCCGGTCGCCGGATTGCCGATGCGCTGGTGGATATTCCCTTTGCCCTGCCGACGGCGGTGGCCGGGATTTCGCTCACCACGCTGTTTGCCGAAAACGGTTGGCTGGGGGCGCCGCTGGCCAAACTGGGCATCCAAGTTGCCTATACGCCGCTTGGTGTGATCGTCGCGATGATCTTCGTCGGCTTTCCCTTCGTTGTACGAACGGTGCAGCCGGTGCTGGCCGATCTCGACCCGGAGGTGGAAGAAGCGGCCCTGTGCCTGCGCGCGAGCCGCTGGCAGACCGTGCGGCGGGTGCTGTTGCCCTCGCTGTTTCCGGCTCTGGTGACGGGGGCGGCCCTCGCCTTCGCTCGCGCTGTCGGCGAATATGGATCGGTGATCTTCATTGCGGGCAATCTACCGATGGTGTCGGAAATCGCGCCCTTGATGATCGTGATCAAGCTCGAAGAATTCTCCTACGCCGAAGCGACGGCCATCGGGACGGTGATGCTGGGCTTTGCCTTTTTGATGCTGCTCGCCCTTAATGGCTTACAGCGCTGGTCCCGCCGGCACGAGGAGGCGTCGTAATGGCCCCACCGACCGAACCGCGTTGGGTGCGGCTGCTGCTGATTACAGTCGCGCTCGCCTTCTTATTTGCCCTCGTCGTGCTGCCGTTGGCGCTGGTGTTCACCGAAGCCTTCCGGCAAGGCATCAAAGCCTATTTTGCCGCGTTGACCGATGCCGACGCTTGGGCCGCGATCAAGCTGACCTTGCTGACCGCCGCCGTTGCCGTGCCGCTGAACCTGATCTTCGGCGTGACGGCGGCCTGGGCGATCACCAAGTTCGACTTTAAGGGCAAGAGCCTGCTGATCACCCTGATCGACCTGCCCTTTTCCGTATCGCCGGTGATCGCCGGTCTGATTTTCGTGCTGTTGTTCGGCTTGCAGGGCTGGTTCGGCCCTTGGCTGCGCGACCATGATATTCAGATTCTCTTCACCCCGATTGCCATTATCCTGGCAACGATCTTCGTCACCTTCCCCTTCGTTGCACGCGAGTTGATCCCGCTGATGCAGGAGCAAGGACGGCAGGAAGAGGAAGCGGCCCGCGTTCTCGGTGCGTCCGGCTGGCAGATTTTCCGGCGGGTGACGCTGCCGAATATCCGCTGGGGCCTGCTCTATGGCGTGCTTCTGTGCAACGCCCGGGCGATGGGGGAATTTGGCGCGGTGTCGGTCGTCTCTGGGCACATCCGGGGCGAAACCAACACGATGCCGCTGCACGTCGAAATCATGTATAACGAATATGCGTTCACGGGGGCCTTTGCCGTCGCTTCGCTGCTGGCTTTGCTGGCACTGGTGACGCTGGTTGCCAAAAGCCTGCTCGATGCCGTGTTGGAACGGCGCGAGGGGCGCGCACCCTAACGCCAGGAGCAATCCGCATGGATATTACCGTCAGCGGTCTCATCAAAGGCTTTGGAACCTTCACCGCCCTGCATGGCGTCGATCTGACGATCAATAACGGCGAGTTGCTGGCGATCCTTGGCCCGTCCGGGTCGGGGAAAACCACTTTGCTCCGTCTGCTTGCTGGGCTGGAGCAGCCGGACGCGGGCAGCATTCGCTTTGGCACCCGCGATGTGGCGGGGCATCTGCCCGGCGACCGCGATGTCGGCTTCGTCTTCCAGCATTATGCCCTGTTCCGGCATATGACGGTTTTTGAGAATGTCGCCTTCGGTCTGCGCGTCCGCCCGGCGAAAACCCGACCGCCGGAAGCCGAAATTCAAAAGCGCGTTCACGAGCTTTTGAACCTCGTACAGGTCGATTGGCTGGCGGACCGCTACCCGACCCAGCTTTCGGGCGGGCAGCGTCAGCGCGTCGCCCTGGCGCGGGCGCTGGCTATCGAGCCGCAGGTGCTGCTGCTCGACGAACCCTTTGGTGCGCTCGATGCCAAGGTCCGCCGTGAATTACGCCGCTGGTTGCGCGATCTACACCGCCGCCTGGGGATGACGACGATTTTCGTCACCCATGATCAGGAGGAAGCGCTGGACCTCGCCGACCGGGTGGTGGTGATGGGCCAGGGGCGGATCGAGCAGATCGGCGCGCCGCAGGAGCTTTACGACGCACCCGCCAATGCCTTCGTCTATCGGTTCCTCGGGGAAACCAACGAGCTGCGCGCTTCGCTTCAGGCGGGCCGGGTGAAGGTTCAGAATACGCCAATTGCCGATGCCGCTAGCATCAATCTGGCGGAACGTGAGACGGAGGGGGACGGCACCCTGTTCGTTCGTCCGCATCTTCTGACGCTTGCCCCGGACCCGCACGGCCCGGCGGTGGTCAAACACGTCACGCTCGTTGGGGCGATGCTGCGGGTCGAGGTGGAGACCGACGACGGTCAGGCGCTGAGCATCGAAGTGCCGCGCGGCCCGACGCTCGACTTAGTGCCGACGCCGGGGGCGCGGGTTGCGCTAACCGTGCGCGGGGGATTGTTCGTCGCGGCTTAAACCACCGCGCCGACCAGCTTTTCCCGCACCAGCCGATCTAGCAAATCGAAGGTATCGTCGCTCACTTCGATAAAGTGGATCGAGATCGAGCGGTTGGCCGGATCGACGCGGGTGATCGTGCCGCTAAACACGCCGATGTCGTCGTCCGAGCCGATGATAATGCCCATCAGCGGCGGCTGCGGCACGACGCTGGTCGGCGGCAGGCTAAGGCGCAGACCGCCGTAAGACCAGTCCAAGGTCTGGTAATACTGGCCCTGGATCTTCACCGTCAGGCGCGGCGCGGTCATACGCTGATTATCGCGCCGAGGACGGCGGATAGCCAAGGGTTTGCCGGTTTTCGGCGTGGTCGAGGTCAGGAGAGTCATAAGGCCCCCGGCGCTGGAATTTCCAGTCACCCTAACTGCAATAATGTTTAGATTCAATACGTATAACAGAAAACCTCGAGCAAAATCGTAAGACGGTTAGCTCCGGGCGAAACGCAATCGATCCAGCGCGCCTTGCAGGATATAAGCGGCGGCCATTTTATCTACCACCTCCGCCCGCCGGGCGCGGGACAGGTCGGCTTCCAACATCAAGCGGGTGACGGCGACGGTTGAAAGGCGTTCGTCCCAAAGGGCCATCGGCAGACCGGTCTTTTCCGACAGATTATCGATAAAACTGCGGGTGGATTGGGCGCGCGGCCCTTCTGATCCATCCATATTCACCGGCAGGCCGAATACCAGCCCGCCAACCTCGCGGGCTGTGCAGAGCTTCAACAGCGCGTCGGCATCCGCCGTAAACTTCGTTCGGCGAATGGTTTCGACCGGGGTGGCCGACAGGCCGAGACCGTCGGAAATGGCAAGCCCGATGGTTTTGGTGCCAAGGTCAAGCCCCAGCAGGCGGCGGCGGGCGGTCAGGACCGCGGCGAGTTCGGGAAGGTCGACAAGAGCCATAACCTGTCCTAGCACTGGTATCCGCCGTAAAACAATGCCGGAGACCGAGGCGTGCCGACCCTAGCCCCCCTGCTCGAAACCCCCCACCTGCGCCTGCGCATGCATACCGCCGACGATTGGGAGCCGATGACCGCGCTCTGGACCCATCCCGAAACGGTGCGCCATATCGGCGGCGGCGTCATCGGGTCACGTCACGATGTCTGGTTCCGCATTCTTCGGCATATCGGCCATTGGGCCGCCATCGGGTACGGCTATTGGGCCATCGAGGATCGGGCGAGCGGCGCCTTCGTTGGCAGTGCCGGGCTGGGGGATTATCGGCGTGAGATGGATCCGCCGTTCCACGGCGAACCCGAAGCCGGATGGACCATTCACCCGGAGCATAAGGGCAAGGGCTATGCGACCGAAGCCATGCAGGCGGTCTTTGCCTGGGCCGAGGCGCAGGGGCTGCCCGCGGCCTTCTGCATTATTGATCCCGAAAATCACCCCTCCCTGCGGGTCGCGGAGAAACTTGGCTTCCGACCGGCGGGAACGGCCGTCTTACGGGGCAATACCGTCCAGGTTTTAAGGCGCTGATCATGGCCAAACCCCTTCCCGCCCCGGTTTCCGCCGCCGTTCTGCTGCTTCAGGTTTGCCTAGCCGATCAGGGCGAAGTGCGCCCGCGCGGCATGTTCGGCGGCTACGGTTTTTACCTTGACGATAAGATCTTTGGCCTGTGGCTTTACGATGGCCTGTTTTTGAAGGTCGATGCTCAGACAAAAGCCCGGTTTGCCGACGCCGGATTTTCGCCCTTCGACTATACGAACGATAAGGGCACCCTGGTAACCATGCCCTACTACCGCATCCCGATGGATCAGCAAGCGCCCGATACCCTCGGCCCTTGGGTAAGATTAGCCGTCGACGCCGCGAAACGATCTCCTTCGAAGGTCAAAAAACGATAAATTATCGTTGATAATCGATATAAGCAGATTTAACATCCGGAGATGGATCAGATCGACCGGAATCTTATCGCCCTCCTGCAGCAGGATGGCCGTCTGTCGCAAGCCACCCTGGCGGCCCGCACCGGCCTTAGCCAATCGGCGGTAAACGAGCGGCTAAAGCGACTGACCGCCAGCGGCGCCGTAAAGATCGTTGGGCAGGCCGATCCGCAGGCGGTCGATATGACCCTGCTGGCCTTTATTTTCGTTGCGCTCGACACCCCAAGCCGCGACGACGGGTTTCGTGCGGCGATGGCGGCTGACCCTTCGGTGCTCGAATGCCACCACATCACCGGCGATTGGTCCTATCTGCTGAAAGTGCGCGCGGGTAGCGTTGCCGGGCTGGAAGCCTTGATCTCGGACCGCATCAAGCGCCTGCCGGGCATCGTGCGCAGCCATACGATGCTCGCCCTCTCGACGGCCAAGGAAACCCTGGCCCTGCCGCTGCCCCTACCGCCGGAGGAATAAGGCGATGCTCGGTTTTTACGGCCAGGGGTTCGCCCTGGGGCTGCTGCTGGCGATACAGGTCGGGCCGATTGCGCTGCTGTGCCTCGACCGCTCTCTGCAAGGCGGCTTTCATCGCGGGTTCGCCGTCGCGCTCGGGGCCTCGCTCGCCGATGCAACCTATGCGCTGATCGCCCTGTTCAGCCTTGCGGCTCTGGGCGCCTGGGTGCAGATCGTGGCGCTGCCCGTGCAGATCGGCGGCGGACTGCTGCTGCTCTGGTTGGCCTGGGGCGCTTGGCGCAGCCGCGCCAAACAGCGGATGGCAGCCGATGTTGTGGCCGAAACGAGCTTTCTCGGTGACGTGCTGACGGTTATGGCGCTGACGCTCAGCAACCCGCTGACCATTCTTTATTTTGGTGGGCTGTTTTCCTCCCTCGGCGGGATGGAAGCCGGGTTAAGCGACCGGCTGGCCCTTGCCGCCGGGTTGGTCACGAGCACCTTCGGCAGCCTTTTGGCTTTGGTTCTGGCGGCGGGATGGTTACGCCCGCGCCTATCGCCGCCCCGTCTGGCGCTGCTAAACGCCCTCGCGGCCCTCGGTCTTGCCGGTTTTGGCCTGTGGACGCTGGCGTAAGCCGCGCGAACCCTGGCCATCTATTGAAAATAAACGCGCCGCTGTTGCGCCGCCCGCGCCTGGGGTGTTAGCAATCCACCCGGTTGTTTTAGTTTCGTTTGCAGGAAGGTCGCGCCCGTCATGGCCTTGGATCAAGACACGGTACGCCGCGTCGCCACTCTGGCACGCATCAAGATCGAGGAAAAAGACCTCGCCCCGCTGGCCACCGAAATTTCGGCGATCCTGGGGTGGATCGAGCAATTGGGTGAAGTGAATACCGATGGCGTGGCGCCGCTCGCCCGCGTCGTGAATATGAAATTGCCGATGCGCGACGATGTGGTGACCGAACCGGACCAGCACGAAAAAGTGCTGAAAAACGCCCCGCAGTCGGCGGAAGGCCGGTTCTTCACGGTTCCGAAGGTGGTTGAATAATGACCAAGCTGACCGATCTGACCATTGCCGAGGCCCTGGATGGGCTGGCCGCGAAACAGTTTACCTCGGTTGAACTGACCGACGCGCATATTGCTGCGTCGGAAGCCGCCCGCCCGCTGAACGCCTATATCACCGAAACCTTCGATCTGGCGCGCGAGGCGGCCAAAGCCTCCGATGCCCGGCGCGCGGCTGGCACGGCAGGGGCGCTGGACGGTATTCCCGTTGGGATCAAAGATCTGTTCTGCACCGAAGGCGTGCGGACCACGGCGGCCAGCCATATTCTCGATGGCTTCGTCCCTCCTTACGAATCGACCGTTTCGGGCAAGCTGAAGGCCGCCGGGACGATCAGCCTCGGCAAGCTGAACCTCGATGAATTTGCCATGGGCTCGTCGAACGGCACCTCCTACCACGGGCCGGTGATTTCGCCGTGGAAGCGCACAGGGGCAGACGTCGATTTGGTCCCCGGCGGCTCCTCCGGTGGATCGGCGGCGATTGTCGCGGCGCGCGGCGTCATGGGCGCGACGGGGACCGATACGGGCGGCTCGATCCGCCAGCCCGCAGCCTTCTGCGGGATTGTCGGGCTGAAGCCGACCTATGGCCGCTGCTCGCGCTGGGGCATCGTCGCCTTCGCCTCCTCGCTCGATCAGGCCGGGCCGATGACCCGCTCGGTCAAGGATGCGGCGCTGATGCTGACCAGCATGGCCGGGTTCGACCCCAAGGATTCGACCAGCGCCAATCTTCCGGTGCCGGATTTCAGCAAAGCCTTAACCGGCGATATTCGCGGGCTGAAGGTCGGTATTCCGGCAGAATATCGGGTGGACGGCACTAACCCCGAAATCTTGAAGCTGTGGGATCAGGGGATCGACTGGCTGAAGCAGGCGGGGGCGGAGGTGGTTTCCGTCTCGCTGCCGCACACCAAATACGCGCTGGCGACCTATTACATCATCGCCCCCGCCGAAGCCTCCGCCAATCTGGCGCGCTACGACGGCGTGCGCTTCGGGCTGCGCGTGCCGGGCAATACGCTGGACGAAATGTACGAAAACACCCGCGCTGCCGGGTTCGGCCATGAAGTGCAGCGCCGCATCCTGATCGGCACTTACGTGCTGTCGGCGGGCTATTACGACGCCTATTACCTAAAGGCGCAAAAGGTCCGCGCGCTGATTGCCGACGATTTCAAGAAGGCCTTCGAGCAGTGTGACGTGCTGTTGACCCCGACCGCGCCGACCCCGGCCTTCGGGTTGAATGAGAAGAATGACGATCCCATCGCCATGTATCTCAACGACGTCTTCACCGTGCCGGCCAGCCTTGCTGGCTTGCCAGGCCTCGCAGTTCCGGCGGGTCTGTCGGGCGATGGGTTGCCGCTGGGGCTGCAACTGCTGGGCAAGCCCTTTGATGAAGAAACTTTGATCCGCGTCGGCGGCGTGCTGGAAACGGCCGCGCAGTTCAGCGCCCGTCCCAGCTTCGGCCAGGGAGCTTAATGAGCATGTCCGAAAACAAGAACCTCATTCAGGGCAAGACCGGCGTTTGGGAAATGGTCATCGGGCTGGAAGTGCATGCCCAGGTGATTTCCAAGGCCAAGCTGTTCTCTGGCGCGGCAACCGCCTTCGGCGCCGACGCCAATGCGCAGGTTTCCTTCGTCGATGCCGCCATGCCGGGCATGCTGCCGGTGATCAACCGCGTCTGCGTCGAACAGGCGATCAAGACCGGCCTTGGCATCAACGCCACGGTCAACACGCTGTCGGTCTTCGACCGCAAGAATTACTTCTACGCCGATCTGCCGCAGGGCTATCAGATCTCGCAGTTCACCCAGCCGATCGTCTCGGACGGGCATCTGATGATCGATCTGGCGGACGGTACGGAAAAGCGCATCGGCATCACCCGCCTGCACCTAGAGCAGGATGCGGGTAAGTCACTGCACGATCAAGACCCGCGCCTGTCCTACATCGACCTGAACCGGTCGGGCATCGCGCTGATGGAAATCGTGTCGGAGCCGGATATCCGCTCGTCGGAAGAAGCCGCCGCCTACCTCAAGAAGCTGCGGGCTATCCTGCGCTATCTCGAAACCTGCGACGGCAATATGGAAGAAGGCTCGATGCGGTGCGACGCCAATGTCTCCGTCCGCCGTCCAGGCGCGGAGTTTGGGACGCGCTGCGAAATCAAGAACGTTAATTCCATCCGCTTCGTCGCGGCGGCGATTGATTACGAAGCCCGCCGCCAGATCGAAATTCTGGAAGACGGCGGCTCCATCCGCCAGGAAACGCGGCTGTGGGATAGTGCCAAGGGCGAAACCCGCGCCATGCGCTCCAAAGAACAGGCGCATGACTATCGCTATTTCCCCGACCCCGACCTGCTGCCGCTCGAAATCGACCCCGCCGAGATCGATGCCGCCCGCGCGGCGATGCCGGAACTGCCAGACGCCCGCCGCGACCGCTACATGGCCCTCGGCCTGTCGCGCTACGACGCTAGCGTGCTGGTTGCCGAAAAGGAAACCGCGCTGTATTTCGAAGCGGTCGCCAAGGGCCGCGATGCCAAAACCGCCGCCAATTGGGTGACGGTGGAACTGTTCGGCGCGCTCAATAAGCTCGGCAAGACCATCGAGGAACCGCCGGTTTCGGCGGAAGCCTTGGGCGGGCTGATCGACCTGATCGCCGACAACACCATCTCCACCAAGATCGCTAAAGACGTTTTCCAGATCATGCTGGAAACCGGTGAAAGCGCGGCGGAGATAGTGGAAAAGCGTGGGTTGCGTCAGGTCACCGATACCGGCGCCATCGAAGCCGCTATCGACGATATTCTGGCGAAGAATGCCGACAAGGTGGCGGAGTTCCGCAGCGGGAAGGACAAGCTGTTCGGCTTCTTCGTCGGTCAGGTGATGAAAGCCACCGGCGGCAAGGCCAACCCGGGCATGCTGAACGACCTGCTGCGCGCAAAGCTGGAGGGTTAGGGACCGTCGGGGGCTTTGCCCCCGACCTCCCCCGAATAAGATGACGCGCCCGCTGCTCGTCTTCGATTCAGGCCTGGGTGGCCTTTCGGTCGTCCAAGCGCTGCGGGAAAGCCACCCAAGCGGCGCTATCGCCTATCTCGCCGATAGCGCTTGGTTGCCCTATGGCACCAAGCCCGACAGCTTACTGCTCGACCGAATCGTCGGCCTGCTGTCGGACGCCTGCACGGCGCTCGCCCCCTGCGCACTGGTGGTCGCCTGCAACACCGCCAGCACCATCGCCCTGCCCGCCCTGCGCGATCGGTTAACGATCCCCGTGATTGGCACGGTCCCCGCCGTGAAACCGGCCTGCGAAACGTCAGCCAGCAAGATCATTGGCTTGCTCGCCACCCCCGCGACGGTGAACCGGCCCTATATCGAAGACCTGATGGCGCGTTACGGCGACGGTGTAACCTTGCATCGGCATGGGTCGGCCAAACTGGTGCTGATGGCCGAAGCCGCCCTGCGCGGCATTCTCCCCGACCCTGCGGCGATAGCTACCGAGCTTACGCCGCTGACGGCAGTTACGGGGCTTGATACGATTATCCTCGGCTGCACCCATTTCCCGCTCCTGCGCCCCGCCTTGGAAGCTGTCGCCCCCACGGTCCGGTTTCTCGACAGCGGCGCCGCCATTGCCCGGCGGGTGCGCGATGTGGTGCCCGACTGGTGCGACGGTCCGTCCTGCGCCTTTTTCACGGGTCGCGAAGACACAGCCCTGCTAGCGTCCGCCCTCGGTGCGGTAGGGCTGCCGCGCTGCGTTTCCGCTTGGAGCCCGAGTTAGGAAGTAGAATGCCGTTCGACGCCGTAATTTTCGATATGGATGGGTTGTTGCTGGATAGCGAGCGGATGTTCCGCACCGTCTGGCAATTGGCAGCGGCGGATTTGGGCGTTGAGATGAACGACGCCGTGTTCCTCTCGCTCATCGGTCTCAACCGTCGTTCGGCGGAAGCGCGGCTAAAGGATCATTATGGCCCCGATTGGGATCACGAGGCGCTCAATGTCCGTATCGATCACCACTGGCACGCCATCGGCGGCCATGACGCTATTCCCCTAAAACCCGGCGTCGGTGAACTGCTCGATCATCTAGAGGCCCACGCCTTTCCACGCGCCGTCGCTACCTCTACGGCGCGGCAGAATGCGATCTATAAGCTCACCAAGGTTGGCCTGTTCGACCGCTTCCACGGGCTTGTCGGCGGCGACGAAGTGGCGGCGGGTAAACCCGCGCCCGACCCTTATTTGAAGGCCGCCAAACTGCTGGACGTGGACCCGGCCCGCTGCCTCGCCCTCGAAGATAGTCCGAACGGTCTGCGCGCCGCGCGGGCCGCTGGCATGACCGTGATCATGGTGCCGGACCTGATCGCCCCGACCGATAGCCTGCGCGACGTGGCCCATCACGTGATGGACGATCTCCATACCGTGCGCGATTGGATTGCCGAGCGCCAGCGGCTAAGCACTGCCGAAAGCTAAACGGGTTGACAGTCTGCCCCTTCGGCGGCTAGACAATCCCTCGCATACGTCGTGTGTTTTCAGCTCGACCAAAGCGGTTGTATCTCCGGCGGGAGGGTGGCCGAGTGGCTGAAGGCGACGGTTTGCTAAACCGTTGTACGGGTTAAACCGTACCGTGAGTTCGAATCTCATCCCTTCCGCCAACCGCTCTTCTAGGGCAAAACGACAATCATCACGATAGCTGCGCGTTAATCGTGCTGCCTTACCCTGTAGGGCTTACCGGGCTGGGTGGTCTCCCAGGCCGCCTATTGCTGTTTCCGTGCCGCGTCGCGATATGCCGACAGACAATTGGCGGTGCGGGGACAGCAATGATCCGTGGGAAACTAGCGGAGATACGCATTGGCTATGCGGCGGTTCTGTTTGGGATCGTCACGCTGGTATTGGCCGGACAGTATCTTTCGGCCCGGGCGGGCATGGGGGCTTCGGATGTTGCGGCATGGATTCAGGCCATCGGGTCTGTTCTCGCGGTCGGCGGGGCGGCCTATTTACCCCGGTGGCATGAAAACAATCGACGCCGGGAAGAGAAAAACGAAACTTATGAAAAATTGACGCATGACATTCTCAGCGTTAATTTTCAGATTAATGAAATTATCGCCATCCACATGAAGCGTCGGGATAGCATTCTTCCTGACATTTATTTCTATTTTGGCGATCACATTGAGAAAATTTTTTCCCTCGGCTCCTCCGCCTACCGATTGACGGTCAGCATTAAGTCTAATGTCGGCATCATTAACAAGGCGGTTGCCCGCAAGAATAGTGTGCTCCGGCCCGAGCTGCCGATTGATCAGCAGTTTATAGATGGGCTGCGGTCGATCCAAATGCGGCTATCTGCCTATCTCGCTGGTCTCGAGGCAAGCCGGACCGATGCCAATTGTCTCTTGAGACCCGAGGCCTCATCGCCCCCTGCCCCGGTCGCCGCATCGGGCTTGCCCCGGGATCAAGGGGCGATAGGATCGACCGGTTAGGCCGCGAGTTTCACTTCCTGCACATACGTTCCGACCGACTTCTGGATACCCACCGACGCAGCTTGTAGTTCGCCCGCCGACTCCAGCATCATTTCAGCAGCAGAGCCGGTTTCAAGGGCGGCCTTGGCCATTGTGCCGATGGTATCGGTCATGAGTTCCGCCCCGCGCGCCGCTTCCTGAACATTGCGGGCGATTTCAGACGTTGCCGCCCCCTGCTGCTCCACGGCAGACGCAATTGCCCCGGCAATGGTGGAAACTTCAGTGATGATCTCGCCGATCCCGTGGATCGCCTTGGCGGCTTCATCGGATGCGGCCCGAATTTGCGTGACTTGTTGGCCAATATCCTCGGTCGCCCGGGCTGTTTGGTTGGCAAGCGCCTTCACTTCCGAGGCGACCACCGCAAACCCTTTCCCGGCATCCCCGGCGCGCGCCGCTTCGATGGTGGCATTCAGCGCCAGAAGATTGGTCTGTCCGGCGATCTGATTGATGATCGTCACTACTTCACCAATATGGTGGGCCGACTGCACGAGATTCTGCACGATCTTATCGGTGCGCTCGGCTTCCTGCACCGCCCTGTAGGTCGTCGCCGCCGATTGTTCGACCTGGCGGCCGATTTCGGCAATCGATGCCGACAGTTCTTCCGCCGCCGTCGCCACGGTCTGCACGTTCGCCGAAGCTTGCCGAGCGGTTCCGGCAACCAGTTGCGACTGCTGCGCCGTATGGTCGGCATAGTCGCGCATCGTTCGGGCAATACCATTGGCCCGTTCGGAGGCTTTCCCGAGGTTGACTAGGATCGCGTCGATATTGCCGGTGAAAGAGTGGGTCGCGCGGTCGGTCATCTGGCGGCGGCGTTCTTCGGCCTCGGCGGCTTCCCGCTGCTTCCGGGCGAGTTCTTGCGAGCGCAATAGCCCGACCCGGAACCCTTCGATGGAGCGGAGCATCGCCCCAATTTCGTCGCGGCGGCCACCGTCCTCTATCGGTTGATCGAGCGTACCGTCGCTCATAGCCCCCATGCGGTCGGTCAAGGCCTTCAGCGGCGAGATGATCTGACGGCGGACCATCAGTAGGCCAACCGTAAACCCGGCGCCAATCGCCAGGGCGATTAGGGCGGCAAAAATGACAATCCGCTGCGCGAAATAGGCTTCGAGTTCAGCGAGCGTCCGATGGCCGTCTGCCTCGGCCTTTTCGGATAAGCGATCAACTTCGGCATTCAAAGCCTGCCGGTTTCGCCGATTAGCCTCATTATCGCCAAAGGCGCGGGCTTCAGGGATCGACACCTCGCGGCCTAAGCGCACTAACTCGCGGCGAAATTTTGCAAACTCTGCGATCAGCGCGGATGCTTTGTTAAAGTCGGCTCGCTCTGCGGGATCGATCAGATCACGCCACTCCTGAACGGTCTGTTCCAACTTAACGAGATTACCGAGCAACGCCGGGGCGAATCGCTCCATCTCTGCCGGGGCGGTGGACATGTAAATGCCGCGACTATCCATCACGACGGCAGTAATCAGCCGGTTGGCGGTTTCGGCTTGTAAAGCGACCCGTTGGTAGCGATTGGCGAGAGATGCAAGATGCTCGCCCGTGCGGACCGACTGCACACCGAAGAGACCGATGAACAGGGTGACCAGCGCCATAACGCTTAATACGAGCACCTGTTTTCCGGTCAAAGTCAGATTGCGAAACATTTGCATGGGTAGGCCCCTCCCTAAACGCGATC
The DNA here is from genome assembly GCF_002251735.1 of Elstera cyanobacteriorum. NCBI lineage: Bacteria > Pseudomonadati > Pseudomonadota > Alphaproteobacteria > Rhodospirillales > Rhodospirillaceae > Elstera > Elstera cyanobacteriorum. The sequence continues at coordinate 76,868 of NZ_NOXS01000032.1, read as the reverse complement.
CGTCTATTTAACCGAACAATACTTAAAAAATTATTAGAGCCCAGGAGACATGATATTAACAATTCGTATATTTATGACTATCGTTTCATATGCCTACTATCGATCAAAACATCGCGATGAATACATAAAAATTAAGAAATAAATCACGATCGCTCCCTGCGTCCACCGACTACCGCCGGGCAAGTTTCGCTGCGGAATCAGCGGCAAACCCGCGCGGTTTCTGCTATAGGAGGCGTGAAAAAGAGGACGGGGAGCATGACGCGGATCGGGTACGGGCGAACAGGACCACGGATACGGGGGCGGCGTTGGGGGCGTCTCCTGATCGGCGTTCTGCTCGTGCCGGTCCTCGCGTTGGCGGCGCTGTGGTTTTATCTGCGGACCGGCCTGCCTGAAATCACCGGGCGCGTCGCCGTTGCCGGGCTTCAGCACGAGGTTGGCATTTACCGGGATAGCGACGGCGTACCGCATATCTTTGCCCGCACCGCCGCCGATGGGTATCGGGCCTTAGGGTATGTCCATGCCCAGGACCGGCTGTTTCAGATGGATTTGATGCGCCGCGTCGCCTCCGGCCGCCTTGCGGAAGCCATCGGTTCGATGGGGTTGGAAAACGACCGGTTTATGCGCACGCTCGGCCTCCGGGCTTTGGCCGCGCGTGATTTCGTCGATCTATCGGCAGAAACGCGGGCCGCGCTGATTGCCTATGCCGAGGGGGTCAATAGCTACCTGTATCAACGCAAGGGTGCCTTGCCGCCCGAATATTTAGTGTTCCCTGCCCCGGAAAGCTGGACACCGACCGATAGTCTGCTCTGGGGCAAGCTGATGGGAATGGCGCTTTCCGGCAATTGGCGGGACGAGGCCGTGCGGGCGCGGATGCGGGCGCAAGGCATGCCCCAAGCGACGGTTGATCTGCTGTTCGGGCGGGTCGGGGGGCAAAGCCAGCGATCCGATGCCGGGGATGATCTCTGGCGACAGGTTGATCCCGCGATGCGGAAGATGTTGGCGGGGCTTCCCCCCCTTGCCGAGCCGCGCACAGCGTCGAACGCCTGGGCCGTGGCGGGCAGCCGAACCGACAGCGGCAAGCCCCTGCTGGCGTCCGATCCGCATCTTAGCCTGACGGCGCCGTCGCTCTGGTATCTTGCCCGCATCGTCACGGGTGATGGCACCTTGGTCGGTGCGACCGCTCCCGGGGTTCCGTTTCTTGTGCTGGGGCATAATGGCCGTCTGGCCTGGGGGCTGACCACCACGGGTGCCGATACGCAGGATTTAGTGCTGGAACGGCTGACCGAGGGTAGCACGACCACCGTTGACCGCCCGCAGGGCGATCCCGACCCGATTGAAACCCATACGGAAACGATCCGCGTGCGTTGGTCGGCGGATGAGATTGTGACCGTCCGCCGAACCGCAAACGGGCCGATCCTGTCGGACCTTCCCGCCCTTACCCCGGGGCTTGGTGATGCGCGAACGCTGGTTGCCCTGCACGCCACCTTCCTGCAGCCGGGCGACCGGTCCGCCGATGCCCTCCTCGGGATCAGCACCGCATCCGACTGGGGCAGCTTTACGGCCGCCGCGAGTGTGATGGGCGCCCCGATGCAGAATTTCATTATGGCGACCGATCAAGGCAGCATCGGCATGATCTCTGCCGCGCGCATCCCCCTGCGCCGTCAAAGCGACGGCTGGATGCCGATGCCCGGGTGGGAACGGTCGAGCGAATGGGCTGGCTTCGCCCCAGTGGCGCTGCTACCGCAAACGCGCGACCCGGCACAGGGCTATGTCGCCAATGCCAATAACGCCCTGGTTAGCCCAGACTATCCCGTCATGATCGCCCAGAACTGGGACGATTCCTTCCGGGGCGACCGGCTGGCTGAACAGTTAGACCAGGCGCACGGGCGGCGGCGGGACGATGAGGCCGCCCTGCAAATGGATACGACCTCGCTTTTTGCCCGGCGCCTGATCGGCCTGATGGAGGGGTGGGAGCCGCCCGACCCTGCCGCCGCGAAAGCGCTAAAGAACCTGCGGGCTTGGGATAAGCAGATGCGTCAGGCAGCAAGGGAACCGCTGCTGTTTGCCGAGTTCAGCAAAAAACTGATGGAAAACCTGCTGGCCGATGATCTTGCCGCTTTGGTCCAGGATGGCGGGCGGCCCTGGCGCCCCCGGTCGAGCGTGCTGCTAACCCTGCTGCGCACCGAATCGCCGCTATGCGACACCTCCACCACCCCCACCGTTGAGACTTGCCGCGATCAGCTCAGCCGGTCCCTGGCGGAGGCCGAGCGCGCCGTCGGCGCTTCGGCAACCTGGGGGGAGGCGCACCGTGCCCGGCACGATCATCCAGCCTTCGGGCGTATTCCCGTTCTCGGGCGGTTGTTCGGCCTGTCGGTGCCTGCGGATGGCGGCAATGATACGCTTCAGCGCATGGCCTATCGCGGGGATAGTTTCGATGCCGGGCATGGCGCCGGGTATCGCGCAGTCTATGATCTGGCCGATCTTGACCGGTCGGGTTTCATAATTTCGACGGGGCAGTCCGGCCATCGGCTGTCGCCGTTCTATGACACGTTCCTAACCCGCGCGCAGAACGGCGAGTTGCGCCCGCTGACCGGAACACCCAGCACTCTCGCCCGCTCCGGCGCTACCCTGCTGACTCTGACCCCGCCCTAATCTGCTGATCGAGTGTTTTCATGACGCTGACTTTCGACGCCATCACCGCTGCTGCCGAACGCCTGCGCGGCGCAGTTCTGCATACCCCGACCGTCGATGCCCTGGCGCTTTCGGCGAAACTCGGGCTGACCGTGGCGTTGAAGCTCGAAACCTTGCAGCGGACCGGCAGTTTTAAGGAACGGGGGGCGTTGAACCGGCTTCATCTGCTGTCGGCGGACGCGCGGGCCAAGGGCGTGATCGCCGCCTCGGCGGGCAACCATGCCCAGGGGCTTGCCTATCACGGTCAGCGGCTTGGCATCCCGGTCACCATCTGTATGCCCGCCCATACGCCTTTCGTTAAAGTCGCAAAAACCGCTCGCTATGGGGCGAATATCGTTCTGATCGGAAAGGATTTTTCCGAGTCGGAAGCCGCGTCGCACCGGCTCGCGGCAGAACGCGGGCTGACGTTGGTGCATCCTTACGACGATCTTGGGGTCATGGCTGGCCAAGGCACTATTGGGCTTGAGTTGCTGACCGACCGGCCCGACCTCGACACGCTGGTTATCCCCATCGGGGGCGGCGGGTTGCTGGCGGGGATCGCCTGCGCAGCCAAGCACTTAAAGCCCACTATTCGATTGGTTGGTGTGCAAGTTCAGGGGTTCGATGCCATGCGGCGCCAATTGCAGCACGAGCCGCAACCGGCGGGCGGGATGACGTTGGCGGAAGGGATTGCCGTCAAAACCCCCGGCTTCTTGACCCGGGCCGTCATCGCCGATCTGGTTGATGAGATTATCACGGTCGAAGAAGAACGGATCGAACAGGCGGTGCAGACGGTTGCCGAAACCCAGAACTTGATCGCCGAAGGCGCGGGCGCGGCGGGTATTGCCGCCTTACTGGCCAGTCCTGAAAGTTTCACGGGTCAGAAAATCGGGACGCTGCTCTGCGGCGGGAATATCGATGCGCGGCTACTGTCGTCCATCCTCATGCGCGGTTTGGTGCGCGACGGGCGGCTTGTGCGCATCCGCTCCGAACTCGGCGATCTGCCGGGCACCCTGTCCCGCTATTCCGACGTGATCGGTAAGGCGGGTGGCAATATCGTTGAGGTTCACCATCAACGCATGTTCCTCGATGTGCCAATCAAGCAGACCGAAATCGATACGATGATGGAAACGCGCGGCGCCGATCACGTTCGCGATATTCTAGAGGCGTTGAACGAGGCTGGGTTTCCGTCGCGCCTATTGACCGACTGATCAATAGCAATACGTCGTCTTGCGGCCCTTCTTATCGCGCTCCTCCCGGCAGGTCTGCGAGCGGGGGCGGGCGGCGTCGCGAATAGCGTCGTTCTTCTGCTCATCGCGATAAAGGCCTTCAACGCAGCGGCTATGCTCCGGCGAGCCATTGCGGTGACCGAACTGCGCGCATTTATAGCGGTACTCGGCCATCTGCTCTTCCGGCGTTTGGCAGGCGGCAAGCGCAACAAGCGGGGCGAGGAGAAGAACATAACGCAGCGACATGGCGAGGCTTTCGAAGAAAGATGGGGCTGGCCCTACCGATGTACCGCAGCCCCCGCCTCCCCGCAGCTTAAATCACGATTAAATCTTTGTCAGAGATAAGCCCTTATTCTGAGGCGACGCGGGCATAGCGCCCCCGAAAATAGAGTAGCGGCGGCAGATCTTTCCGCGACGAAAACGCCTCGACCCGCCCCAAAATCAGCACGTGGTCCCCGGCATCGATCCGTTGATAAACCGAACATTCGAGATGGGCCAAACAATCGGACAGCAGCGGCACATTGCCGATCCCAGCGACCGGCTCGACCGCCCCAAACTTATCCTCCCCCGCTTTGGCAAACCGGCGACTGACCTCCTCCTGATGCTCCGCCAAAAAATGCAGGGCGAAGTGACCGTGCGACTGAAAAGCGGCAAAGGTTCCCGCCTGCCGGTCGATGCAGAAGGACACTAGCGGCGGATCGAGCGAGACGGAGGCGAAGGAGTTGATCGTGCAGCCCACGGGCCGCCCCTCGGTATCGCGGCTTGTGACGACGGCGATACCTGTGGCAAAATTGCCCAGCACATCGCGGAACTCGCGTGTGGTAAACTTGGGGGTCGCAGGCGTCTGCATCGGCCAACCTCACGGCAAAGGGAAAGCGGGGACCACGCCCCTGCTTCTAACACGATCTTATGTCCTTTTGCCAAGCCCTTGTAATACGTATACAATTCATTGCTTACCTTGACGGGTTTCCGCCCGACTGGTAAACGGTATAAAGAGTTATTGGGGCGAAGCGCTTGCGCAGCCTTCATTTTGTCGACTTGGACAATCGGAACAGAACGTCGGAGTGAGTCCATGCTGAAGATCGCCGGTTTCGCAGTCATCCTTTTCGCGGTCTTCGGCAGTTTTGCCCTCCTCGGCGGCCGCTTTGACATTTTGATCCAGCCGGTCGAGCTGGTGATCATTGGCGGGGTCGGGGTCGGCTCCTACATGATCGCCAACCGCGGCCCGGTGCTGGGGCGGACGATTGGCTCCATCGCCAAGATATTCGGCGGACGCCGGTATAGCAAGGACAGCTACCTTGAGCTGCTGAGCCTGCTCTACACCTCCTTCAAGCTCGCGAAGACCAAGGGTATGCTGGCGCTGGAACAGCACGTGGAAAACCCGCGTGAAAGCAATCTGTTCATGCGCTTCCCAACCTTCATGAACGATCAATCCTCGCTGGTCTTCCTCTGCGATTACCTGCGCCTGCTGACCCTCGGGACCGATAATCCCCACGAAGTCGAAGCGCTGATGGACGAGGAAATCGAAACCCATCACCAGGAATCGATGCAGATCCCGGGCGCCTTGCAGGTGCTGGCCGACGCGCTGCCCGCCATCGGGATCGTCGCGGCGGTGCTCGGCGTTATCAAGACCATGGCGCTCATCGACCAACCGGCTGCCGTCATCGGCGCCTCCATCGGCGGCGCGCTCGTCGGCACACTGCTCGGGGTGTTGCTTTCCTACGGGTTCGTCGGCCCGATTGCGACGGCGCTGAAGAACGATGTGGAAGCCGAGATGAAGTTCCTGCAGTGCATGAAGGCCGGTATTCTGGCGCATATGCAGGGCTATGCCCCGGCGGTTTCGGTCGAATTTGCCCGTAAGGCGCTGATGAGCGACGTGCGCCCGACCTTCTATGAAGTGGAAGCAACCGTTTCGTCGCTGCCGCCGGTCTAATCTTCGGATCGACCAGAGCTGCGCAACGGGTGAAAGGAATTCAGAATGGCCGGTAACTCCAACCTTCCGCCGATTATCATCAAGAAGGTCAAGGGCGGCCATCACGACGCGCATGGGTCTTCGACCTGGAAGATCGCACTGGCGGACTTTATGACCGCCATGTTCATCATCTTTCTGATGCTGTGGATTATCAATCAGTCCACGCCAGAACAGAAAGTTGCCATTGCTGAATATTTTGCCCCGGTCAGCGCGTCACGTAATCCGTCCGGCTCTGGGCAAATGCTGAATGGGGAAACCATCAGCAAAGAAGGCGCGCTGAAAAACCCCTCCGCCCCGCTTGGTACGCCCGGCGGCGGCCCGTCGCTGCCGAAGGAAGGCGACGGCAATACCGATATTCCCGGCTACCCTGGCGCGCTTCCGAAGCCGCTGGGGGTGGAAGCCGAACCCGGCGCCAAGTCTGGCGCTAAGGCCCCGGCAGCGCAAGAGGTTGAACGCCAGGTTCGTCAAGCGCTGCAAGGCGTGCCCGATCTTCAAGGCTTTCAGGCGAATGTTCAGTTCGCCCAGACCTTGGATGGCACTCGGATCGACCTGATCGATAACGAAAAGCAGGAACTGTTTCCCAAGGGCAGCGCCCGCCCCCTGCCCCAGACCGAAAAACTGATGGCCCAGGTGGCGAAAATCATTGCCACCGTTCCCAATAAAGTATCGATCTCCGGCCATACTGACGCGACCGGCTTCGGCCCGAACGCCCGCTATGATAATTGGGATCTGTCTGCCGACCGTGCCAACGCCTCGCGCCGGGTACTGACGCGCAATGGGATTGCTGATGAGCGGATCGCTATGGTCGAAGGCAAGGCGGACCGCGATCCAAAGGTGCCGGAAGATCCTAAGGCTGCCAGCAATCGGCGCATTTCCATCACCTTGCTGAATGAACCACCGCCCCCCACGGCCTCGGCTTCAGCGGCCCCGGCGGTTCCGGTCCAGCCGCCGCCCCCCGGTCCCGATGGGCGACTGATCCCGCGGCAGTAACCGAGTTTTCGGAAAATCATCTCCCGGCCTTGTGTCGGGAGATTGATTTTTAGGGTCGGGCTTGTCACCTTTAACCCAAGGGCCGACCGAAAGGGGGGACGCGATGACGGACACGCCGGACCGTGGACTGGCTGCCGGGTTAGATCGGATCGTCGAGCCGATCTTCTACCGTACGCGCCCCTTCCCCTGCTCCTACCTGCCGGATCGCGACGAGACCCGCGTGCTGACGGAAATGTCGCCGGAAATGGCGGCTGGTGGGTTTTTCGATTTCCTCCAACATTATGGGTTCCGGCGCAGTCAACGCTATCTGTATAGGCCGGTCTGCGAAGGCTGTTCGGCCTGTATTCCGGTTCGTATTCCCGTCGGCCGCTTTACCCCGAACCGAACAATGCGCAAAATCTGGCGGCTGAATAGCGATCTTAGCGCGCAATTTGTTCCGGCACGCGCGACTGAGGAGCAATTTGCGCTGTTCAGCCACTATCAACACTATCGTCATAGCGATAGCGATATGGCGGGTATGGTCTTGTCCGACTATCGCGCCCTGATCGAAGAAAGCCCGGTACAGACTGGTCTGCTGGAGCTGCGCGACGCGAACGGCGCTCTGTGGGGTTGCGCTTTAACGGATATTGGGGCGGATAGCCTGTCGGCCGTTTATAGTTTTTACGCCCCCGAGCCGGCGGCGCGTAGCCTCGGCACTCAGCTTATCCTAGCCCTGGTCGAAGAATGCCGGGCGCGCGGCCTGCCCTATCTCTATCTCGGCTATTGGATCGAAGACTGCCGCAAGATGGCCTATAAGATTCGCTTCCACCCGCTCGAGTGGTTCGACGGGCAGCGCTGGCTGGAGCGCTAATCCGGCTTCGCCTCAGAGGGCAAGGGCTGGCTGCGGTCGAGCGCCCGTTGCAGGCGCCGCGCCGCGCGGATCGATAGCGGGATAGAGACCAAGTATAGCGTCTGCACCGCCAATAGGGTCAACCAGGGTTCCGTCGCCAGCCCGGCAGCGATCCCGCCCGCGACAAGCATGAAGGGCAGCACCAGCCAATTGGGAATGCGGACCTTCTTGAACGAGAAGGTCGGGATGCGGCTGACCATCAGCCCGCCGACAATCAGCAGCCAGACACCGATAAGCAGGGGCCGCTTCAGCACATCGGCCTGAAACTCGAAGTAACCAATCAAGGGCATCAACGCCAGGGCAGCCCCCGCCGGTGCCGGAACACCGGTGAAGAAATTATAGGTCCAAGGTGGCCGGGCGCTGTCTTCAAGGGCCGTATTGAAGCGCGCAAGGCGCAACGCCATACAGACGGTGAAAAACAGCGCAACAGCCCACCCTACGCGCCCGCCGTCATTAAGGCCCCAAAGGAACAGCACCACGGGCGGCACGACGCCGAAGCAGACGAAATCGGATAAGCTGTCGAGCTCCGCCCCGAATTTCGACGTGGCATTCATCAGTCGCGCCAACCGCCCATCCAGCCCGTCGAAAATCGCCGCGAGAAAGATGGCGACAACCGTTGCCTGCCAGCGCCCTTCCAGGGCAAAGCGTATCGCCGTCAAGCCGGAACAGAGCGCCAGCAGCGTCACCATATTCGGGATAAGACGGTTGATCGACTGCGCCCGCAGGCGGCGCGGCTGACGGGTTGGGCGGCGACGAAGCATTTAGCTGGCAAACCCCGGACGCTGCGCTTCGCCGGATTGAAGATCGGCTAGCACGGTTTCCCCAGCAATGGCGCGCTGGCCGATGCAGACCTGCGGCACAACGCCCTGCGGCAGATAAACATCGACGCGGCTGCCGAAGCGGATCATGCCGAAGCGGCTCCCCGACGTCATGGCATCGCCGGTGCCGACCCACCAGACGATCCGGCGCGCGACCAGACCGGCGATCTGCACAACGCCGATGGCCCGCCCGTCCGGCAGGTCGAAAACCAGCCCATTGCGCTCGTTATGCTCGCTGGCTTTATCGAGCGAGGCATTGAAAAAACGTCCCGGGCGATAGGCCATATGGCGGATGCGGCCCGTAACCGGCGCGCGGTTCACATGCACATCGAAGACATTCATGAACACGGCAACACAGGGCAAGGGCTGATCGCCAAGGCCAAGCTCGGCGGGCGGAACGGTCGGCCCGAGGCTCACGACAACGCCATCGGCAGGGCTAACCACCAGCCCGGCCCGCATCGGCGTGACGCGCACAGGATCACGGAAGAAATAGGCACACCAAGCGGTCAGCACGACCCCGACAAAGCCCAGCACGCCGTGGATCGTTCCCAGAATGATCGTTGCCACGGCGAAAATGGCGATGAACGGCCAGCCTTCGCGGTGGATCGGGTGAAAAACGGTGGGGCGCATACCTGAAAACCTCCAAACCCTTTGCAAGGATGCCAACGCATGCCAACCGAGTGGTTGGAGCGCCCCGCGAACCGTGGCACAATGCCGATGCGCGTGACCGTTAGCTTCGTGGACCCGTCGATGCAACCCAACGAGAATATCAGCCTACTGGCCAATCAGAAACTACCGCTGGCAATTCACAGTTTTGCGGTAGGCGACGATGGGCGTTTGGTCAAGCAGCTTCTATCACGCATCGCCTTTCACTTCACCTTCGATGGCACGCAGTTTCATGCGGTCGCCGTTCAAGGCGAAGACGGTGGGCTTGTGGAAATCTGGACCGATCTTGGCGGAATTCCCTATTCGGCGGAAGGGGTTGCCCGCCGAACCGATGTGGCGGAAATCATCTATGCGACGCGCGATCTGCCCGACGTGCGCGTTAGTGTCGGCGAAAAGCAGCACGTCTATCTATCCGCCAATACCGCCGTTGAAAATGCGACAACCGCCCAAGCCATCCTGGCCACAGTGACGATGCTGGTCGCCCAAACCCGTCCGTGGCTGGAACTGCTGAACCTCTACGGCCTGGGGATGAGGGCCAAACCGGCGGCCTAACGCTATTTCGTCGGCGGCAGGCTGAAAACCTGCCCCGGATAAATTAGGTCCGGGTCGCGGATCTGATCGGCATTCGCCCGATAGATCACCGTATAATGCACACCGCCGCCATAGACCCGCCGGGCGATTCGCCACAGGCTGTTCCCCGGCTGTACAATCACCCGGTCTGTCTCGGCCGTTAACTGCACCTGTTCCGGCGCTGCGCGGGAGAAGGGCAGTTCCAGGCGCTGAGTAACTTTGCCCTGCGGCGAAAGCTGGTCGATGCGCAGGGTCGAAGGGCCGGTAGCAATCTCCGCCTCCGGGCGCAGACGCCACAGACCGTTGCTGCCAACCTCGGCATCGCCAATTGGACCATTGTTTACATAGGCGCGAATGCCGTGTCCCGCCTCGCCGCGCCCGGCGAGCAGCAGACTACCATCCTTGCCATAGTCGATACTATCGACGGTCAAGCGCCCCGCCGCCCCAGCTTCCACCGGCGCTTGCAGAACCGTACTACCGCCGCTGCCGTCGCGGTTAACAACCAGCGCTAACGGTCGGTCGATGGGGTCGGCGGGCTTCGCCGCTTCCGGGGCGGGGGCGACCGAGGCAACCTGTGCCGGGGGTTTTGCGGCTGGAATCGAGAGCACGACCACTTGCTCCGATTCGACCGTCTGACCCGACGGCCCAGCCGCAGACAGCGACAGTTCGCGGTCACCGCTGGGAAGCGCCCGGTCGGGCAGCAGCACCCATTCGCCGCGCTTATCCGCCGTCACCGTCCCAATCGGCTTACCGCCATCAAAGACCGTCACCTGCGCTTCGGGCTGTGCCCGCCCAGCGATCACCGCATCGCCCTGCGGGTTAACGCGCACAACATCAAAGCTGGGGCGAAGGTCGCTCGGCGCTGCCACAGCGGCAGTGGGCGGCGTGGCGGGCGCCGAGGGCGCGACCGCAACGGGCGCAGGGGTCGGTGCCGGCTCTACCGGCTTTTCGGGGGAAACAGCGACCACTGGGGGCGGCGCAGGCGGTTCGACCGCAGCGGCCTGTGGCGGCGGCGCGGGAGGGGGTGTGGGTTGAACCGGCGTGGTTTGTTGAACGGGCGGCGCGGATGGCACCGGTTGCGGTGCTTGGGCGGTCGTTGGCAGGGCGGGATCGTCCTTCGACGGACGGTTCAGCACCAGGGCAACAATGACTAGAATCAGCCCGATAAGACCGAGCAAAAACGCCCGGCGGCTGGAAAGACGTTCCGACATATGAGTTTCGATCCCTACGCCTAAGTCTGCGCTGCCCGCCCTTATTCGGGAGCGCTACCCTACTATGGACGCCTCCCCGCTGCAATCTTGCGGCAGGCGGCTGTTCTTGAAACGCCGGGCGGGCCGAATGCTTGCGCCGCCCGGCAGCCTCGGGCTATCCCTGAAAGGGACAGAGTGGGAGGCGATATGACATCCGTTACATCCGTTTGCGTTTACTGTGGCTCTGCCGGGGCGGTGGATCCGGCCTATCGCGACGCTGCGACGGGCCTAGGCAGGTTACTGGCCCAAGCGGGCATCAATCTCGTTTACGGGGGTGGACGGGTCGGCCTGATGGGGCTGGTCGCCGATGCCGTCATGGCGGGCGGCGCCCATGTCACCGGCATTATCCCGGAATTCCTCGATAAGTACGAAGTTGGCCATACGGGCCTGTCGGAACTGATCGTTGTCGATACGATGCATACCCGCAAACAGCAGATGATGGACCGGGCCGATGCCTTCATCGTTCTGCCGGGCGGGTTTGGTACGCTGGAAGAACTGTTTGAAGTGCTGACCTGGAAGCAGCTTCGGCTGCACGATAAGCCGATCCTGATCCTTGATCTTCCTGGGACAGATGGTCGCGGGTTCTGGGAACCTTTGACGGGGCTTCTGAACCATATCATCGGCCAAAACTTCGCCAAGCCCGAAACCGCTGCCTTATGGCAGGTGATTACGCGCCTCGACGATGTTCTGCCCGCGCTCCGGGCCGCCCCGCCCCCGGCGGTGCCGGTTGAAACGAAATGGCTGTGATCCGGCGCTTCGGTCTTGCGCGCCTCGCGCGGTCTGCTAGTCTGCCGCGCGATTTTAGTACCGTCGGTGTAGCCGATACGGATCGCAACGTCGGCCCTGTGCCGACCAGCACCGCCAAGCTGGAGAGCTGATTCCATGAGCAAGATTAAGGTCAAAACCCCGCTGGTTGAATTGGATGGGGATGAAATGACGCGCATCATCTGGAAGATGATCCGCGAAGAACTGATCCTCCCGTTCCTCGATGTCGACCTGAAGTATTATGACCTCGGCATGGAATACCGCGATCAGACCGACGATCAGGTGACCATCGACGCCGCCAATGCGATTAAGCAGTATGGCGTTGGCGTTAAGTGCGCCACGATTACGCCAGACGAAGCCCGCGTGAAGGAATTCAATCTCAAGAAGATGTGGAAATCGCCGAACGGCACGATCCGCAATATTCTGGGCGGGACTGTCTTCCGCGAACCGATCATCTGCAAGAATGTGCCGCGCCTTATTCCGGGCTGGACGCAGCCGATTGTGATCGGGCGCCATGCGTTCGGCGATCAATATAAGGCCACTGATTTTGTCGTGCCGGGTCCGGGCAAGCTGACCCTGACCTTCACGCCGGACGATGGCGGCGCGCCGGTGACGCACGAAGTCTATAAGTTCGAAGAATCGGGCGTTGCCATGGGCATGTACAACGTCGATGAGTCGATCAAAGGCTTCGCCCGCGCCTGCCTGCACTATGGCCTGTCGCGCGGTTGGCCGGTCTATCTCTCGACCAAGAACACCATCCTCAAGGCCTATGACGGGCGCTTCAAGGATCTGTTCCAGGCCGTCTTCGATGCCGAGTTTAAGGACGCTTTCGCCGCCAAGGGCATCGTCTACGAACATCGCCTGATCGACGATATGGTCGCCTCGGCCCTCAAGTGGTCGGGCGGCTTCGTTTGGGCCTGTAAGAACTACGACGGCGACGTGCAGTCGGACTCGGTCGCCCAGGGCTTCGGCTCGCTGGGTCTCATGACCTCCGTGCTGCTCACCCCGGACGGGCAGACCGTGGAAGCGGAAGCGGCGCATGGCACCGTGACCCGTCATTACCGCGAACACCAGAAGGGCCGCGAAACCTCCACCAATCCGATCGCCTCGATTTTCGCCTGGACGCGCGGCCTTGGCTATCGCGGCGAGTTCGACGGCACGCCGGATGTGAAGGAATTCGCCCTGACGCTGGAACGCGTCTGCGTGAAGACCGTGGAAACCGGGTCGATGACCAAGGATCTGGCGCTGCTGATCGGCCCGGATCAGCCTTGGCTGTCGACCACGCAATTCTTCGCCAAGCTGGCGGAAAATCTGCGTAAGGAAATGAAGGTCGCTTAAGACCGCAAGAAGGGGCGGCCCCGCTGGCGATCCAGCGGGGCCGTTTTCATTTGAAGACTATGAACGATTTCGGCCTGCATTTTCTGATCGGCCTTCAGCCGTCGCCCGACCTGGCGGAGCACGACCGCGCCCTATTGGCCGATGTCCGCCCGGCAGGAATTACCCTGTTTAAGGGCAATTTCGACCATGCTGCTTCGGAACCGATGTGGCGGCAGCGGCTCGCCGACCTCCTGAAACGCTGCCAGGATGCCCTGGGGCGCGACCGTTTCCTGGTAGCGCTCGACCATGAAGGCGGGCGCGTTCATCGCACGCCGCCCGGGATCACCCATTTCCCCCCGGCGCGCGCCTATGCCGACCGTGCCTATGACGTGGCCCGGACAATGGCCGCGGAATTGACCGGCGTCGGTGTGAATTTCATCCTCGCCCCCGTCTGCGATATCGATTCTAACCCCAGCAATCCCGTGATAGGGGACCGCAGCTTTGGCCGTGATACCGAAACTGTCACCGGGGCCGCGCTCGAGTTTCTGCGCGGCCTGGCCGACGGCGGCATCCTCGGCTGCGCCAAGCATTTCCCCGGTCATGGCGATACGGATGTCGATAGTCATCACGCCCTACCGCGCCTCACTCTATCCGAGGAGGCTCTGGCCACGCGGGAGTTGAAACCGTTTGAAGCCCTGATTGCGGCGGGGGTTCCCGCCGTCATGACCGCCCATATCCTGTTTCCCGAGATCGCCGGGGCGACCCCGGCCACCTTAGCGCCCGAAATCTTGACCGGCTTGCTACGGCAGAAACTGGGGTTCGACGGGGTCATCGTTTCCGACGATCTTGGCATGAAGGCGATTGCCCCCTGGTTCGATGCGCCGGAAGCCGCCGCACAGGCCCTAGCGGCCGGGTGTGACCTGCTCTGCCTTTGTGCCGCGCAGGCCGACACGGCCCGCAGCCGGGATTTCCGCGATGCGATTGCCGCAGCGGCCAACAGCGGCACGGAGTTTGCTGAGAAAGTTTCAACCAGCCAAGCGCGGGTGACTTTGTTGCTAAGCCGCCTCACAGTGTAACAAGCCTGTCTTACGGGGGCTGCGACGACTCGCCATTTCGCGCTAAACTGTGGTAGGAAAACCTCAGTCCGCCTCTATCTTAGCGGGGATCCTTGCCGTTTTGCGGGAACTGGATCACTTGGTGGAGTGGACTATGTTAAGTTCGGCCCCAGTTGGTGGTCTTAGCTGTATGGATGTGACGATCATGAAAGCCTTGCCCTCGCCCCTCACCCGCCTGTGCCGTGTGCTGCCGCTCGTGGTCGCGTTGGGGCTGGGGGCCTGCGCGACGTCCCCGACCGCTGAGAACGACCCGCTGGAAGGGTTCAACCGCGGTGTTTTCGCGGTGAATGATGCGCTCGACCAAGCCGTCATCCGCCCGGTATCCTATGGCTACCGCGAGGCGGTGCCGGAGCCGATCCGCGACCGCGTGCGCGACTTTATCGCCAATCTGGCGTCGCCCGTGGTCTTCCTCAACGACGTGCTCCAGGGCGAGTTTGACCGGGCCGGAATAACCTTCACCCGCTTCTGGATCAACACGATTGGCGGGCTTGGCGGTCTGGTCGATGTCGCCTCCTCGGTCGGTATCCAGCGTCACACGGAAGATTTCGGTCAAACGCTCGGCACTTGGGGGGTTAACGACGGCCCCTATCTCGTTCTCCCGCTGCTCGGTCCGTCTAACCCGCGCGATGCCGTTGGCAAAGTGGTCGATATTTTCACCGACCCGATGACCTATGTCTTTGGCGCCCACGGCCCGGACTGGGGCCCTTATGCGCTAACCGGGACCCGCATCGTCGATGGCCGTTCGCGCATTATTCGGGAAACCGATGATCTGCGCCGGAATTCCTTCGATTATTACGCGACCATCCGCAGCATTTATCGCCAGCAGCGCGCCGACGATATTAGCAATGGTCGTACCAAGCCAGGCAGCAAGCCCAGCTACCCGGGACAAGACGGGAACTGATCCCATTCCCTTATTCGTTTTGGTCTAAAGGAGCGTTGAGATGACGGTGTCGCGTCGGGCGGTTCTTCTTGGGGGGGTGGGTCTTGCGCTCCTCCCCACTTTTACTGCCCAAGCTGCCGATATTTCCAAGGAAGCCAAGGAACTTATCGAAACCCTTGGCGTCCAGGCCATCGCCACGATCAATGATGACACGCTGGGCGATACTGAGCGTCGGGAAAAATTCACCAAACTACTGGTGGATGGTTTCGATATTCCCGCCATTGCCCGGTTTTGCCTGGGCCGCTACTGGCGGGCCGCGTCCGATGAGCAGAAGGCGGCTTACCAGGCGACATTCCAGCAAATGATCGTCTCGGTTTATGCCTCGCGCTTCCGTGAATATCGCGGCGTTAAGTTCACGGTTACCAACAGCCGGAACGAAGGCGACGATCACGCGATTGTCACAAGTTCCCTGCAACAGCCCAGTTCCAGCCAAGCGGCGAAGGTTGAATGGCGGGTCTTACGTCCACAGGGGCGCGCCAAAGTGGTTGACGTGATCGTCGAAGGTGTCAGCATGTCGTTGACGCAGCAGCAGGATTTTGCGGCGGCGATGCAAAGCAACGGTGGCGACCTCGATAAGTTCATTGCGGAACTGAAGAAGCGCGCCGTGACCTAAACCCTTATGAGGGGTTGGTAGAAGGAGAGCGGGATGCTGACCTGGATTGCGTGTGGCGGCGTCGCCCTTCTCACCCTCATCAGTCTCTTTTACCCAACGCGCGCCTGGATGCGGTTAGCCTTCGGCGCGCTTGGCCTACTGGGCGCAGGCTATGGCGCTTGGATGCAGGATGGTGGACTGGTGACCGCCTTCTTGCTGCTGATCGCCATCCAGATTGCCGCCACCTTCTCCCTCGCCCGGCTGGTTGAAAGCGCCCGCCAGTCTGGCGAGACCGATGTGTCGCTCGATTGGCTGATGTCCTCGATGACGCCGCAACAGTTCCGCGCGGGGGAAACCCTGTTCCGTGCCGGGGACCGGTCGGATGCGATGTTCGTGGTCAAATCGGGCACGATCAAGCTAGTGGAGTTCAATGCGACCCTGGGGCCGGGGCAAATGTTGGGGGAAATTGGTATTTTCTCCCCCGCTGGTAAGCGCACCGCCTCAGCCGTCTGCGAAACCGATGTCGAGCTTCTGCATCTGTCGGCGGCGCGCGTCTTCGAACTATTTTCCCAGCAGCCCGATTTCGGCTTTCAATTGATGCAGTTGATCATCCGCCGGATGAACGAGCGGGTGCAGGCCCATATGGCCGAACAGCGCGAGATTGAGCGGCGCGCCGAAATCGAAAAACAGCATACCCGCCTCGCGCTGGCCGATACGTTCGAAGTGTCCGTGCAGCGAGTGCTTTCCGGGGTGACCAATTCGGTCGGGCAGATGCAGTTCTGCGCGCAAGCCATGTCCAGCGCATCGGAACAAACCCGCGAACGGAGCCAGCTTGTTTCGGCGGCCCTGAGTTCAGCACGCAGTTCGACGAGCCAGATGGCCCAGGCTGCCGAAGGGCTAAGCCAGGCGATTGCGGGCATTCATCGCCACGTCGAAAACTCGGCCGATATCGCCCGCCGCGCCTCTGACCAAGCGCAATCGGCGAATACCACCATCGAAAGTCTTAACCAAGCCGCCGCCCGCATCGGCGATGTAGTGGCGCTGATTACTGAGATCGCCGAGCAAACCAACCTGCTAGCGCTGAATGCCACCATCGAAGCGGCGCGGGCGGGCGAAGCGGGCAAAGGCTTTGCAGTCGTCGCAACCGAGGTGAAGAACCTCGCCGATCAAACCGCCAAAGCAACCGAAGAAATTACCGCCCAGATCGAAAATATGCAGTCGGCGACCGGGGCCGCCGTGTCGGAAATTCAGTCGATCAGTTCGACCATTTCCAATATTAATGAAATCACGACGACTATTGTTTCCGCCATCCAGGAACAACGGGGCGCGTCGGCAAAAATTTCGCAGAATGTTACCCAGGCCAGCGCCGATGCCGACGAGGTTGCCCGGCATATTGCCCAGATCAATAATTCGGTGGGCGAATCAAGTCAGGTGGCGGCGCAGGTGCTGCTCACCGCCTCCGACCTTGTGCGCGATTCGGATACGCTGAGGTCGGAAGTCAATGGCTTCTCCAGCCAAGTGCGGACAAGTTAGGCCGCTTTTTCCGGGGCGGCATGGTCGATCCAGACCAGCAACGCTTCAACCGTCGTCTCGCCGAGGCTGACCAGCGTGCGGGCCTCTTCGGTCAAGCCCGCAGCCTTACCCGTCTTCGCGTGGGCCACAACCCGTTCTGCCGCCGATGCCAACGGTATCAGTCCGAAGTTGGCCGCCGTCCCATAGAGATCATAGGCTTGGCGTAGCGTTTCATCGGTCGCCCGCCCCCGGGTGGTGCGAATGGCGCGGGTACAGCTCTGGACGACCGAGATAACGTCGGCGATCAAACTGCGCAAATCGCGTGGCGGCAGAATATCCCGCAACTCGGTCAGCCGATTGACATCCAGCAGACCGCGCCGCCCGAGCAGGAATTGGGTTGGCCTATCCATCGTTCCCATCCGCATTCTGTCCCCCATGCGCTCCATCCATAATGCGCTAACGTGTCACACGGCCTTTCGGATGCACTTTCGACTCTTCTCTAGTCGATATATTCATAACATCTGTCTTACCAAAATTGTAAGACATTGGCTAGAGGCAATTCAAAACACACGGAAAATTGCCAGTGCACTTGTCACAGCCTGCCGTAACACAGAGCGCGCCCCGCGAAAATTTGGCTTCGGCCTGGACAGAGACCGGGCCGGGCGCTAGGACTAATGCATCTCAACGGGGTGCCCTTCGCGGGGCTGAGAGGCTTTCGCCAACCCGCCGAACCTGATCCAGATGATACTGGCGGAGGGATTGAGTGACGGCCACGCGCCGCTCCTCCCCCGACCGCTGGGGAGAGAGACATGAACCTTCTGCTGCGCTCGCTATTCGCTGCTTCCCTTCTCGCCCTGCCCGCCGCCGCGCAAAAGCCGGAAGTGACCGTCTATACCTATTCCGGCTTTGCCTCCAAATGGGGTCCGGGGCCAAAGTTGAAGGCGGCTTTTGAGGAAAACTGCGGCTGCACACTCACTTTCGTTGGGGTTGATGACGGGGTGGCCCTCCTCACCCGCCTGCGGCTCGAAGGCACGGCGACCAAGGCGGATGTCGTCGTCGGTCTCGATCAGAATTTGACGGTGGAGGCTGCCGCGACCGGCCTGTTTGCGCCGCATGGGATCGATACCAATTCCCTCGCCCTGCCCGTCGCCTGGGATGATGCGACCTTCGTGCCGTTCGATTACGGCGCGTTCGCCGTGGTCTATGATACCAAGGCGCTGCCGACGCCGCCGAAAAGCCTGAAAGAATTGGTGGAGGGCGACCCGAAGCAGAAGATCGTCATCCAAGACCCGCGCACCTCCACCCCCGGTCTCGGCCTACTGCTCTGGGTGAAAGCCGTCTATGGCGATGCGGCGCCCGAGGCGTGGAGCAAACTGCGTGGCCGCATTCTAACCACGACGAAAAGCTGGGGCGACGCCTATAGTCTGTTCACCAAGGGCGAGGCGCCGATGGTCCTCTCCTACACCACCTCGCCCGCCTATCACCTGATCGAAGAAAAGACTGACCGGTATGCGGCGGCGATCTTCAGCGAAGGCCATTACCCACAGATCGAAGTCGCCGCCGCGACCAAGACCAGCAAACAGGCAGCGCTTTCAAAGCAGTTCCTGGCCTTCCTCTTGAGCGATAAAGCCCAGGGCATTTTGCCGACGACGAACTGGATGTACCCGGTCACCGCTAGCGCGCCGCAGCCCGACGCCTTCAAGACCCTGCCGAAGCCCGAAAAGACCTTGCTGTTGCCCGCCGATCAGGTCGCCAAAAACCGTAAGGCCTGGACCGACGAATGGCTGAAGGCGCTGGCCCAGTAAGCTACCCGCGCCATGCTTGCGCTCGTCTGCGCAACCCTCGTGCTGGCGGCCTTGATCGCCGGTATCGGCCCGGTACTATTCCTCGGGATGACGGGGGAGCGGGGCTTTGCCGAAAGCCTCGCCACCGTTCTCCACGATGCCTATCTGCACCGGGTGCTTCTGTTTACGCTTGGGCAGGCGGCGCTCTCGACGCTGCTCTCGCTGCTGGGGGCCGTGCCGGTGGCGCGGGCACTGGCGCGCCGACCCGCCTTTCCGGGACGGGGGCTGATCGTGCAGATGCTGGGGGTTCCGCTGCTGCTGCCGGCGCTTGTGGGCGTGCTGGCCCTGGTGGCGCTCTATGGCCGCACGGGCTGGGTCGCCTCGGCGGTCGCGACATTGGGGGGCGAGATGCCACCGATCTACGGCCTCGGCGGGATTCTCCTGGCCCATGTGTTTTTCAATCTGCCACTCGCCGTGCGTATCCTCCTGCGCCCGCTGGAGGCCGTGCCGGGGGAAAGCTGGCGGCTGGCGGCGCAGCTCGGGTTTTCGCCGGCGCAGGTGTTCCGCTGGATCGATTGGCCGGTGCTGCGCCGCAGCCTGCCTAGCGTTGCCGCGCTGATTTTCCTTCTGTGTAGCGGCAGTTTTACCATCGTTCTCGCCCTCGGCGGCGGGCCGCGCGCCACGACGCTGGAAGTGGCCCTCTATGAAGCCTTGCGGCTCGACTTCGACCCCAGCCGGGCGGCTATTCTAGCGCTCCTGCAAACTCTGCTGTGCATCGGCGTTGGTGGCCTGCTGGTGCGCCTGACCCCGCCCGCCGTGCCGCTGAGCCTGGGGCCGGGGCGGAATGGGGCGCGGCCCGATCGTCACCTCTGGCGCACGCGGATTCTCGATAGCTTCTGGCTTGGCGGGGCATTGCTCTTCATCGGCGGGCCGCTGCTCGGCCTGATCCACGGCGGGCTACGCGGTCCGATCCTGGCGGTACTGTGGGAGGCTGATCTTTGGACGGCAGCGCTAAATTCCCTCCGCCTCACTGCCCTGGCAGCCCCCCTTGCTGTCCTCGGTGCGCTTGGGCTTTTGCTGGGGGCGCGGCGCCTGCCTACCCGGCTGCGCAGGTTGGTGGCGGGGCTGGGGACGCTACCGCTGGCCCTGCCACCCATCGTCATCGGCACAGGCTGGTTCATTCTGTTCCGCCCCCTAGTCTTGGCGCCCTGGGTTGCGGTTGCACTGACGATTGCTTTGGCGACGCTGATGGCCCTCCCCTATACGCTACGCGCCCTAACGCCCGCCGTGGCAGAGGCCGCCGCCCGCCACGACCGGCTCTGCGCCGCGCTGGGCTTACGCGGCTGGCAGCGCTTTCGCCTAGTCGATTTTCCCGTTTTGCGCCGGGCCTTGGTGACTGCGCTGGCCTTGGCCGCAGCCCTATCTTTGGGGGATTTTGGCGCCGTGGCCCTGTTCGGGGCGAGCGATACCGCCGCCCTGCCGCTGCTGCTGTTCAGCCGGATGGGCAGTTATCGGTTTGACGAAGCCGCTGTGATTGCGCTGTTCTTGCTACTGCTCGGTTTTGTTGTCTTTTGGGGCATTGAAAAAGGATTGGGCCGTGACCGCCGCGCTTGAGGTGCAAGACCTGCGCTTCACCTACGAAACCATGAAAATGCGCTTCGATCTGCGGATCGACGCGGGGGATTTTGTCGCCCTGATCGGCCCCAGTGGCGCTGGGAAATCGACCTTGCTGAACCTGATCGCCGGGTTTGAAACGCCGGAGAGCGGGAGCATCCGCCTGCTCGGCACGCCGGTCAATGGGCTGCCCCCGGCCCGGAGGCCCGTTACCAGCGTCTTCCAAGAGAATAACCTCTTTGACCATCTCGACTGCGGCACCAACGTCCGCCTGGGCTTGCTGCCCGGCAAAACCAGCGGGACCGCGGCCGAAGCGGTTGCAGCAACCGCCCTCGGGCAAGTCGGGTTGGCGGGGTTCGACAAACGCCCGGCCCGCGACCTGTCGGGCGGGCAGCGCCAGCGCGTCGCCCTGGCCCGGGCGCTGGTCCGCGCCCCAACCTGCCCGATCCTTTTGCTGGACGAACCTTTCGCTGCCCTCGGCCCCGCCCAACGGCGGGAGATGCTCGGCTTGATCGACGGGCTACGCCGGGCGCACGGGCTGACGGTGCTGCTGGTCAGCCATCACCCCGATGAGGCCCGACAAGCGGCCCGCCTCTCCGCCTATCTGGAAGCCGGGCAGATTCGGGCGTTCGAGGCAACGGAGAGTCTGCTCGCCCGTACCGATCTGCCAGGGTTGACTGCCTATCTGGGCGAAAGTTGATTATTTCGCCGGAACGACGCCGGTTTCCGGGACGATGCGGGTTGCCGCCTCCAAAATCTTCCCCAGCGCCTCGATCCGCCGATGCACTGCGTCGCCCAGCACCACCGAACCGTCGGTCGGCAGCGAGAGCGTCAGGAGATCGGCATCGACGCTTAGGGAAACGTGGTCCAACACCCCCGGCGCCCCGCCAGACAGAAGATACCCAAGCCGTAGCGCAACACCGACCGCGCTGGCGACCCGCAGTTCCTGCGGCGTAAGCAGTTGCGCCGGAATCGTATCCGGCAGGGCATCGCGGCTGGCGCCGTAGCGCAGGGCAATTGCGGCTGCCAGAAAAGCCCGGCCCGCGTGGTCGATGCCGGTCAATTGCGCCTGCAACACCCGGCGATAGGCAAGGGCAACGCGGTAATCGGGATGTTCCGTCCAAGCGATATCTGACAGGCGGCAGGCCGCTTCGGTCAGGCGCAGCAGCCGGGCATCGTCCTTCGGCAGCAGCGGGGCGACAAAACGCAGCAGTTCGGTATGGGCTAGGGCAAAGCGGCTATCACCGACCAGAGTTTCGCAGCTTGCCATCAGCGGGTCGGTGCCGCGCACTGCAGGATGCAGCCGGTCATAGAGCGCGCCTTCGCGCAGCCCCGCCGCCGAAAAAATGATATTGGCCGGTTTTGCCAGCGCGAATAATTGTTCGTAGATCAGCGCGGCCCAGGGCAGCGTATCGGCCCGGCGGCGCGATACATCGGGACGGCGGCGGATCGTATCGCGGTCCATCCGGTGAATGCGCTGGAAAAAACTAGCCGCCGTTGCCGCCGGAACGCTGTAATGGTGGATGATATGCAGCGGATAATGCCGCTGCTCCATCATCATCCGCGCCAGCGTGCGCCAAGCACCACCCACGGCATAGAAATCGCGCCCCTCCAAGCGGGGCAGCCACTCGACGCCCTGCAGAGCTTTCTTGATCAGCCCCGCCCCACGCCGCACGGAATTTTCCGCCGCATCCATCATGCGCAAAGGGCCGATGGGAAGGGAGATACGATCCCCCAGCGTGCCGCGCGACACATCGATCAGCTCAAGGCTGCCGCCGCCGAGATCGCCAACGACGCCCTCGGCCTCTGGGATCGCCGACAGGACGCCAAGGGCCGATAGGCGCGCCTCTTCATCCCCTGGGATTACCGTCACCGGCAGGCCCATCACCCGCTCCGCCTCCGCAACGAAACTCGGGCCATCCTCCGCATCGCGGGTTGCCGCCGTCGCGTAAATCAGCGTCTCGCAGACGTTCATCGCCTGGGTCAGCGCCTTGAAGCGCCCGAGGTTGGCAATGGCGCTGCGGCGGCCTTCCGGGTTCAGCCGCCCGGTGGCGGTAATGCCCCGCCCCAGGCCACACATCACCTTCTCGTTAAACAACGTCAGCGGCGCCCGCGAGCTATCGCGGTAAACGACCAAACGGCAGGAGTTTGACCCGATATCGATAATGGCGATGCGTTTTGAGGTAGGCATCTAGCGCGACACTCAGTCCTTCGGCTTCTGGCGGGCGCGCGGTTGCGTCGCCCGGCGTTGGCCCGATCCGCGCCCGGATAGGCTAGGATTGGTCATAAAGAAGGTATGGGCCGAGAATCCATCCAAAGATTCCGGCGGACGGACATAGCTGCCATCCGGCTGCAAGAACCAGGTTTGGGCTTGATCTTTCAGATTGGCCGCCATGATCTGATCGAGGATTTGCTGATGCACGGTCGGCGTTTCGATCGGCACCAGGGTTTCAACCCGCCAATCGAGATTACGCGGCATCCAATCCGCCGACGAGATGAAGACTTTGGCGTAGCGCGACGGCAGCTCGTGCCCATTGCCAAAGCAAACAACGCGGCTATGCTCCAAGAACCGCCCGACGATAGAGCGAACGCGGATATTCTCCGACAGGCCCGGCACGCCAGGGCGTAGGCAGCAGATACCCCGGATCACCAACTCCACCTTCACCCCGGCATCGCTGGCGCGGTACAGCGCATCAATGATCTCGGGATCGACCAGGGCATTCATCTTCGCCCAAATCGCGGCTGGGCGGCCTGCATGGGCGCAATCGATTTCGTGCTGAATATACTTCAATAGCGCCGGGCGAATGGTCAGCGGCGCGATGGCGATCTTTTCCAGCCGGTCGGGATTGGCATAGCCGGTCATGAAATTGAAAACGCGCGTCGCATCGCGGCAGAGCACCGGATCGCAGGTAAAGAACGAGAGGTCTGTGTAAACCTTCGCCGTGATCGGGTGATAGTTGCCCGTGCCAAAATGCACGTAGGAGCGCAACTCGCCGCCTTCGCGGCGCACGACCAACGATACTTTGGCGTGGGTTTTGAGGTCGATGAACCCATAGACCACCTGCGCGCCCGCACGCTCCAGATCGCGTGCCCAGCGGATATTGGCTTCTTCGTCGAAGCGGGCCTTCAGTTCCACCAGCGCCGTGACGGACTTGCCCGCTTCCGCCGCTTCCACCAGGGCGCGGACGATGGGGCTATTGTCCGACGTGCGATAGAGCGTCTGTTTAATCGCAATCACCGCCGGATCGCGCGCCGCTTGCAGCAAGAACTGCACCACCACGTCAAAACTCTCATACGGATGATGGACAACGATATCCTTTTGGCGGATCGCGGCAAAACAGTCGCCGCCGAAATCGCGGATGCGCTCCGGGAAGCGGGCGTGATACGGCGGGAACAGCAGATCGGGCCGTTCATCGACAATCATCTGCTTCACATCGGCCAGCCCGACGATGGCAGAGGTATCGAAAACATCTGCATGGGCGACGGCGAGCTGTTCGATGACGAAAGCGCGCAAATCTTCCGGCATTCCCGCATTGACGACCAGCCGGATCACCGAGCCGCGACGGCGGCGCTTCAGGGCCGATTCGAACAGGCGAACGAGATCTTCCGCCTCCTCGTCGATTTCCATTTCGCTGTCGCGGTTGATGCGGAACAGGCCCTTCGCCAGAATCTCGAAGCCGGGGAACAGCCGGTCGAGGAACAGGCCGATCAAATCTTCGACCGCCAGGAACCGAATCCCGCCGCTGGTCGGCATTTGAATGAAGCGACGAATCTGCGCCGGTTGTGGCAGCAGCGCGCGCATCACCTTGCCATCGGTTGGGCGGACCATCTGAATGACCATCGCCGAACCGCGATTCGGGATGAACGGGAACGGGTGCGCCGGATCAATCGCCATCGGCGTCATGACGGCGAAAATCTGCTCGTCGAAATAAGCCGAAGCCCAAGCCCGTTCTTCGGCGGTTAGCGCATCCGGGTCGGCCAGGGTGATCCCAGCGGCCGCCATTTCGTCGCGCAAGGTCTGCCACGTGGCTTCCTGCGTATCGGTCAAGGCGCGCACGGCTTCGCGAAGATCGGCAAGCTGCTGGGCGGGGGTCAGCCCATCCTGGCTAACGCCGGAAACCCCTGCCGCGACCTGCCCCTCCAGCCCGGCAACGCGGACCATGAAGAATTCGTCGAGGTTCGCTTCGGAAATCGACAGAAAGCGCAACCGTTCCAGCAGCGGCTGACGGACATTCGCCGCCTCCTCCAGCACCCGCCGATTGAACGCCAGCCACGACAGTTCACGGTTGATAAACCGCTGCGGCGACGCTTTGCCAATGGTCGGCAGAATCTCGGTCGGCGTCGGGGCGGTTTCGGGAAGGGCCGTGGTCATGGCAATCCTCTTGTCGTCGCAGGGCTTTATTGGCGCTATAGCACACTCATGGCATTCAGAGCATGACAGAGTGATGACGGTCGGCCCAAGCAATGCCGCTAAAGCAAGCCATCCGAACCATCGGGATCGTTCAGCACCCGGCGCGCGAGAGCGATAGTAATCGGTTTTTGGACGGCCAGGGCGGCTGCGTTCAGGTCGCGGGCCAGGGCGGCAACGGCGGCAAAGCTCCGCCCGACGCGCGGCAGCAGGTAGGCGATAACCCCAGGATCGACGGCGGCACCCTGATCGGCTAGGTGCTTTACCAGCAGCGCTGATAGCAGCGCATCATCGGGCGGGCCAATGTCCACATGGGGCAGGGCCGCCAACCGCGATGCTAAATCCGGCAGACGCACGGGCCAACGGGCGGTGGGCAGTCGCGAAACAATCAGCGCCTGTCCGCGCCGTTCGCGCAGCAGGTTGAGAAAATGGAACCAGGCTTCTTCCGCCGCCGCGTCCGGTAGGGGATCGTTTCCCAAATCGACCAGCAGTCGCGCCCCTGGGGGCACGAGGGCATCGCTATCGACCAGCAACCCAGGCCGCGCGGGAGTGGCACCGCTGCGCCCCGCCCAAACGGCGGCCAAGTGGGACTTCCCCGCCCCCTCTGGCCCCGAGAGCGACAGCGCCGGGGCGGGCCAGTCGGGCCAGCGGTCGATCCAGGCGACCGCTAATTCATTGCAGGGCGCCACCAGAAAATCTTCCGCCGAAACCGCCGGGCGGAACTGAAGCGCCAGCGGCAATTGCTTCATGAACGCCCCAAGCGGTTCGGATCATAAAGACTGGAGGCGAGGTAACGTCCAACGCCGAAGCGCGCCAAGACCCCGATTACCGCCATCACCGGCACGGCCAGCAGCACGCCGAGGAAACCGAATAGGCTGCCCCCCGCCAGTAACGCAAAAATGATCCACACCGGATGCAGACGCACCCGGTCGCCGACCAACCACGGCTGCAAGACATAGCCTTCCAAAATTTGCCCGACACCAAACACCCCGGCGACGATCAGGATCGGCACCCAACTGTCGAATTGCAGCAAGGCAAGCCCCAGCGAGGTTACCCCCCCGACGAAAACGCCGACAAAGGGGATGAAGGACAAAAGCCCCGCCAGCAGGCCGACGATAATGCCAAAGTCCAACCCCGCCCCGCGCAGGCCGATGGCATAGAACATGCCCAAGGAGAGACACAGCAAGGCCTGCCCGCGCGCAAAGCCGGACAGAATGGCGTCAATCTCCCGTGCCTGTCCCCGGATCGTATCCGCCGCCGCGAGCGGTAGCCAGGAATCGACGCGGGCAACGATTTTATCCCAGTCGCGCAGCAGGTAGAAGGCGACCACCGGCGTCACGAAAACCAGCGATAGGATATTCACCACCGCCAAACCGCCGACCAGCAGATTGCCAACGAACTGGGCGACATAGGACAGGGCTTTGCCCGCATCGGCCCCGGCGGCGGCGCGCAGATCGAGCAAATCGGCGTCCGATACGCCAAACTCCCGCTGGGCATCGACCAGAAAATGATTGGCCCGTTCTTGCACGGTGGCCAGGAGGGTCGGTAAGCGCTGCGCAAGCTCCACGGCCTGCACCTGGATGATCGGCACGAACAGCAGCAGCACCAAAAAGCACAGCAGAAAAAAGGCAATGATGGTCAATAGGCTACCGACCGCCCGGCCAACCCGCCGCCGCTCCAGCCAATCCACCACCGGATCGAGGAAATAGGCGATCCCCGCCCCCGCGACGAACGGTAATAGCACGGCGGTAATTTGCCAGACGATGAGTCCCGCCAGAACGGCGAAACCGATGATCCAGCGCCAATCGCGCACGCTCATAGCCGTCCTTTCGCGCCTTGAATGAGCCGGTGCCAGCGCCCGGCATAGAAAAACCCGCTGAGCACCGTGGTTGCGATCATCGCAACCTCCAGCAACAGCGTCAAACGGTCGGCTGCGGCGGCGGAAACCATGCGTGCCAACCATCCCGCTTCTAGCGATAAAATCCACGCAACGACAAAGACTTGCAAGAAGGTATTCACCTTTGAAATCAAAATCGGTTGAATATCGAAGGGCCAGCGCCGCCACCGGCACCAAAGATAGCCCCCCAAAATCATCCCATCGCGCAGCAAAACCGCCAGCGTTACCGCCCAAATCAGCAAGCCTTGCGCCGATAGGGCCCAATAGACGCTGACCAGCAACAGCTTATCCGCCAGGGGATCAAGATAAGTGCCCAGCACCGATTGCACCCGCGCGAGCCGGGCGATGGCGCCGTCAAGCGCATCGGACACGCCAGCGACGATGAATAGCCAGAGGCTAAGATCATAGTCGCCGCGTACCAAGGCAAGCACCGTCACCGGCACCAGCAGAATGCGGGCGCAGGAGATAAGGTTCGGGACAGGCCGAAGCCAGCGCCGCAGTGGCGGCATCGCCTGCTCCGGTTAGGGTGCCTTCGCGGGCGTTGGCGCGGCGGCCCCGCCGGTAAAGCGCAGCACGTAACCATCGGCATCTTGCGACAGTTTCAACTCGCGCTGCGCCAGATTCTTGGTCGCTTGATCGGCGGCCACGGTCAGCGGCAGGTCGATCATCGCCTCTGTCGGGGAAAGCGCCTTCAACTGCGCCGCCCGGACGCCCGGAACGGCTTCGAGGCGCTTCTTGACCTCGATCCAATCGGTCAGGCTGCGCACGGGCACCTTCACGGCAAGGGTTTCAGATACCGTCCCAGTATCGCCCGATGCTACACTCGCCGCCGCCTGCGCCGCCTTATCCTTACGCCACTGCGCCTCAAGCTCCCCGGTCATACGGGTAATGATGCGGTCGAAATAGGCCTCGCGGTTTTCGCCGACATTTTGCACGAAACGCTCGTTGAAGATTGCTTGGCCGGACCGGCGCAGCGTTAAGCTGCCGCCGTCTGCCGCCACAACGAATTCCGCAACCAGCCCGTCGAAACTATCGTAACGCCGCAGCAGTGGGTCGAGCTTCAGCGGCGTTGCGTCATAGGCGTTGGTCGGATCCACCACGGCGGCATCGGCTTCGTCACCGCGCGGCAGGACGAGCGGCACCAGACCGGTTTTCAGCGGACGGCCCGACAGCGCTTGCCGCCAGGGGTTCGCTGGTTCCCACAGCATCGCCTTATCGCCTTCGCGGAACAGCGGCAGCAACACCATCGGCTTCGGGGCGCCGCGCACTTCCTCAATCCCCGCCTGCTTCATCAGATTGCGGACCGAAGCCGGGCGAAAGCGGTAAGTGAGCGTGCCGAGGTAGCGCACGGGGGAGCTGGTTTCCCGTTCAACCTCGAAGCCTTCCAGCAGCGGGGCGATATCTTTATCGGTCAGGCTGAGCAGCCGTGCGGTATCGCCGCCAACGGCAATGCGTTCGATCAGTTTGCGCCAAGCCCGCACCTGCCCTTCGGCGATCCCACTATCGCGCGCCTGGGTGGCATTCGCCGCCGTTTTGTCGATGACGATGCCCGACACGCTGTAGCTTTCATCGACAGCAAAAGCCGCCCCCGCGCCGACCAACAGCGCCGAAACCAGAAGACCCGAAGCGAAACGGCGAGCGCGCATCCGTGAAGTTCCTCATATCCTGGCGAAATCCGCCCTATAGCGCTTCCTTTTAGCCCAGGGCAGGACCGGAAGTCACCCGCTGAGATGCGCCCGCCCCACATTGCATTCGCCGCCCGATCCGCTATTGTCCGAGCCAATTGGTCGGGTACCTGCCGTGGGGCGGGAAACCCTCGTCTTTCGGGCGATAGAGGTGCGCTATTTCTAACGAACGGACCTACCGGCACGCCGGTGTTGATATCGATGCGGGCAATGCCCTGGTGGAAGCGATTAAGCCGTTGGCAAAGGCAACCGCCCGGCGCGGCGCCGATGCCTCCCTGGGCGGTTTCGGCGCTTTGTTCGACCTCAAGGCCGCCGGGTTTACCGATCCGCTACTGGTCGCCACCACCGATGGTGTTGGGACCAAGCTGAAGCTGGCGATCGACACCAACTATCACGAAACGGTCGGCATCGATCTCGTCGCCATGTGCGTCAACGATCTGGTCGTCCAGGGCGCCGAACCGCTGCTGTTCCTCGATTATTATGCCACCGGCAAGCTCGATGTAGCCGCCGGGCGCGCCATCGTTGCCGGGATCGCCGAAGGGTGCCGCCAAGCGGGCTGTGCATTGATTGGCGGCGAGACGGCGGAAATGCCGGGCCTATATTCCGATGGCGATTACGATCTGGCCGGGTTTTCGGTCGGCGCGGTCGAGCGCAGTAAGGTGATCACCGGGCGCGAGGTTGCGGCGGGCGATGTGGTGCTGGGCCTGCAATCGAGCGGCGTACATTCGAACGGCTTCTCGCTGGTCCGCCGCATTCTGGCCGAAGACGGCGTGGCGCTGGACGCCGACGCGCCCTTCGCCCCCGGCACCAGTGTTGGGAAAGCGCTGCTGACGCCGACGCGCATTTATGTGAAGTCGCTGCTGGCGGCGATGCAGGCGGTAACAGTCAAAGCGATGGCCCATATCACCGGCGGTGGGTTGACGGAGAACATTCCCCGCGTCCTGCCGGACGGTCTCGGCGTTTCGCTGGACGGGAACGCCTGGAAATCCCCCGCCGTTATGGGCTGGCTGTTCAGCCGGGGCGTGGCCGTGGCCGAAATGGCGCGCGTGTTCAACTGCGGCCTCGGTATGGTTGTGGTCGTGGCGGAGACGGATGCGGAGGCTGCCCTCGCCGCTTTGACTGCCGCCGGAGAGACGGCTTTCCGCGTTGGTCGCGTCGAAGCCGCCACGGGCGCGGAACGGGTTCACGTTCAATCGCTTGAGGCCGCATGGCGCGCGTAAAGCTCGGCTGCCTAATCTCGGGGCGCGGCTCTAACCTGCAAGCCTTGATCGACGCCTGCGCCGATCCGACCTTTCCGGCAGAAATCGCCCTGGTTCTGTCCAACAAGCCCGGGGTGATGGGGCTGGAGCGCGCCGTAAAGGCGGGCATCCCGACCCAGGTGATCAGCCATAAGGATTTCGATGGCCGCCCGGCCTTCGATGCCGCCCTAGACCAAACCCTGCGCGCGGCGGGGGTGGAGATCGTTTGCCTCGCGGGGTTCATGCGCCTGCTGACGCCGGAGTTTGTGACGAGCTGGGGGGATAAGATCCTCAACATCCACCCCTCCCTACTGCCCGCGTTCAAGGGGCTGGATACGCATCAGCGGGCGATTGACAGCGGTGCGCGGTTTGCGGGTTGCACGGTCCATATCGTCCGCCCGGCGATGGACGAAGGCCCGATCCTGGTACAGGCCGCTGTGCCGATCCTTGACGGCGATACGGAAGACAGCCTCGCCGCCCGCATCCTGACCGCCGAGCATAAGGCCTACCCAGAAGCGGTGCGGCTGCTCGCCTCGGGCAAGGTGACGGTCGAGGGGCTGCGCTGCCGCATCGATGCCCCGACCGATGAAACCATCCACTTCAACCCGCCGATCCGCTGACGGAAGAGACCGATGGAAAAAATCCCGCTGACTGCTGCCGGTCCCAGCCTCTCGCGCCTCGTCTGGGGCACGTGGCGGTTGCTTGATCAGCCGGAAATCAGGGAGCCGAAGGCCCTCGCCGCGCATATCGACCTCTGCTTGCATCTAGGCATCACCTCCTTTGATCTTGCCGACCTGTACGGCGGTTTTGGGGTGGAGGAAGCGTTTGGGCGCGGCTTGCAGGCCTGGGCAGGGGACCGGTCGGCGATCCAGCTTGTCTCCAAATGTGGCATCCGCCCGGTTACACCCGCGCGGCCCGATAACTACGTGAAGCATTACGACACGACGCGCGATCATATTCTGCGCTCCGTGACCAACAGCCTGCGGGCGCTGCATACCGAGTATCTCGACCTACTGCTGATCCATCGGCCGGACCCGCTGATGGATGCCGATGAAACCGCCGAAGCGTTGCAGGAAGTGATGGCCAAGGGCTGGGTGCGCCATGTCGGCGTGTCGAACCACTCCCCGCGCCAAGTCGCCCTACTGCAATCGCGCCTGCTGGTGCCCCTTGCGACCAATCAGGTCGAATATTCCGTGCTGCGGACCGACGCGCTGGACGATGGCACCTTCGATCAGATGCAAGAACTGCGGCGCGCACCGATGCTCTGGTCGCCGCTCGGGGGCGGTGATCTCTTCAGCAATCCCGCGCACGAGGTGCTGCGGCAGGTGTTGGCACGCGTGGGCAAAGACTATGACCATGCCGATATCGGCACGACGGCGCTGGCCTGGGCGCTCACCCAGCCGTCGCGTCCGGTCGCCGTGGTCGGCACCGGTCAGGGCAGCCGCCTTGCCAACTATCGCGCCGCCCTGAATGGATTGGACCGCCAGGATTGGTTCGCCATCTTGGAAGCCGCACGCGGGCGCCCGGTTGCCTGAGGCACGTTTTTTCGGTATTTACGAGATCGATAACCCTTAGGAGGAAACCGAATGGCTAATTTCAGCGACATGGAAAAGCGGCATCAGGCGTTTTTCAACTCGGTCATGAAGGCGATGACTTGGGGCGGCGCTGCGGTCATCGCCCTGGTTGCCGTGATGGCCCTGACGCTGATCCGTCACCACTAAGCCATCCGCTTCTGACCCAGAAAGCCCCGGCACCGTCCGGGGCTTTTTTTAAATCAATCATCATATTTTAATATGATTGACGATTCTCTGAAAACGGGCGTTTCTGATAGCAGGCGCCACCTTTTTGGAGAGTATCCTGCAATGAATATCGCCTTAACGCTGCGAAACGCCACCCCGGTAGACCCGAATAATCTCAATCAAAGCGACCAGATTTGGACCTATTCCGCTAGCGTCATCGATAATCTGAACGATGCGCCGGTCACTCAACAAGTGACGCTAGCCGCAGGTGGCAGTGAAGTCATACCGCTGACTGTCGATGATATTTTTCAAACGAATCTTACAATAACCTGCGCCATTCCCGACACAGGGGGAACAACCACAAATATCCATGAAATGGTTCTGACAATCCACCAGAACCCCACCACATTGGGGGTGGTTCAGCCACTTGATCCAATCTTCACGGTGCTGTTGAGCGGTGCAGACGCTCTGACCGTTTCTGCTACCCTGGAATAAAAAATGGCGCGGATTTGTCCGCGCCATTTCCCCAGCGCCAAAGACGCCGTATGCCTGAGGCTTAGCCGACGATTTCGGTACCGGCGAAGAAATAGGCGATTTCGATCGCAGCATTTTCCGGCGAATCCGAGCCGTGAACCGAGTTAGCTTCGATCGATTCGGCGAATTCGCGACGGATGGTGCCCGGTTCGGCCTTCGACGGATCGGTCGCGCCCATGATTTCGCGGTTGCGGGTCACGGCGTTTTCGCCCTCCAGAACCTGCAGCACGACCGGGCCGGAGATCATGAAGGACACGAGTTCGCCGAAGAACGGGCGGGCCTTATGCACTTCGTAGAACTTTTCGGCCTGGGCCTGCGACAGCCACGCGCGCTTCTGGGCGACGATGCGCAGACCGGCTTCTTCGAAGCGGGCGTTGATCTTGCCGGTCAGGTTGCGACGGGTAGCATCGGGCTTCAGGATCGAGAGGGTACGTTCGAGCGCCATGTCGGCTTAACTCCGCTTGGTGTGTGACGGATAAGGGCGGTCCGCGACCTGCGGCCCGCCCTTTCCGGTCGTCAATAGCGTGCGCGTTATAACCGCGTCACAGGGCTTGAAGCAAGAAGCTTCGCTACACCGAGAAATACTTCGCTTGCGGGTGTAGCACGACAATGGCGGAGGTTGACTGTTCGGGATGAAGCTGATCTTCGTCCGACAGATCGACGCCGATCTGCTGACCGTTCAGAAGTTTCATCAGAAGATGCTGATCGGCAAGATTAGGACAGGCCGGATAGCCAAAGGAATAGCGGCTGCCGCGATACCCTTGTTTCAACATTTTTTCCATATCGCGGTCATCTTCCGCTGCAAAGCCAAGCTCGCCCCGGATGCGCTTATGGACATATTCGGCCATCGCTTCGGCCATCTCCACACCAAGGCCGTGGAGGTAGAGGTAATCCTGATAACGGTTCTCGGCAAACCACGCCCGGGCCGTATCCGCCACCTTCTGCCCCATCGTCACCACTTGCAGTCCGATCACGTCGCGCTGCGGATCGTGAATGTCGCGGAAGAAATCGGCGATGCAGAGGCCCTGGTCGCCCGCCTGGCGCGGCAGCGTAAAGCGCCCGGCTTCGGTCACCCCGTCTTCCTCGAACAGCACGACGTCATTGCCGTCGCCCGCGCATTTCCAATAGCCGTAAACAGCCTGGGGCTGAAGAATCTCCTCGGCCGCGCAAAGATCCAGCATGCGCTTTAAGATTGGTTTCACTTCCTGCGCCGCCCAGGCTTTGAACTCGTCCAAGCTCTTCCCCATCTTGCGGAAGCCCCATTGGAACTGGAACAGCATGGTTTCGTTCAGGTAAGGCACCAGGGTTGCCGCCGGCACCCGCGCCAGCACGCGCGGCCCCCAGAACGGCGGCACGGGCGGCGTTACATCGCGGTTTAATTCTTGGCGGCGCAGGCGGATTTCCTCGGCATCCACCGGGCGGCGTTCGGCATTGGCGGCCTGGCCCAGAATGCGCTTGGTATTCGTCGGGCGGTTGGCACGCTTTTCCTGAGTTTCCGCGACGTGGCTTTCAAAACTACCGCCAACCACCTTATCCATCAGCGCCAGCCCATCGAAGGCGTCGCGGGCATAGGCGACGCCCTTGCCGCCGTAAGCGGTGACGCAATCTTCCTCGACGAATTTCCGCGTGAGCGCGGCCCCGCCGAGCAGCACCGGCGTCTCCAACCCCTCGCGGCGCAATTCTTCGAGATTATCCTTCATGATGACCGTGGATTTCACCAACAGGCCCGACATGCCAATCGCGTCGGCCTTATGCTCCTTGGTCGCCTGAATGATGGTCGCGATGGGCTGCTTAATCCCGAGGTTGACCACCCGATAGCCATTGTTGGTCAGAATGATATCGACGAGATTCTTGCCGATGTCGTGCACATCGCCCTTCACGGTTGCCAGGACGATGGTGCCCTTTTCCTGCCCTTCGATCTTTTCCATAAAGGGTTCGAGGTAGGCGACGGCGGTTTTCATGGTTTCAGCCGATTGCAGCACGAAGGGAAGCTGCATCTTGCCCGCGCCGAACAACTCGCCGACCACCTTCATGCCGTCGAGCAGGAAGATGTTGATAATATCGAGCGGTGGATGCGCCTTCATCGCCTCGGCCAGATCCTCTTCCAGCCCCAGGCGGTCGCCGTCGATGATCCGGTCTTTCAGGCGCTCTTCCACCGTTTCAGCGCGCTTCTTCGCCACTTTGGCCGCCGATTGCCGCCCTTCAAAAAGGGCAATAAAGGCCTGCAGCGGGTCATAGCCCTCGCGGCGGCGGTCGAAGATCAGGTCTTCGGCGACCCTCACCTCTTCTTCGGGGATCTTATGCAGCGGCGTGATCTTAGAAAGATGCACAATCGCCCCCGTCATCCCACGCCGCACGGCATGGTCAAGAAAGACCGAGTTCAATACGTGCCGCGCAGCGGGATTAAGCCCGAAGGAGATATTGGACAGCCCTAGGACGATCTGGCACTCGGGCATTTCCGTCGCGATCCGCTCAATGGCGTCCAGCGTCCAGAGGCCTAGCTTACGGTCGTCCTCGTTCCCCGTGCAGATGGTGAAGGTCAACGGGTCGAACATCAGGTCCGACGCGGGTAACCCATAGCGGTTGACGGCGAAATCATAGAGGCGGCGGGCGATCTCGAGCTTCCGCTCTACATCCTTCGCCATGCCCTCTTCGTCGATCGTCAGCGCCACTACGGCAGCTCCGAAGCGCTTGGCCAGTTCCATGCGTTTTTCCGCCGGACCCTCGCCGTCTTCGAAGTTGATGGAGTTGAGGATCGCCTTGCCACCATAGAGCTTCAGCGCCGCTTCCAGCACCGGCAGTTCGGTCGAATCGATCACCAACGGCGCATTCACCGACCCGCGCATGCGGCTGACGGCCTGGGTCATATCCTCCACCTCGTTCCGCCCAACAAAGGCGGTGCAAAGGTCGAGGGTGTGGGAGCCTTCCTTTACCTGTTCGCGCGCCATCGCGACGCAACCATCCCAATCGCCCGCTTCCTGAAGCTCGCGGAACTTCTTGGAACCATTGGCATTGCAGCGTTCGCCGATGGACAGATAGGCGTTTTCCTGGCGCAGCGGCACGGCTGAATAAAGCGAGGCGACCGACGGCACCCACTGCGGCACCCGCGCTTTCGGCACCGGGCGACCGATGGAGTTACCCGTTTGCGGATCGAGCCGCCGCAGCATGCCATCGAGCGCGCGGATATGGTCGGGGCGCGTGCCGCAGCAGCCGCCGACCATATTAATGCCGTCCTCGCGGATGAAGCGTTCGAGCCACGTCGCGAGTTCCTGCGGGGACAGCGGGTAATGGGTCTTGCCGTCCACCAGCTCCGGCAGGCCCGCGTTGGGCTGGACGGAAATCAGGCCCGGCCAGTTTTCGCCCAGCCATTTCACATGCTCGGCCATTTCCTGCGGGCCGGTGGCGCAGTTAAGCCCCATAACATCCACATCGAGTGAATGAATGACCGTTGCCGCCGCCGCAATATCGGCGCCGACCAGCAGCGTGCCCGTGGTTTCGACCGTCACCTGCACCAGCAGCGGTACGGCGCGCGCCGCCTCTTTGCGGGCGCGTTTGGTGCCATTGACCGCCGCCTTGATCTGCAACGGGTCTTGGCAGGTCTCGATCAACACGCCATCCACACCACCGGCAATCAGCCCGGCGGCTTGAATGTGGAAACTATCCTCAAGGCTCTGATAATCGATATGCCCGAGGCTGGGCAGCCGCGTGCCAGGCCCGATAGAGCCGAGGATGAAGCGTTGGCGCCCATCGGCCTTAAATTGGTCGCGCGTATCGTTAGCGTGGCTAGCAGCGAGGCGGTTGATCTCGAAAGCTTCGTCTTGCAGACCGAATTCTGCCAGGGTCAGCGGCGACCCGCCGAAGCTGTTGGTTTGCACCACGTCCGACCCGGCACCATAGTAATTGCCGTGAATCTCGCGGACGATATCCGGGCGCGACTTGTTCAGAACCTCGGTGCAGTTCTCCTGCCCCAGGAAATCCCGCTCCAGATCGAGGTCCATCGCCTGCACCAGCGCCCCGGTGCCGCCATCGCAGAGCAAAACCCGTTGCTTGAGCGCGGTCAGAAAATCGGCCATGTCCTGGATCCTTTATACAGCGGCGGGGGCGCGAACACCCAGGCGGCGGCAAAGCGCGAGCGTAAGTTCCGCCCGGTTCAGCGTGTAGAAATGAAACTCCGAAATCCCCTCGGCGCGCAGCTTCAGCACCTGTTCCGCCGCGACGGAGGCCGCGACCAGCTTGCGCGTCTCGGGGTCGGCATCCAACCCTTCGAACGTATCGGCCAGCCACTGCGGGACCGATGTGCCGCAGGCTTTCGAAAACTTCAGCACCTGCGCGACATTGGTGACCGGCAGAATGCCCGGCACGATAGGAATGCTGATTCCTGCCGCGCGCGCGCGCTCCAGAAAGCGGGTAAATACATCGACATCGAAGAAATATTGCGTGATGGCCCGCGTCGCCCCGGCGTCCACTTTGCGCTTCAGCACGTCAAGATCGGCATCGAGGGACCGGGCTTCCGGGTGGCCTTCGGGATAGGCGGCGACGGAGATTTCGAAGGGGGCGATGCGCTTTAGACCTTCGACCAGATCGGCGGCATAGGCGTACCCGCCCGGCGTTGCTTCATAGGGCCCGCCAGTGGGGGTATCGCCGCGCAGGGCAACGATATGGCGCACGCCGGACGCCCAATAGTCGCGGGCAATCGCGTCAATCTCCGCCCGCGTCGCGGCAACGCAGGTGAGATGGGCCGCCGGCTCCAGCTTGGTTTCCTGGCGAATGCGGCGCACAGTGGCGTGGGTCCGTTCCCGCGTCGACCCGCCTGCGCCATAGGTGACGGAAACGAAGCTCGGCGCCAGCGGGGCCAGCTTTTCCACCGCGTTCCACAGCGAGACTTCCATCTCCGGCGTTTTCGGCGGGAAAAACTCGAAGGAAATGGCGAGATCGTCGCTCATGACAGGGCCTCTTTCACGGGAGAACGGGTCGGGGTCGCACACTTGGACTGGGCTGACCATAGAATGACGGTAAGCGGTTTGCCGGGCAGAACCTGGGATTCTTCGACATCCAGACCCGCTGCTGCGGTCCAGGCGTCCACATCGGCTTGCGGAAACCCTAGGCGGCGGTGCGCGTGGCGGTCGCGCAGTTCCTCAAGATCGTGGGGCGCGAAATCAACGACGATCAGCTTGCCGCCCGGGCGCAGCACGCGCGCCGCCTCGGCAACTGCCGCCGCCGGGTCTTCAAGGAAATGCAGCACCTGATGCAGGGTAACGGCATCGAAACTGCCCGCCGGAAACGGCAACGCGTAAAGATCGCCCTGGCGCACCGAACAATTCTTTAGCCCGGCCCTATCGAGGTTAGCGCGGGCCAAAGCCAGCATTTCGCGCGAGAGATCAAGGCCGATAGCCCGCTCGGCGCGCGGCGCCATCAGCTCCAGCAGCCGCCCGGTGCCGGTGCCGATGTCGAGAATATCGCCGAACGGTCCCGGCCCCAAACGCCCGAGCACCGCCGCTTCCACCTCGTTTTCCGCAACATGCAGAACACGGATACGGTCCCAATCGGCGGCATTATCATCGAAGTAGCGCGCCGCACTTTCCGCCCGCGCTTGCTTGACCGCATGCAGCCGCTCAAGATCGAGCGCGATTTGATCGTCCTGCAAAGACAGGCGTTCAACCAACGAGCGGGCGAGTGTCGCGCCTAAACCGCGCTGGCTGAGGCGGAAGAACGCCCAGGAGCCTTCGCGAAACCGCTCCAACAGCCCGGCATCGCAGAGCACTTTTAAATGGCGCGAGACGCGGGGCTGGCTTTGCCCGAGGATCGCCGTAAGGTCGCTGACCGTCAGTTCTGAATCGGCGCAGAGCACCAGCAGGCGCAAACGGGTCTCTTCCGCCGCCGCACGCAGGCGCTCCAGAAGCAGGTCGAGGGGTTCCAAATCGGTCATAAGGAGATATAAATATATCCTTATGTGTTTGTGAAGCCCTTTTTACCCCTTAAGCGTCGAACAACAGCTTCGCCTGCCAGGCCAACCCCGCCGCAACGCCGCCGAAGGCATCGAAGGGCGTCAGTTTGGCTTCCGGCACCCCAGCGGCGATGGCGCGCTGGACCAGCGGCATGAGAGAGGAGCCGCCGGTTAGGATGACCGCTTCAATATCCTGCCCTTTTACCCCCGCAAGATCGATACAGCGGCGCACTTCGGCGGTTAGGGCAGCTTCGGCATCGGCCAGCGCCGCTTCCAGCGCTTCGACCGTCAGCGGCAGATGGAAGCCAGCCTCAAGGAAGTCGAGCGCCAGATCATAGGTCGGCGCACTAGACAGCCCGATTTTTGCACCTTCGACCGAGGCTGCCAGCCGATGGCCGTCGCGCTGGTCCAGCACCCGATGCAGGCGGTTGAGCGGGGCGGCGTCGCTAGCCTCCCCGACCATCCGCACGACATCGCGGGTAAGAGCGGGATCGTAGAGAAAACCGATTTCCGCCCAAGTGGCGAGCTTTGAATAGATCCAGTTCGGCGGGGTGAGCCCATTGCGCAGCAGCGGCTGATGATAGCCGAGCGACGGCATGACCTCCGCCAACGACAGCAGCCGGTCCAAATCCGTCCCACCGAGCCTGAGACCGCCATTCGCCAGAATATCCCCCGCCTGATCGGCGGTGGAGGAGCGTTCGGGGCGGGCGCGGACGATGGAGAAATCCGACGTGCCGCCGCCGATATCGGCGATCAAGATCAGGGTTTCGCGCGCAATCTGCCGTTCGAAGGCCAGGGCGGCGGCGATAGGTTCATATTGAAACACCACATCCTTGAAACCGACGCTGTGGGCGATGCTTTCCAGCACTCGCTGCGCCTCGGCATCGGCGGCGGCATCGCCATTGACGAAATGCACCGGGCGACCGTGGACGAGTTGATCAATCTCCTCCTCCAACGCCGCTTCCGCCCGCGCTTTCACCGTGCGCAGGTAAAGGCCGATAATCTCGGTAAAGCGCCAGCGCCGCCCATTGGCCAGCGTCTCTTCCTGGATCAAGCTGGTGCCGAGCGCCGACTTCAGCGAGCGCATCAACCGTCCCGGCTCGCCCTCCAGATAGGCTTGCGTCGCGGCGGAGCCGATCTCGATGCTCTTATCTTCCGATTGGAAGAACAAGGCGCTGGGGATGGTCCGCGCCCCAGGCTCCAGCGGCAGCAGGCTGGCGGTGCCGTTGCGCACGATGGCCAAAGCCGAATTGGAGGTTCCGAAGTCGAGGCCGCCTGCCGCCATCATCCACCCGCCTTTCCCAGGGACTGCCAAAAGGGCGCGGACCGTAACGAGTGCGCCCGGCCCTGTCCAGCGCAAAATAGCGCGCCCCCTTGACCCCAGGTTGGAAACGGGGGAGGTTGTTCCCCCATGGATGACGCAGTGCACAAAACCGCCGCCGATCAGGCGCTTCCGCGCTTGGTGAGGGGCTTCACCGAATTCCGCCGCGATTACTTTGAGCGCGACCGCGTGCTGTATGAGGGCCTAAGCCATAAGGGCCAGTCGCCGGAAGTGATGATCGTCGCCTGTTCCGATGCCCGGGTCGATCCCGCCATCGTGACGCGGACGGAACCGGGCGATCTTTTCGTGATCCGCAATGTCGCTGCTATCGTGCCGCCGCGCGAGGCTGACCGGCATTACCACGGCACGTCTGC
The DNA here is from genome assembly GCF_002251735.1 of Elstera cyanobacteriorum. Classification (NCBI taxonomy): domain Bacteria; kingdom Pseudomonadati; phylum Pseudomonadota; class Alphaproteobacteria; order Rhodospirillales; family Rhodospirillaceae; genus Elstera; species Elstera cyanobacteriorum. The sequence goes on along the minus strand of NZ_NOXS01000032.1, from coordinate 37,035 downwards.
GGCGCTGGAATTCGGCGTTAAGGGCCTCGGTGTCGGTCACATCGTCGTGCTGGGGCATGCGCTCTGCGGCGGTTTGCGCCATCTGCGCGATCGGGCGCAGGGCGCCAAAGCCGCGACGGAGACCGGCCAGCCCCAGGAAGGCAGCGGGTTCGAGTTTCTGTCGGACTGGGTGCAAATCGCCCGCCCCGCGTTTGAAGCCGTCGAACCGCTGCTGGAAACCCTACCGCCCGAAGAAGCCCGCCGCACGCTGGAACAGGCGGCTGTGCTGGTCTCGCTTTCCAACCTGCTCAGCTTTCCCTGGGTGCGCGAGCCGGTGGCGGCGGGCACCTTGCGCCTGCACGGCTGGTATTTCGATCTAACGACCGGCGAGCTTTCGGCCTTCGATCACGCCAGCGCCAGCTTCCGCCCCGTCCGCGAACTGCCAGACGCCCTGCCCGCCGACATCGCCGCCGTTGCCGCCCGCATGATCGCCGAATGCGGCTCCTGCGCGCCGACCCTCGGCCTTACGCGCTTCGTGCAGGAAAAGGCGAAGTTTTGGTGCGAGACGGTGAAGGGGTAGGCACTACCCCCGCGCCCGATCGACCGAGTTAATCGACGGCGTTGCCCGCAGCGCCGCGATAATGTTGGTCAGGTGGCGCACGTCCGTCACCTCCACATCGACCAGCAGTTCGAAGAAATCGGTGGAGCGCGTTACGAATTTTAGATTCGTGATATTGCCCTGATTCTTGCCAATGACAGTGCCCAGCGTGCCGATGGTTCCCGGCTCGTTCGTCGCGATCATATGCAGGCGCCCGATATGATGCTCCGGCAGGGCGGCATCGGTTTCCCACGCCACGTCGATCCAGCGCTCAGGCGTATCTGCAAAGCTTTCGAGGTTCACGCAGTCGATGGTATGGACGGTCACGCCCTTGCCGGTGGTGACGATGCCGACGATGCGGTCGCCCGGCAACGGGTGGCAGCAGCGGGCGTAGTGAACGGCCATGCCGGGGATCAGCCCACGCAGGGGAACGCCGCCCCCCTCCTTCCGCTTCGGCTTGACGATGGGCGAGGCGGGGTTCTTCACGCTCGGTTTGGTGCCGGGGAAGACGGTGTGGATAACCTCGCGCCCCGTGACCAGCCCCTCGCCGACCATCGCATAGAGATCGTCGATGGTCGGGGCTTGCAGGGTCTTCAGAACCCCGTCCAGCGCCTTTTCGGTAAAGGCATAGCCTTCGTGGCGGAATTCTTTTTCGATGACCGTGCGCCCGAGCGTCATATACTGCGCGCGGCGCTGGATGCGGACATAGCGGCGGATGCGCGCCTTGGCCTTGCCGGTGACGACGAAATCTTCCCAGTCCGCCGAGGGGGTTTGACCCTTCGACGTGATGATTTCGACCTGATCGCCGTTTTGCAGGACGGAGCGCAACTGCACGATGCGCCCGTTGATCTTGGCGCCCACGCAGGTATCGCCGATCTGGCTATGGACGGCATAGGCGAAATCGACCGGCGTGGCGCCGCGCGGCAGTTGGAACAATTCCCCTTTCGGCGTGAAGCAGAACACCTGATCTTGGAACATTTCGAGCTTGGTATGTTCCAGAAACTCTTCCGGGCCGGAGGCGTGTTCGAGAATATCCAATAACTCGCGCAGCCAGCGGTATTGCGCGCCTTCCGATTTCTTACCACTACCGAGGGTCGGGGCTGGGATAATGCTGCCCGCGCCCTGATCGGCCCCTTCCAAGACCTGATCGGACCCGCCTTGGCGCTTATAGTGCCAATGGGCGGCCACGCCGTATTCGGCCACCTCGTCCATCGCATCGGTGCGGATTTGCACTTCGATGCGCTGGCGCTGCGGCCCGATCACGCCGGTATGGATCGAGCGATACCCGTTCGGCTTGGGGGTGGAGATATAATCCTTAAACCGCCCCGGCACGCTGGGATAAAGCGCGTGCAGCACGCCCAGCGCCTCGTAACATTTTTCCGCCGATGGCACGACGACGCGGAAGGCGATGATATCCGACAATTGCTCGAAGGCGATATTCTTATGCTGCATCTTACGCCAGATGGAATAAGGCGCTTTTTCCCGCCCCTTCACCTTGGCCTGAATGCCCGACTCTGTCAGTTTAGCCTGTAATTCCGCAATGATCTTCTGAATAAGATCTTGCCCACCGCCGCGCAGATATTCAAGCCGCTTGACGATGGAGTCGCGCGCTTCGGTATTAAGCTGCGCGAAGGCCAAATCCTCCAGCTCGTCCTTGATTTTCTGCATGCCGATGCGGTCGGCAAGCGGTGCGTAGATTTCCAGGGTTTCCGCGGCGATACGCGAACGCTTTTCCGGCTTCGGAATGAAATTCAGCGTGCGCATATTGTGCAGCCGGTCGGCCAGCTTCACCAGCAGCACGCGGATGTCTTCCGACATCGCCAGCACGAATTTACGGAAGTTTTCCGCCTGTTTGGTCTGATCGGACTGAAGTTCGATGCGCGTCAGCTTGGTCACGCCATTGACCAGCCGCCCAATTTCCTTGCCGAAGGCTTTTTCGATATCCGGGAGTTTAACCTCGGTATCCTCAATCACATCATGCAGCAGCGCGGTGACGATGGAGGCAGTATCGAGTCGAAGACCGGTCAGAATGCCCGCCACTTCCAGCGGGTGGGAGAAATACGGATCGCCATTGGCGCGCTTCTGCGCCCCATGCGCCTTCAGAGCGAACACATAGGCGCGGTTTAGAATATCTTCGTCCACGTCCGGGTCATAGGCGCGGACCAAATCGACCAGCTCGTACTGACGAATCATCGGCGCCGGACACTCCCCCAAAACACTCGTGATCTATGTTGACACGCCTGCTGCGGGCGGCAACTGCCATTCGGCCCGTGACCAATAAAAAACGGCAGCCCCGCAGGACTGCCGTTAAAAATTCAAGCCTTTGAGGGGCTTAGGCGTCGCCTTCGTCATCCGCGACGATGGCTTCATCGCCTTCCGCCGCGTCTTCATCGGCATCATCACCGCCCAGCACGTCGTTGACGGCCATATTGCGGGCGAGTTCCTGTTCCGACTGGATGAAATCGACGATCTCTTCTTCCGGCTCGTCAGCTTCAAACGTCTTCTGATGGCCGCGCACCAGCGAGTTGCGCAGCACTTCGTTATCCAGCTTTTCTTCGGCGATTTCGCGCAGGGCGATGACCGGGTTCTTATCGTTGTCGCGATCCACCGAAATCGGCATGCCGCTGGCAATATCCCGGGCGCGCTGCGCCGCCAGCATCACGAGTTCGAAGCGGTTGGGAACCTTTTGAACGCAATCTTCAACGGTAACGCGGGCCATGATCATCCTTCGCGTGAAATCGGGCCGCGCAGCCAGGGCGCGGCGATGTCAGGCGCGCACTATAAAAACCCCTCTTGACAAAGGCAAGGATTAGCTTTTCTGCGCGGGGTAGAATCATGCCGCCGACCAAAGCCGACAATCATCGGCAGGATCGAGCGCCGCCAGAAGCGCCGCCACCCCCTGCCCGCTGACCGGATGACGCCAGGACGGGCAGATTTCCGCGAGCGGACGCAGCACGAACCCACGTTCTTGCAGGCGTGGGTGCGGCAAAATCGGCGCCCGCGGCCCGGCGCGGACTTCGCGGCCATAGGCCAGCAAATCGAGATCGAGGGTCCGGGGCGCATTGACGGCGCTGCGGTCGCGCCCAAACGCCGCCTCAATCGCGTGTAACCGGTCTAACAATTGGTCGGACGGTAGGGGGGTTTCGACCGCAATCACGGCGTTGGCATAGCGCGGATCGCGCGGGTCCGGCCAAGCCGCCGAACTCCAGATCGAGGAGCGGGCGCGTGTATAAATTTCCGCTTTCTCTAAAAAGTTAATCGCAGCAGCCAGGATTAACGGCGGGGCGCCCCAATCAGGATGAGACAAATTCGATCCGAGTGCGATCAGAATTGATTTCTCTGTTGCGGTCATGGCGCGCCTGTCATAAAGGAAGCCATCGTTACGGGCTTGCTTCCGCTTTTGGCAACCCCATTTCTGTGAGCGCTGGATTCGTTAAGATTTCCAGGATGATTTGAATAATTTTTGATGGAGTGACCCATGCATTTTTATCCGCAAGAGCGTATTGCGCTGTTCATTGATGGGGCGAACCTTTATGCCGCCGCCCGAGCGCTGGGGTTCGATATCGACTACCGCAAACTGCTGCAACTCTTTCAGACCAAAGCCCATATGATCCGGGCCTTCTACTACACGGCGCTGATGGAAGATCAGGAATATTCGCCGATCCGTCCGCTGGTCGATTGGCTCGACTATAACGGCTACGCGATGATCACGAAGCCGACCAAAGAATATACCGATGCGTTTGGCCGCCGGAAGGTCAAAGGCAATATGGATATCGAGCTGGCCATCGACGTGATGGAAATGGTCAACCACCTTGATCATATCGTCATCTTTTCGGGCGATGGCGACTTCCGCCGCTTGGTGGAAGCCGTGCAAAGCAAGGGCAAGCGCGTGACCATCGTCTCGACGATCCGCTCGACCCCGCCGATGGTTGCTGATGAATTGCGCCGTCAGTGCGATATTTTCTGCGAACTGCAAGACCTCGCGCCCTATATCGCCCGCGCCTATTCCGGCCCGCGCGAGCCACGCGACAATAACTATGCCCCCCAGGGCAATCCGCGCGATGAACTGCCGCAGTTCATCCGCCGTCCCGCCCAGTCGGATCAGCCGGATACCGCCGAAGGCGAACAGAACTAAGCCGAAAGCCGCCGCGTGTCGTTGCCGACGCCTGCGCATGATTGCCCGGTCTGCCCGCGCCTTGCGGCTTTCCGGGCAGCGAATGCCGCCGCCTATCCCAGCTTCTTCAATAGTCCGGTTCCCAGTTGGGGCGACATTGGCGCTGGGTTGCTTATCATTGGCTTGGCGCCTGGGTTGAAGGGCGCGAACCAAACTGGCCGCCCCTTTACCGGCGATTATGCGGGCGATACCCTCTATGGCGCCCTCCTCCGGCATGGCTTCGCCCACGGCACCTATGGGCGGTCCCCCGATGACGGCATGGTGCTAACCGGCTGCCGCATCGCCAATGCCGTGCGCTGCGTGCCGCCGGAAAACAAACCGACCCCGGATGAGATCAACCGCTGCCGCCCATTCCTGATCGGTGAGCTTGAGGCGCAGCCGAAGACCGGGGTGATCCTGGCCCTCGGCACAATTGCCCATCAGAGCCTCTTGCGGTCGCTGGGCATTCCCGTCGCGCGCTTCAAATTCGCCCACGGGGCGGAACACCGACTGGCGGACGGGCGCGTACTGATCGATAGCTACCATTGCTCCCGCTACAACACGAATACCGGGCGGTTGACGGAAGCGATGTTCGATGCGGTGATCGCGCGCTGCCGGGCGCTGTTAGCCTAACGGCGGCGCGCAGAACCACGCGCCGTCCGACAGCGCGACGGCCAGCCCCATCTTCACCCACAGCGCCAGCCCGCCCAAAATAGCAAGACTGGCCCCCGTCCAGGCGAGAATCCGCGTGCTCATGCGGCCTGCCCCACCGCGCCGCGCAACGGCACTGCTTTTTCAGCGATGGGTAGGTGAACGACGGCAGCTAACACGGCGAGCGCGATGGAGAAATACCAGATCATGTCGTAGGAACCGAGGTGGTCATAGGCCCAGCCGCCGCCATAGGCCCCCAAAAAGGCGCCGATCTGGTGGAACATGAACACAAAGCCGTACAGCATCGCCATATAGCGCACCCCGAACATCCGCGCGACAAGGCCCGAGGTTAGCGGCACGGTGCTCAGCCACAGAAAGCCCATCGCCCCACCGAAAGCAATCGCCGTAACCGGGCTAAGCGGCAGGGCGAGGAACAGGATGATCACGATCCCGCGCGCGCCATAAACCATGCTCAGCAGATATTTCTGCGAAAAGCGCGCCCCCAACTGGCCGAAGAGGTACGAGCCGATGATGTTGAACAGCCCAATCATCGCCAGCGCCCAAGCGGTCACGCTGCCCGCCATATTATTGTCGCGCAGATAAGACGGCAGATGCACGGCAACGAAGGCGACATGAAAGCCGCAGACGAAGAACCCAGCATTCAATAGCCAATAGGACCGATTGGTCAAAGCGGTGCGGATGGTTGGCCCCAGGTCGGCGCCGAAGCCTTGGCCTTGCGGCGGCAGCGGCGTCTTAAGCCCGAAGGACAGCGGGATCATCAGGGCGGCCAAGACGCTAAAGACGAGAAAAGCGCCGCTCCAGCCCATCGTATCCAGCAGATATTGCGCGCCGGGCACAACGGCGAACATCCCGAACGATCCGGCAGCGGTGCAGATGCCAAAAGCCTGGGTGCGTTTTTCTGGCGGCACCATGCGCCCGACGGCGCCCAAGACGGTGCCATAGGTCGTGCCGGACAAAGCGATACCGATCATAATGCCGAGCGAGAATTGCACCGTCACCGGATCGGCCCAAACATAGGTCAGGAACAAGCCAAGGGCGTAGATGATCCCGCCCGCAATCCCGATACGGACCGATCCCCAGCGGTCGGCGAACAGGCCGATGACCGGCTGGCAAACGCCCCACAGCAGTTGTTGTAACGCGAGTGCCAGCCCGAGAACCTGCCGACCCACGTCGAGATCCATCGACATCGACGGCACGAAAATCCCGAAGGATTGGCGGGTACCCATCGCGATGATCAGCATAAAAATGCCGGACAGCAGAACGATCAGCGCTTGGCCGCGCATGGGCGGTCCCTCCCCCGCTATGAATAGTGTTAAGTTTCACCATAGGGGGCTGTGTATATTTTCGCAACCGCATAGATTGCACCCTAACAATTCAATTTCCATATTGATAAGCGGTCGCCTTGTGTCGGGCGCGGGGCAGAGGTTCGAAGGTTGCGACAGCCTGCGGCTTTTCTTTCCATTCTGCATCCGCTACACCGTCACGGCATCCGGGTCAGGGCCGCCAAACCCCTTGCCCGCCCTTCAGAAGAGCCTTTTTGGCGAGGAGAGTGAGACGATGGCCGACACCCAATTCGATGTTGTTTTCGTTGGCGGCGGCCCGGGCGGCTACATCGGCGCGATCCGCGCAGCCCAGCTTGGCCTGAAGACGGCCTGCATCGACAAGCGCGGCACCTTCGGCGGCACCTGCCTTAACGTCGGCTGCATTCCGTCGAAAGCGCTGCTGAAATCGTCGGAATATTATCACCTCGCCCAGCACGGCCTGAGCGATCACGGGTTTTCGCTCGGTACCGTTACGCTCGACCTGCCGAAGATGATGGCGCGTAAGGATAAGGTCGTCGGCGATACCACCAAGGGTATCGAGTTTCTGTTCAAGAAGAACAAGGTAACGCCGTACAAGGGCGCCGCCACCTTAACCGGCCCGAACAGCCTCAAAATCGCCCTGAACGACGGCGGCGAAGAAACCATCACCGCGAAGAACATCATCATCGCCACCGGGTCGGACATCGTTGGCCTGCCCGGCCTGACCATCGATGAAACCAGCATCGTGTCGTCGACGGGCGCGCTGACGCTCGGCGCCGTGCCGAAGCACCTCGTCGTCATCGGCGGCGGCGTCATCGGGCTAGAACTCGGTTCGGTCTGGCAGCGTCTCGGCGCGAAGGTGACCGTCGTCGAGTTCCTGGATCGCCTGATCCCGGGCATGGATGGCGAAGTGGCTAAGAACGTCCAGCGCGTGCTGGGCAAGCAGGGGATGGACTTCAAACTCGGCACCAAGGTGACCAAGGGTGAAAAGGGCGCAACGGGCGTCACCCTGACCCTCGAACCCGCAGCCGGTGGCCCTGCCGAAACCCTGGAAGCCGATGTGGTGCTGGTCGCCATCGGTCGCCGCCCCTACACCGATAACCTAGGTATTGAAACAGTCGGCGTGCAGCTCGATCCGAAGGGCCGCGTGGTCGTCGATCACCACTTCCGCTCCACCGTACCGTCGATCTTCGCGATTGGCGACGTGATCACCGGCCCCATGCTGGCCCATAAGGCGGAAGAAGAAGGCGTCGCCATTGCCGAACTGCTGGCGGGCCAGGCCGGTCACGTCAATTATGACGTCATCCCGTCGGTCATCTATACTTCGCCGGAAGTCGCCAGCGTCGGCAAGACCGAAGATGAGCTAAAGGCCGCTGGGGTTGACTATAAGGTCGGCAAGGTGCCGTTCAGCGTCAACGCCCGCGCCCGTGCCAATGCCGATATCGAAGGCTTCGTGAAGCTGCTGACCGATGCCCGCACCGATAAGGTTCTGGGCTGCCACATTATCCACGCCGAAGCGGGAAATCTGATCGCGGAAGCCGCGCTGGCAATGGAATTTGGCGCCTCCGCCGAAGATATCGCCCGTACCTGCCACGCGCATCCGACCGTGGCAGAAGTGGTGAAGGAAGCCGGGTTGGCCGCCAATGGCCGCACGCTGAATATGTAAGCGGTCACGCATCGCGTAAAAGAAACCCCCGAAGCAGCCGCTTCGGGGGTTTTTTGTACCCGCTTCCGGGAACGCGCTTACGCCTTGGCGAGGTTCGCCGCGACGAAGTCCCAGTTCACCAGATTATCCAGGAACGACTGCACGAAATCCGGGCGACGGTTCTGGAAATCGAGGTAATAGGCGTGTTCCCACACGTCCACCGTCAGCAGCGCGGTCTGGCCGTGGGCCAGCGGCAGGTCGGCGTTCGGGGTCTTGGTGATCTTCAGGGTGCCGTTGTCAACGACCAGCCACGCCCAGCCCGAGCCGAACTGACCGACTGCGGCGGCCTTGAACTGATCCTTGAAGGCATCGAAGGAGCCGAAAGCCGCTTCGATCTTCGCCAGCAGGTCGCCGGTCGGCTTACCGCCGCCATTCGGCTTCATGCTGTTCCAGAAGAACGTGTGGTTCCACACCTGGGCAGCATTATTGAAAATACCGGCCTTGGCGGGATCCTTAGCGGCGTCGAGGATAATTTCTTCGAGCGACTTATCGGCCAGCGGGGTATCTTTGATCAGGTTATTCAGGTTCGTCACATACGCCTGATGGTGCTTGGCATGATGGAAGCTGAAAGTCTGAGCAGACATATGCGGCTCGAGCGCGTCCGGGGCGTAAGGCAGGGCGGGAAGTTCGAAAGCCATGATGTCCTCTAAAAATGGTGGTGAGAGAAACCGTTCCCTTAGATAAGGGTGTTCAGCGCCGAAGGGAACCCTTGGCAGATTAGGGTTGTTCTAAAAAACGCTCTTGGGCTACTCCCAAGCCGGTCGGCAGACCCGTCGGACACATCACTCACGAGGCTCTTTCCGTGGCACCCAGATCGGCCCCTTCTTTGTCCGCCTGTGGCACCCTGGTCCAACAGGGCGATAAAGCGCGTTTTCTAACGGCCCTGTTTGCACCGGAAGCGGTACAGGACGATCTCCTCACGCTCTATGCCTTCAATCTGGAGGTCGCGAAGACCAAGGAGACCGTCTCCGAACCCATGCTCGGCCAAATTCGGCTGCAATGGTGGCGGGAGACGCTGGAGGCGATTTATGCGGGCGCAACACCGCGCAAGCACGAGGTGGTGACCCCGCTCGCCGCCGTTATTCGCAAACATACCCTGCCGCAAGATGCTTTCCTGGCCGTGATTGACGGGCGGGAGACCGACCTTGAGGTTCCGCCCCCGGCAACTGAAGCCGCCTTCGCCGCCTATGTTGAAGCGACCGGCGGGCAGCTTGGGCGCTTGGCGGGGCTGATCTGCGGCGCCGATCCCGATCACGCCGCCCGCGCCGCCCGCGCCTATGCAACCCTTGGCCTGCTGATTGGTTTGCCGCGCCGGGCGCAACTCGGGCGGGTCGATCTCCCCCTCGACCGGCTGGGCGCCGCCGGACTGACGGCGCGGGCGATCCGCGACGGGGTGCCGTCGGAAGCGCTGTCGCGCCTAGTACTCGATCTTGCAGCGGCGGCCGAGGGCGATCTTGAGGCTCTCGGCCCCGTGCCTAAGCAGGGCCGCGCCGCCCTATTGCCTGCAACCCTGGCGCGGCGGTTGGGCGCCCGGCTGCGCGCGGCCAAAGGCGATCCATTCCAGGCCGCGGCCGAGCTGCGCGCCCGCCCGGATGGCCTGCTGCCAGTGCATCTGTGGTGGGCGATGCGCAAACGGCGCCTTTAGGTCGGTTTTTGGCGAATCGGCCTTTAGCGCGAGGGTCCAGCGCGTGTAAGTCGCGCCTGCGCTAACGCAGGCTTGCAAAGCCTGGGGGTTTTCCGGCATATTCAAGCGCTTGCTGAAGAATGCTTAGGTTTTTCTTCGACTGGCACAGGGTCTGGGGTCGCCTCTCGCGGCTCTGCCTACGGTCTCAAGAAGTGGGAACGCCATGCCGATTACGCCGTTCCAGGCCTTTCGCCTGTCGAAAAGCGAATATGAAGTTTTACGGGTGATCGAAAAGAAGATCGACGAGTTCCTGGAAGAAAACTACTTCCCGGGCCTGACGGTCACGGTGCCGCTGCCGACCAAAATGGTGACGGACCGCATTCTGCATTCGATCATGCAGCGCTATCAGGAAGCCGGGTGGACCGTTGACCGCAAGGGCGTCGCGGGCGAAGCCATTACGGTGGAATTCACTCCGAACCGCGCCGATCTGGAATAGCCGCACCCGGGGGCTTGCCTTCCGGCACGCCTCTGGTCTAGGCTTTTCCCCATGACGCATCTCCTTGGTTTCAGCCTGCGAATTATGAACCCGGTCCTTCGTTAAGGGCCGGGCCATCGTATTTGCTGTTTGCTGATTTTCCCGAGGACTGACCGATGTTGTCTGTTGCGCAGGCCGCCGATGCGGCGTTTGCTGACCTTCCCCTGCCCGAAACCGCCTGTTTTGCCGTCTCAGCCTTGGCCGATCCAGGCATGCTGCACCGGCTGCTGGAACCGTTCGCCAAGCGCGGTCTGGTCCCGAGCGCCGTCTATGCCCGCCAACATGGCGAGGATTTAAGCGTCGATATCCAGATCGATGGCCTGACCCAAACCGATGCGGCCATGATCGGGCGCGGAATGCGCCAGATTTTTGGCGTCGATGTCGTGCTGGTCTCGCAGCGCGTGTCGGCATAAGCCCGGTTGTCGGCGGGCGGGCGACTTGCTAGCCTGCCCGCCATGACACCGCCCCCGACCATCGCCCTGCTCGCCAGCCCCGGTTTCCGGCGCGAGGAAAATAGCCCGCTCGCTGCCCTACTGCGCGTGCTGGTGCCCTTCCTCACCCATGCCTTTCCGGCGAAACTCGTTGCCATGCGCCCGACCTACGAGGCGGCGCAAGCGGCGGGGTTTCTGACCGATTATCCCCAGTGGGACGTGCTGCCGCCGTGGGAGGAAGGCGCCGTTGCGACGGTGGCCGCGCGCCTGGTGGCGGGGGAGATTGATTGGGTGATCTATCTCGCCGACCCGGGCGACCTGATCTCGCTGTTCCCCGAATCCATCGCGCTCAAGCGGCAATGCGTCGTGCACGGCCGCCCCTATCTCGCCACCGTGCGCGCGGCTGCCGAATGGTGCCTACTACATTGGATCGAGCGCGACCCGGCGGGCGCGGCCGCCTACCTGTGCACGCTCGACGATCCCACCGCCGCCGCATCGCTGCCGGGGGCCACCACCCTTGGTCTCGTGGCGCATGATACGCGCAAAACGGCAATGCTGGCCTTTGTGGACCGCTGGTTCCCGCTGCTCGACCGTTTCCGCCTGCGGCTGTCGACCGGCACCACCGGCGGGCTGCTGAACGGCGACGCCCCGGCCCGGCTGGGGGAGGTTTCGCCAGAGATGCGCGGGTTGATCGACGCGCAAAAGGCGCGGCTGGTAGGACGGCAGGGGCCGTGGACCGTGCCCTATCTGTCCGGCCCGAAAGGCGGCGACGCCCAGATCGCCGACCGGGTGCTGCGCGAGCCGGGATCGACGATCCTCTTCTTTGAAGACCCGCACGTCGCCCGCGAGCATGAGGCAGATATTCAGTTGCTGGAGCGCATCGCCCGTCTGAAAACATACGACAATGCCTGTTTGCACGACCCGGCGACAGCCCAGCGCTGGGCGGAACTTTGGAGCCACGCCCTGTCGGTCGGGCTGGCGCCGCACTTAAAAGCCTAAGATTTTGGGGGGAGACACGGTGAGTTCGAATATTTACGCCACGCTGTTCGCGCGCTTCCAGCATAAGCTTGATGCGACCTGCATCGAAACCACCGACGGGCGGGTGATTACCTTCCGCGAGTTCGATGCCGCGACGGCGCGGATTGCCAATCTGCTAACCAGCCTTGGCCTGCAAAAGGAAGACCGGGTTGCTGCCCAGGTCGATAAATCGCCGGAAGCGCTCTTCCTCTGCCTCGGCGCCCAACGGGCGGGCTTTGCGTTCCTGCCGCTGAACAGCGCCTATCAGACCGCCGAAGTCGCCTATTTCCTCGAGAATGCCGCGCCAAAACTCGTCGTGTGCCCTGCCAAAGCCAAGGAGGGCATTACCGCCATCGCAAATGGCGCAACCGTGCTGACCCTGGAGGCCGACGGCAGCGGCTCGCTGATAGATGCCGCGCAAGATCAGCCCGATGGCTTCGCAACGGTCGAGAGCGCTGCGGACGATATGGCCGCGATCCTCTATACCTCCGGCACTACCGGGCGGGCGAAGGGCGCGATGCTGACCCACGGCAATCTTTCGACCAATGTCGCCGTGACCAATCACTTCTGGGGCTGGGTGCCGGGGGATGTGCTGCTGCACGCCCTGCCGATCTTCCACGTCCACGGGCTGTTCGTCGCCTGCAACAACGCCCTCTACAACGCCAGCCCGATGCTGTGGCACGCAAAGTTCGACGCCGCTGCGGTGCTGAAGGATCTTGCCCGTGCCACCGTGCTGATGGGCGTACCGACCTTCTATACCCGCCTGCTGTCCCTGCCGAATTTCGGCAAAGACGCGGTTGCGACTATGCGCTTGTTCATCTCCGGCTCCGCGCCGTTGCTGATCGAAACCTTTACCGAATTCACCGCCCGCACCGGCCATACCATTCTTGAGCGCTACGGCATGACGGAGGTGCAGATGGCCATCTCCAATCCCTTCGATGGGCCGCGCATCGGCGGTACCGTTGGCGTGCCCTTGCCTGGCGTCAGCGTCCGCATCGTTGATGAGGCCGGGACCGAAAGCCCGGTCGGCGAGACCGGCGCCATTCTGCTGAAAGGCCCGAATATCTTTCGGGGCTATTGGCAGATGCCGGAAAAGACCAAGGAAGATTTTACCGACGATGGCTGGTTCAAAACCGGCGACATGGGCAAGCGCGACGAGAACGGCTACATCAGCATCGTGGGGCGGGCGAAAGACCTGATCATCTGCGGCGGCCTGAACGTCTATCCGAAAGAGATTGAAGAATTGTTGGATGCGATGCCGGAGGTGGAGGAAAGCGCCGTCATCGCCATGCCGCATCCTGATTTTGGCGAGGCGGTGGCCGCCGTGATCGTGCTGAAGCCGCAGGCCAGCCTGTCGGAAGAAGCGGTGGTCGAGCACGTCAAGTCCAACCTCGCCAATTTCAAGGTGCCGAAAGCCGTCTTCTTCACCCCAGACCTGCCGCGCAATGCGATGGGCAAGGTGCAGAAGAATATTCTGCGCCAGACCTATTTTCCGGCGAAGGCGTGACGGCAGATCGGAGCGAGGGACACTCCCTCGCTTCCCCTACGGCAAACTGGCGCTCTGGCCTGCCGGAACCTTGACGACATTGGTGATCGGCACCAGCACGAGCCCCTTCCCGGCCAGCGTCGGCAGCCATTCTTTCAGCGCGGCGATGGTATTATCCTTCGGGTGACCGATGGCAACCGCCTTCCCTGTGCGATGGGCAACGGCCTCAAGCTGCTTCAACTGCTTGCGCACCCCCTCTAGCGACGGGTCGTCGTCCAGAAACACATCGCGGTCGACGTAGGGAATCGCCATTTTTTGCGCGATGCCGGAACCGACCGATTTGGCCGAGGTTCGGCTGTCGAGCCACAGCAGCCCCCGCGCCCTAAGTTCGGCGATGACCGGTTGCATGCCCGTCTCCCACGTCGTGAAGCGGCTGCCCATGTGGTTATTGATCCCGACATAACCGTCGAACTTACCGAGGTTGCTGCGCACCCGGCGCTGGATTTCCTCCGGCGTCAGCGACACGGTGAGCGCATCGGGGCCAGGGTCCATCTCGACGCTGGGCTGCATCGGCATATGCACCATCAACTCGTGCCCACGCTGATGGGCTTCTGCTGTTTGCTGCGGCAGATTATGGCCATAGGGTAAGTAGGAAAGCGTCAACGGCCCCGGCAGCGCAACCGTTTGGGCCGACCGGCCCCGATCAACGCCCATATCGTCAATCACCACGACCACCCGCGCCTTTCCCTCGGTCGGCGGTGCGGCGACGGCATTGCGGCGCCACGGCGGCTGATGGCCGGTGTAGGGCGGCGGGAGTGTGGCGGGTTTAACGGGCGGCGGCGGCAGAGCGGCGGTAGGGGCATCCTCCGGCTCCGGCATCTCGGTGCCGTGATGCAGGGCAGGATCGGCGGGGGAAACCGGCGCGGCGCCCGGCAGCGCATCCGGCCCTAAGGGACCGCCTTCCCCGGCGGGTGTCTCGACCGGCGCAGCGGGCAGCACCGCCACCACGGGTGCCGGGGTTGGTCTCGGGCGGGTGAGCGAGCCGATCACCAACCCACCGCCGATCCCCCCCAGCAGCAGTGCCGCAACCGTCAGCCCCTGCCCGCGCCAACCGCGCTGCCAGCGGCTTAAAAACGGCTCCTTCACCGGCTCCGCGAACAGCGGCTCGTCCTCATCCATCATCATCTCGGCGCGTCCCGGGGCCTCGTCACGTAACACCGCCCCTGCTATAACCCGTTGCATGAGCAATTTCACACATTTCGATAGCGATGGCCGCGCGGTGATGGTCGATGTCACCGATAAAGCGGTAACCGAACGGCAGGCAACGGCAGCCGCGCGGGTGCGGATGCAGCCGGAAACCTTGGCGGCGATTGCCGAGGGCCAAATCGGCAAGGGCGATGTTCTGGCCGTGGCCCGCCTCGCGGGGATTATGGCGGCGAAACGCACGCCGGACCTGATCCCGCTCTGTCACCCGCTCGCCCTGACCTCGGTCAAGGTCGATCTGACCCTCAACGGCGCCGAAAGCTGCGTGGAGATTGCCGCCACCTGCAAGCTCAGCGGTAAAACCGGCGTGGAGATGGAAGCGCTGACCGCCGCCTCAGTCGCGGCGCTGACGGTTTACGATATGTGCAAGGCGCTCGATAAAACCATGCAGATCACCGATTTGCGCCTAATCCATAAAAGCGGCGGCAAATCGGGGGAGTTTACCCAAGCATGACCCGCCCTGCCCTGCTTCCCGTTGAAACCGCGCTGGATCGGTTGCACGCCGCGCTCGATGGTTTCGGCCCGGTTGGCACCGAGGATATTTCGCTGTTAGAAGCGGCGGGGCGCGTGCTCGCCGCCCCCATCGTCGCCCGATATACGCAGCCGCCGCAGGCGGTTTCGGCAATGGATGGCTGGGCGGTAAGGTCGCAGGATTTCGGGGCAACGCCCCTATCGCTGCAGATTGTTGCCGAAATCGCCGCCGGGCACCCGTGGGACGGAACGCTGAAGGCCGGGGAGGCTGCCCGCATCTTCACGGGCGCGCCACTGCCAACGGGGGCGGATACAGTCGTCATTCAAGAAAATGCCGACCGGGATGGCGAGACTGTCCGTCTGCTTAGTCTGCCGCCGCCGGGTAAAAATGTGCGGGCGGCGGGGCTGGATTTCCGCGCGGGCGATACCGTCGCCCAGGCCGATGCGCGGCTAACCGGGCGACGTATCGGCGTGATTGCGGCAGCGGGCCATCCGTGGGTGACGGTTCGCCGTCGCCCGCGCGTCGCCATCCTCGCGACCGGCGATGAAGTGCGCCGCCCCGGCGATCCCTTGGCGCCGGGACAGATCGTTAGCTCCAATTCCTACGCGCTAGCGGCCCTGATCCGCAGTTTCGGTGGCGATCCCATCGTGCTGCCGATTGCGCCCGATACGTTGGCGGGCATCGCCGACGCCGCCGAAAAGGCGCGCGGCTGCGATCTTCTACTGACCACCGGCGGCGCCTCCGTCGGCGATCACGATCTTGTGCGGGAAGGCCTGGGTGCGGCGGGGCTTGAGGTCGATTTCTGGAAAATCGCGATGCGCCCCGGTAAACCGTTGATTTTCGGGCGGTTCCGCGATGTGCCCTTCCTCGGCCTACCGGGCAATCCGGTGTCGAGCGTCGTCGGCGCGCTGCTTTTTGTGAAACCGGTCATCGAACGGTTGCTCGGCCTACCGCGTCAGGATTTGGTGCCGGTTCTTATGCCACTCGCCGTCGATCTCAAAGAGAATGACGACCGGCAGGATTACGTCCGCGCCCGCCGCGTCGAGGGGGGGGTAGCCCCCCTGCCCGTGCAGGATAGCGCGATGATGAGTGCCCTCGCCGACGCCGATGGGCTGCTGGTTCGCCCACCTTTTGACCCGGCGCGCCGGGTCGGCGAAAAAATGCCGGTTATTTTGTTCCCTCAGGGTTCTCTTCCCGCTTGACGAAGCCGCGCGAATGAACATAGAACGGAACAGGATTCAATCGTAAAGGAGGAACGGGCGATGCTCACTCCCAAGCAGCACGAACTTTTGCTGTATGTGCAGCGCCGTCTGGCGGAAACCGGGGTCTCCCCCTCCTTCGATGAAATGCGGGAAGCGCTCGATCTCCGCTCGAAATCCGGTATTCACCGCTTGATTACGGGGCTGGAGGAACGCGGCTTCATCCGCCGCCTGCCGCACCGGGCGCGCGCCTTGGAAATCCTCCGCTTGCCCGAAGCCGCCGCGACACCGCAGGTCATCGCCCCGGCCCCGGCGGCCGATCTTGGCGCGGCCACCCCGGTACCGTTGATGCGCAGCCCGGTGGCAACCGCCTTCATGGCGCGCCAGCCCGCCAATCAAGTCAGCTTGCCGCTCTATGGTCGCATCGCGGCGGGGTTGCCGATTGAGGCGACGCGCGATACGGCGACGATTGATATTCCGACCCATCTGGTCGAGAGCAAAGGCGATCATTACGCGCTGGAAGTTGCGGGCGATTCGATGATCGAAGCCGGGATTTTAGACGGCGATATTACCATCATCAAACGCTGCGATACGGCGGAAAATGGCGCGATCATCGTTGCCTTGGTCGATGATCAGGAAGTGACGCTAAAGCGCCTACGCCGTAAGGGGGCCTCCATCGCCCTCGAACCCGCCAATAAAGCCTATGAAACCCGCATCTTTGGCCCGGATCGGGTGCGCATTCAGGGCAAGCTCGTCGGGCTGCTGCGGCGCTACTGAGCGCGGGGCCGCTCCGGCGGCTGCCAGCGCCGCCCGCTTTGGCGGGTTGTCTCGAGACTGACGCCGCGATCTTGGATCGTCGCGCGCACCGGACCGGTTCGGCGCATATGTTGGGTCGAGAGCGTCCAGGCGGGCGCCGGGCACGGTAATCGCAATGGGATTGCTGTAACGATTCCCCAGGCGTCACGGCAGTCATCGGACATCGCCCCAGGGTGGCGTTGCAGGGCGAGGGGGCCGTGGAGCGTCGGGAACCGGCACCCCCAGGGATCGCAGGCGGCATGGCTGTCTGGCGCCCCCATCGGGATAATCTCCCGTGCGGCAAGGGCAGCACCAAGCGCGCGGGCCGGCAAGCTGGTCGGGGTTGCCCCAAAGATTTCGACAATCCCATCGGCGCGCGGCACCGCAATAGCCGCGTCACTGCCGCCGGTTAGAAACAGCGGCGGCGGCGTTGAAATAATCACCCCCATAGCCCCAGCCAAGGGTATGAGAGCAAACCAGCGCAGGTTTCCGTGCCAAAGGCAGGCCCATAGCCCCGCCAGCACGATCAGAAGCAGCGCAAAGCCGGAAAACTGTGCAACCGGGATCGATGCGCCGGGAAAAGCCGCAACCGCTGCCGCCAGGGCAATCAGCCCGTTAATCCCCCACCCGGCGATCTGCCACCCCCAAGCGTCGAGGCCGAATGGCAGGAGCAAAAATCCCAATACAATTCCCGGCATAATAATGAAGCCGGTTAGGGGAATAGCCAGCAGATTGGCCACAATTCCATAGAGAGCGATGCTATGGAAATGATAGGCCGTGAAGGGGGCCGTCGCCAATGTGGCCACCAGCGAGGTCAGGACCGAGGACGCGAGCACGATCAACGGGGTTAAAATCCCGCCATAGGCCGCACGCAGCCCGGAAACCCACGGGCCAATCCGTTCATAGGCGGCGATCAGCGCTATCACTGCCGCAAACGACATTTGAAATCCCGGGTTCAGCAGTGCTTCCGGGCTACCCAACAGCACAAGGAAAGCGGCAACGGCAACCGTCCGCAGTGTCAGGGGCGTGCGGTCGATCAGGATGGCCAGCAACACGACCCCGGTCATGAGAACCGAGCGCTGCACGGGGACATCCCATCCCGCCAAAATTCCATAGAGCAGCACAAGCGCCGCCGTCGGCCAGACGGCAAGCTTCTTTGTGTCTAATCGGAGGGCGAGCGCCGGGACAACGGCCAGGCCCCGGCGCACGGTCAGCATCACCAGCGCAGCGACCAGACCGATGTGCAGGCCGCTGATTGACAGAATGTGCGTGAGGCCGCTGTCGCGCATCGCTTGGCGGACCGGTTCGGCGATCCCGGTCTGATCTCCGACTGCCAGCGCTACGGCAATATCCCCCGCCGGACCCGCGACCGTGCTGCGAACCGTCGCGGCGAGCCCATCCCGCCACCGGGTCCAGGGCGGCGCCTCCCCTGGGTCGATCACGCGCAGGTCATAGACGGCCCCGTGGGCGGTAATGCCCTGGAAGAACTGCGCCAGCCGCGTATCGAAACCCCCGACGACCAAGGGCGGCGGCACAGGCGTCAAAACCGCCCGAACGGTAACGCGGCTGCCGACCGGGGGTACGGGGCCCGACCTGAGGCTTAAGCGCACCTTCCCGCCGCCAACCTCAGCGACCGGCACGCCATCGCGCTGAAGGTGGCTCAGCGTCAACCGATAGCCCGCCTCGGTCCGTCCAACCGCTGCCACCTGCGCCGCGTACCAAGCGGCGGGGAGTGGAAAGCGCAGAGCGACTGGGGCGGTCAGGAGGCTATGCGCCTGCGCTGCGGCAAAGCCGATCGTTAGCAACAATCCCGCCCGGCCCATTAGAACCAGACCTAACCCCTGGCGACGCACCAAGAATGCCACCCCAGCGACAGCGACGGGCATCGACAGCATCCAGCTTGGCGGGTCGCGGGGAAGCCAAAAGAACAGACCGATCCCCGCTGCCACTAGCACAGGGCTCCACAATCCGACCCGATCCGCCTGTTGTTCCCACGTCGCGGCGAGGGCGGCGCGAATCCCAATCCAGCGGGCCAGCCATTGGCCCCAGACGATCTGGAGGGACGCGCTCCGCATGGTATGTCCGGCCTCCGATCAGCGGTGCTGCCATAAAGACGAAATATTTCAAGATCCTGACGCATTTTGCGGGAAAGCACCGTTTTCAGCAATCCTGTCCAGCCGTTTCTGGCGGCATATTCAGGTTTCGTTGTGCCGCGCAACATGCTAGACCGTTGCCAATTATTCCTTCTGGTTATGGATTCTGCATGAGCATCGTCACGCGCTTTGCGCCCTCGCCCACGGGTTTTCTGCATATCGGCGGCGGTCGCACGGCGTTGTTCAATTGGCTGTATGCCCGGCATTTGGGCGGTAAATTTTTGCTGCGCATCGAAGATACCGACCGCCAGCGGTCTACCCCGGAAGCTGTGGACGCGATCCTGAAAGGCCTAAAGTGGCTCGGCCTCGATTGGGATGGCGAGGTGGTCTATCAATTCGCCCGCGCCGCCCGCCATGCCGAGGTCGCGAATGAGCTGCTGGCCCAGGGCCGCGCCTATCGCTGCTATGCCACCCCGGAAGAGTTGGACGCGATGCGCGAAGCCCAGCGCGCCGCCGGTCAGCCGGTGCGCTACGATGGCCGCTGGCGTGACCGCGACCCGAGCGAGGCCCCGGCGGGCGCCCCCTTCGTCGTGCGCCTGAAGGCGCCGCAGGAAGGCGAAACCACAGTCGTCGATCAGGTTCAAGGGTCGGTGACCGTCGCCAATGCCCAGCTTGACGATATGGTCATGCTGCGCGCCGATGGCACGCCGACTTATATGCTGTCGGTCGTCGTCGATGATCACGATATGGATATTACCCATGTGATCCGGGGCGACGATCATCTGACCAACACTTTCCGCCAGGTTCAGCTTTATAAAGCAATGGGCTGGGATGTACCGACCTTCGCCCATATTCCGCTGATCCACGGGCCGGATGGCGCGAAATTGTCGAAGCGCCACGGCGCTTTGGGCGTCGAAGCCTATGAGGCGATGGGTTATCTGCCGGAAGCCATGCGCAACTATCTGCTGCGCCTGGGCTGGGGGCATGGCGATGAGGAAATCATCGATACCGCGCGGGCGATCAGCCTGTTTGATATTGCCGATGTGGGCCGCGCCCCGTCGCGCTTCGATTTCGTCAAACTCGCCAACGTCAATGGCCATTATTTGAAGGAAGCGACGCCGGAGCGGCTGCTGCCCGCCGTGGTGCCCATCCTCGCCGATAAGCTGGGCCGGGCCTTGATTGCGGCGGAGGAAGCCCTGCTGCTCAAAGCGCTCCCAGGACTGCAACCGCGCGCAAAAACCCTGGTGGAGTTGGCCGAGGGTGCCCTGTTTTACTTCAAGACCCGCCCGTTGGCGCTCGACGCCAAGGCCACTGGGTTGATGGAGAAGCATAGAGACCTCGTGTCGCAGGCGCTGACCGCCCTTCAGGCACAATCCGACTGGACGGCCCCGGCGTTGGAAGCCACAATCCGGGCGCTTGCCGAGCAGGCGTCGGCGAAATTGGGCGATCTTGCCCAACCGTTGCGGGCCGCCCTGTCCGGGACCAGTGTTTCGCCGCCGATCTTCGATGTTCTGGAACTGCTGGGACAGTCGGAAGCCTGCGGCCGTATCGCCGATGCCTTGGCTGCGCCCGCAGCCAGCAACGGCTAATACCCATGACCCTGGGGGAGGGTCACCGACGAAAGGGTACCGCTTCGATCGTTTACGGTAGAAAAGGTCCAATATAAATAAGGGGAAGAGAGAGATGAGTAATACACCTAAGAAAACGGTGACCATTACCGATAATGCTACCGGCAAATCTGCCGAATTCCCGGTTCTCGCTGGCTCGATTGGGCCGGAAGTTATTGATATCCGTGCTCTCCACCCCCAACTCGGCTATTTCACGTTTGACCCGGGCTTTATGGCTACCGGCTCGTGCGAAAGCTCGATCACTTATATCGACGGCGACGAAGGCGTGCTGCTGCATCGCGGCTATAAGATCGCTGATCTCGCCGAACAGAGCGACTTCCTGGAAGTTTGCTATCTGCTGCTGAACGGCGAGCTGCCCAACGCTGGTCAAAAGCAGGAATTCGATCACGCCATCACCTATCACACGATGGTGCATGAGCAGATGCAGTTCTTCCTGCGCGGTTTCCGCCGGGATGCCCACCCGATGGCGGTCATGTGCGGCCTTGTCGGCGCTATGTCGGCCTTCTATCACGATTCGACCGATATTCACGACCCGCAGCAGCGGATGATCGCGGCCCATCGCCTGATCGCGAAGATGCCGACGCTGGCGGCGATGGCTTATAAATATTCGGTCGGCCAGCCGACCGTTTATCCGAGCAACGACCTGTCCTACGCGCAAAACTTCCTGCGCATGCTGTTCGCCGTACCGTGCGAAACGTGGAAAGATAATCCCGTTCTGAGCCGCGCGATGGATCGTATTCTGATCCTGCACGCCGACCACGAACAGAATGCCTCGACCTCCACGGTTCGTCTGTCGGGTTCGTCGGGCGCCAATCCGTTCGCCTGTATCGCCGCCGGGATCGCCTCGCTGTGGGGGCCAGCCCACGGCGGTGCCAACGAAGCCGTGCTGACCATGCTGCAGCAGATCGGGCATAAGAATAATATTCCCGAATTCGTGAAGCGCGCGAAGGACAAGAACGACAGCTTCCGCCTGATGGGCTTCGGCCACCGGGTCTATAAGAACTATGATCCGCGCGCCAAAGTGATGCAGGATACCTGCCGCGAAGTTCTTGGCACGCTCGGCATCAAAGATCCGCTGCTCGATCTGGCGATGGAACTCGAACGCATTGCGTTGGAAGACGAATATTTCGTCGATCGCAAGCTGTACCCGAACGTCGATTTCTATTCGGGCATCATCCTGCGCGCGATGGGCTTCCCGACCTCGATGTTCACCGTGCTCTTCGCCGTTGCCCGCACCGTTGGCTGGATCAGCCAGTGGAAGGAAATGATCGAAGATCCCGCGCAGAAGATCGGTCGCCCGCGTCAGCTCTACACCGGTCCGGTCGAACGTCCGTTCGTCCCGCTGGCGAAGCGTGGCTGATATTCATCATCTCCGGGGCCGTCCCGGCACGGATAAGGGAGGGGCGCAACCGCGCCTCTCCCGCGTCCCGGTTATTCTTTTGTCCGTCCCACGGCAATCCGCAGCCAACGATAACCCTGCCCCTTGGGCGCGGCGTGTGGCGCAGATCGGTCTGTTTGTGCTCGTCGCGGGGGCGATTGCTTCGTGGGTCGTCGGGCTACCAAAGCTTTGGTAACACTCGGGATTAGCGGATCGTCTCAAGGATGATCTGCGCTGCCCGTGCGGAGGGTAATTCCCGCCCAACGCCCAGTTTTTCGCGCAACTGTATAAACCCGTCGCGCTGCTCTGCCGCCGCCTCGCTGCTCGGCATTAGGAGCCCGCCCAGCGTTTGGGCAAGGCGGTCAGGGGTGCAGGCTTCCTGCAACAGTTCCGGCACACAAGGCCGGTCCAAAATCAAATTCACCAGCGACGCATACGGTACTTTCACTAGACGGCGGGCGAGCTGCCAGGTGAGACCGTTCAAGCGATAGGCGATCACCATCGGCAGATCGGCGAGCGCGAGTTCGAGCGCCACCGTGCCCGAGGCCGCTAGCGCCGCCGTGCCTGCGGCAAAAGCATCAAATTTCTCCGCCCCCCCTGTCACCAAGATCGGTTGACCGGGCCAAACACCAACCGCTTGCTGCACGAGGCTTGCCACTGGGGCAACCGTCGGCACGACAATCCGCAAGCTTGGGAAGCGACGTACCAGCGCCGCAACGGTCGCCCCAAATACCGCCGCGAGGCGCCCGACTTCCCCGCGGCGGCTGCCCGGCAGAACGATCAGCACGGGGGCATCGGCAGCAATCCCGTGCCGTGCGCGAAACCCCGCCCCATCCCCCTGCCCCGCCCCGCCCTCGATAACCGGATGGCCGACGTAATCGGCGGGCAGACCGTAGCGGGTAAAATAGGGCGGTTCGAAAGGCAGCAGGGTCAACAGCCGGTCGGTCTTACGCGCCAGCGTGCGCGCCCGCCCCTCCCGCCACGCCCAAACCTGCGGCGCGACGTAATGGAGACGCGGCATCCCGAGGTCGGCAACCCGCTGGCTGATGCGCAGGGTGAAGCTGGGCGCGTCGATGGTGACCAGCGCCGCCGGGGCCTGCGCCCGCAGATCGGCTTCGGTTTCCTTCAGGCGGCGCAACAGGTTCGGTAAATGGGGCAGCACTTCGGCGATCCCCATCAGCGATAATTCTTCCATCGGAAATAGGCTATGCAGCCCTTGGGCCTGCATCAGCGTCCCACCAACCCCAGCAAAGCGGATGTTATCGCCCGTCTGCTCCCGCAAGGCCGCCATCAGCCGCCCCCCGAGCAAATCGCCGGAGACTTCCCCGGCCAGCAGATAAATCAGCGGCGTCGTCATGGCGTCGGCATCCCGACCAAGAACAGACCCGCGGCATCGGCGCGGGCGACGGTTTCGGCCCGGTCGATCAGCGTCGTGTGCTGGGCGTCGAAGGCCAGCCCGACTAGCCCCGCTGCGGCAACCGCCGCAACCGTCTCGGGGCCAAGGCCCGGCAGATCAAGGCGCTTGTCCTGCCCGGTTTTTGCCAATTTGACCAACACCCCGCCGCCGCCCGGGCGTTTAAGCTGCCCGGCGCGCGCAATCATTGCGTCGGTCCCTTCGATCGCTTCGACCGCCAGCACCATCCCCTGCTGAACGACAACCGCCTGGCCGACATCGACCGGATCGAGCGCCCGCAGAACGGCGATACCCCGCGCAATATCCGCCTCCGCCGTCGTATCGGGTCTATGGATGCCGAGCGGCCCGAGGGGAATGCCCGGCGCCGCCAGCACTTCCGGCACGGCCCGTAGCACAAACCCTTCGCGCTCAAACTCTTCTGCCACGGCGCGCAGCAAGCCATCGTCGCCCAAAGCCCGAAAGCCGATGCGCGCCAAAAAGGCCGCGCCGCGCGCGTCGGGGGTTAGGGACAGCAGCGACGGGCGTTTGACCTTTCCGGCAAACACCACCTCGCGCACGCCTTCAGCCCGCAACCGATCAAAAATCTCGCCCGCGCCCCCCAGCCGGTGCCAGGAATGGGGCGCGAGAGTGGTGGTTTCTGGGTCGGTCTGACCGTCGAGCGCCAAAAGATAAACCGCCTGACCGCGGGTGCGGCAGGCGGCAATAATCTCGCGCGGCAGGGCACCGCCCCCGGCTATAATCCCTAGGCGCGCCGAACCGGTCATCGGATTAGCGCGGATGGCAGATCGCGCGGGTACTGTCGGCGCGGATGAATTCGACGATATCCGTGATCGCCGCATTATCCTTCATAATACCGGAAACATCCTCCAGCCGCTCCGCCATCGTCCCTTCGGCGGCGAACAGCAGGCGATAGGCGGCGCGCAGGGCATGCACTTCCTCGCGCTCGAAGCCCCGGCGCTTCAGACCAACGATATTGAGGCCCGACAGCCGCGCCCGGTCGCCCATCACCATCCCATAGGGGATAACGTCGCCCTCAACGCCCGACATGCCGCCGACCATCGCGTGTTTGCCGATGCGCACGAACTGATGCACCGCGCTCATGCCGCCGATATTCACGAAATCGCCGATTTCGACATGACCGCCGAGAGTAGCCTGATTGGCCATCACCACATTATTGCCAACCCGGCAATCGTGGGCGATATGCACACCGACCATAAACAACCCATTATCGCCCACGCGGGTTTCGCCACTGCCGAAGGGCGTGCCGGGGTGCATGGTCACATGCTCGCGGATGACGCAATTGGCGCCGATATGGAGATGAACTTCTTCACCCTTATAGCGCGCGTGCTGGGGCGGCATGCCGATCGTGGCGAAGGGGAACAAGACCGTGCCCGCCCCGATGCTGGTATGGCCGCCGATCACCACATGGCTCTTCAACTCCACCCCATCGCCCAAAACGACGTTCGGGCCGATGTGGCAATAGGGGCCGATGGCAATATCGGCGCCCAGGCGCGCGCCCTCTTCGATGATCGCGGTGGGGTGGATGCTCAGGGTCATTTTTCGTCCAAGATCATGGCGGCGTAAGTGGCTTCGGCGCACAGCACGCCGTTGACCTTGGCTTCCGCCGAAAATTTCCACACCGACTTACGCTGCGCGACCTTCTTCACGTGAATGTGAAGCTGATCGCCCGGCGTTACCGGTTTGCGGAAGCGGGCTTCGTCGATGCTCATGAAGTAAACCAGCTTGCCTTCGGCGTCCGGCCCGAGGGTCTGGACCACCAGCACCGCCGCCGTCTGCGCCATCGCTTCGACGATCAACACCCCCGGCATGACGGGACGCGACGGGAAATGCCCGGTAAAGAACGGCTCGTTGATCGTGACGTTCTTTACGCCCGTGCAGCTTTCGTCGGGCAGAATATCAATCACCCGGTCGATCATTAGCATCGGATAACGATGCGGGATCATTTGCATGATCCGGTTAACGTCGATATCGGCCACCGGCGTGCGGCCGGTTGCTTCGGTTCCTTCCACGGTCACGGTGTCGGTCATTCACTCGATCCTTTTTTCTGTCCGACTTTCAGCAGAAAAGCCGATTGACGGTGCCATTCGCGGACGGGCACTGCGGGAAAACCGCCCAACACGGCCCCAGCAGGCGCATCGCGGAACAGGGCCGCGCGCGACGCCACCCGCGCCCCTTTGCCGATATGGATATGATCGGCAATCCCGACCTGTCCACCCAGCACGACATAATCTTCCAGCACAGTACTGCCGGAAATCCCTACCTGAGCGACGATAATGCAGCCCTTGCCGATCTGCACATTATGCGCGATGTGAACGAGGTTATCGATCATCGTACCCGCGCCAATCACGGTACGGGTCAGGGTTGCTCGGTCGATGCAGCTATTGGCGCCGATTTCGACATCATCGCCAATCTCGACAATGCCAAGCTGCGGCACTTTCACAACGCCCGCCGGGGTCGGCACGAAACCAAAACCCGGCTCGCCAATCCGCGCCCCGGCAAGAATACGCACCCGCTGGCCCAGAAGGGCGCATTGAATGCTGGCATTGGCGCCGATATCGCAGTTTGCACCGATGACAACGCCATCGCCGATCACAGCACCGGGCCGGATCACCGTACCCGCGCCGATCTTCGCCCCGGCACCGATGCTCACCTGCACCCCAATGACCGCTGTTGGATCAATATCCGCCGATGGATCGACCGCTGCGCTGACCGCAATGCCCGCAGCCGGGCCGGGTTCGGGGAAAAGCTGGCGGGCGATGCGGGCGAAGGAGACGGTCGGCATCGGCGCGACGATCAGCGCCGCCGCAGTCTCCGCCTGCTCCGCGACCTCAGCCGACACGATCACCGCAGACGCCTTCGGCCAGTGGGCCAAAGCGTTGAGATGACGGCGATGATCGCAAAAACTCAGCGCGCCCGCGTCTGGCTGATCAAGCGGGGCAACCGTGGCAATGCACTCGTCACCGCGCGCTGGATCATGGAGGCGCGCCCCGGCCCGTTCAGCAACCGCCGCCAGGGTTAAGGGGCCTGCGGCGGTATAAAAACGCGCGTCGGGCATCGCGGTCTTAGTTACTCTTCGGCGGGGTTCCGCCAGCCGGGGCTGCCGCCGCCGGGGCTGCGGCTTGCAGGGGCGGCAGCTTGAGCGTTACGCGCGGCAGTTTGGCATTCAACCGCTGCAAAGCATCGGCGGTAATATCAAGCTCGCTGGCGAAGAGAACCGTCGCCGTGCGATACATGACGACATTGATGCCGCGCTCAATCGCGATCTGCTGCAAAATTTCCGACAGGGCTTGCTCAATCGGCTGGATGCTCTGGGCTTCGCCTTCGGCAAGCTGGCGACGGCGGCCGTTAAGCTGGCGCTGGAAATCCGCCATCTGGGTTTCGAACTGCTTGCGCTTTTCGGCAACCTGATCCTGCGTCAAGGACGCCGCTTGCTTGCGGAAATCATCTTCCAGCTTGCGCAGATCATCGCCCTTTTTCTTCAGCTCAGCGTCCCAAGCCTTGGTCTGGCTATCGATCTGGGCGCGCAACGACTTATAAGGCGCCCCATCGCGCAGAATGATCGCCATGTCGATCACCCCGATCACCGACGCCGGCAGACGGCTGCCCGCTGCCTGGGGCGCCGCCGGACGTGCCGCCGGGGTCGGGGTGGCGGTGGGCGCCGTTGGAATGACTTGCTGGGCAGGCGCAGCCGGGGTGGATGCCGGAGCCTGAGCGGGAGCCGTACCACTGGGGCGCGGCGCCGGGGCCGGGAGCGTTCCCGAAGGCGCCTGCGCCAGAACCAGGCCTGGCGCGGCGGCGACCGTCAACGCCAATACCGTCGCAGCAGCAGTATCCCGAAGGCTCATGAACTTGGTCAGCATCGTTACCGATCTTTCGCTTCTATCGTGTTCGGCAGTGTTACCGGGCGTCCGGCATTAGTAGCGCGTCGCAAAACCGAAAGTGAAGTTTTGCGTGCGGTCATATTTCTGTTTCAGATAAGGAATCCCGAAATCAACCCGGATCGGACCAAAGGGCGATACCCAGGTAAAGCCGATACCGACCGAGGCACGGATCGACGTGCTATCGTTTACGCCGCTTCCCGAAACATCCGCGCCCCAAGCCGACCCGATGTCGTGGAATAGACGAGCAGTTAAGCCCAATTCCTTCGGCAGCCCCAGCGGGAAGGAGACTTCCTGCGTCAGCACGTAGTAATTCTGCGCCCCCAACGCATCCCCTGACCCTTTATCGCGTGTCCCGACCCCGCCAGTACGGAAGCCGCGAAACTCTTCACCGCCCAGATAGAAGCGGTCATTAATGCGGACATCTTCGCCGAAACCGACAATATTGCCGATATTCGCGCGAAGCGATGCGACCACTTCCGGCATAACGGGGTAGTAATATTCACCGCGCAAGGTCGTGCGGAGATAACGAGTATCCCCACCAAGGCCGGCAATATCATTCTCGAGCGAGATCACATAGCCATCCGTCGGATTCCGGCGGCTATCGCGCTTATCGTAAGCAATCGTATGGGTGATAAAGGATGACAGCGTTGTCCCGGCACTTTCTTTGACATACCGCGAGGCATCATCTTCGATATCGCTAATACTGTCGGAACGCAGCGTATACTTAAGGCTTTCGCTCCAGTCTTCATTCAACTGCCAACCGAAGCCAACCGCGCCCCCCGTGGAGCGCCAGTCGTAAGAGCTATACTTCTGCAAATCGCGCGTCGTGTGGAACGCATCGACGGTCAAAGCAAGCTGGCGATCCAGAAAATAGGGTTCGACGAAACTGATATCGACCTTCGAGCGCTTCGATGCCAGAAGGGTCGTGACCTTCAGATCTTGCCCGCGCCCCAAAAGATTGCGCTCGCGGATACCGATTTCCCCCAAGGGACCATCGGACGTCGAGAAACCGCCACCGACCGTCAGATCGCCCGTCGATTGTTCTTCAACCTTTGCTTTCAGCACGATCTGATCGGGCTGGCTGCCCTGTTCGCGCGTCACTTCCACCGACTTGAAGAAGCCGAGATCCTTAATCCGCTGCTCGGACCGGCGCAGGCGCGAGGCGTTAAAGGCGTCGCCTTCGACCAAGCGGAATTCACGGCGCAGCACCCGATCCTGGGTACGAACATTACCGGAAATATCGATCCGCTCGACATAGGCCTTCGGGCCTTCGCGGACCTCGAAGCTAACGTCGATAACCTTGCCCTGCGGATCGCGATTGGTCACCGGCTGCACATCGACAAAGGCATAGCCAAGATCACCGACGCGCTGGGTCAGTTTTTCGATGGTCGCTTCGATCTGCTCGTTATTATACCACTCGCCGCTTACGGTCGTAATCCCCTCGCCCAGTTTGGACGGATCGAGGTTCTTGAGTTGCGAGGAAATATTGATCTTGCCGAACTTATAGCGCTGACCTTCTTCGACCGTGAAGGTCAGATAGAAGCTCTTGCGGTCCGGCGCCAATTCGGCGACCGCCGACTGGATGCGGAAATCGGCATAGCCATTCTTTAAATAAAAGCGGCGCAGTTTTTCGCGATCAAAGGCCACGCGGTCAGGATCATAGGAATCATCGCTGGCCCAAAAACGGTACCACCGGTATTCCGACGACATGAGTTCGGAGCGCAGCGTCGAGTCGCTATACTGCTTATTGCCAACGAAGGTGATTTTACTGACCGTTGTCGGATCGCCTTCTTTCACTTCGAAGACGACATCGACGCGGTTTTGATCGAGCTGAATGATCTTAGGTTCGATAGACGCGGCAAAACGGCTGTTGCGGCGGTACACATCCAGCAACCGCTGCACGTCGGCCTGGAGCTTGCTGCGCGTGTAGACAACGCGCGGGCGCAACTGCATTTCCGCCAACAAATCTTTTTCTTCGAGCTTATCCAGCCCTTCGAACGCGATACGGTTGACGATGGGGTTTTCAACGACGCGCACAACCAGGATATCGCCGCGATCAATCCCGACCGACACATCAGCGAAGAGGCCCGTCGCGAACAAAGTTTTCAGCGATTTATCGACCACATCCGCCGTCACCGGCTCGCCGAGACGGATGTTGAGATAGTTGCGCACGGTATCGGGTTCGATACGCTGCGTGCCTTCAACGCGGATCGATTGGATCACCACCTGCGGCGCGGCGCTAGGCGCCGGGCGAGCCTGGGTCTGGCCGGTCGGTGCTGCCGGACCTTGGGTTTGGGCAAAAGCGGCGGCCGGCGCAAGCAGGCTGGCGGTGCAAGCAACCCCGGCGAGAAGCAGGGCGGTTCGATTCTTAGTCCGTGTCATCATCTGCCGTTGCGCGCGATTAGCATAAGCGCCCTCTTGCGAAGGGCACCGGTCGGTGGGGCGTCGAGCCGTCATCGTCTTCTTACTCCGTCTGCGCCCCAAATCCTAGTGAAGTCCGACTCCTACACCAAGGAAGCCACCCACGCAAAGATTCGCAACTGCACAAGATCGTTCCAGGTCGCAAAAATCATCAACCCCAGAATGGCGGTCAAGCCAATTGCCGCACCAACTTCCTGGACGCGCTTGCCTAAAGGACGGCGCAATACCGCCTCGGCACCGTAATACATCAGATGCCCGCCATCGAGCACGGGAACCGGCATCAAATTGATCAATCCGAGATTAATCGATAACAGCGCCAGAAACCAAATGACGCTTACCACGCTGGTCCGTGCCACTTCCCCCGACATTTGCGCAATGCGCAGTACGCCGCCGACTTCTTTCGTGTCGCGCTCGCCCCGGATCATTTGGCCGATGGCGTGCAACGTGCCGGTCGTGACGGTCCAGGTTTCCTTGACGGCCTGCACCCCCGCTGTGAGCGGATCATGCTTCACCATCTGCCCCTGCCCGGCCCCAATGCCAAGATACCCCAGGCGCTGGGTGCCGCCAAACCGGTCTTCGACCGTGCGCACACCGGTCGTGACCGATAGGGATACCTGCTGACCACCGCGCTCCACCGTCATCGGCAGGGTCACGCCGGGCTGGGTCTGGACGATGCGCTGAATATCCTCGAACCGCTCCACCCGTTCGCCATCGACCGACAGAACTTTATCGCCGACCGTCAGCCCCGCGCTCGCCGCCGGGGCGCCGTCGATGACCGCCCCGATCACCGCCGGGGTTACCGGCTGACCGACGAAGGTAAACAGCCCCGTCAAGATAAGGATCGCGAACAGGAAGTTGGCCGCCGGGCCACCCGCAACAATCGCCGCCCGCCACGGCAGCGACTTATATTGAAAGGCCCCTTTGCGTTCTTCCGGCGTCATTGGCCGGTCATCAACCCCAACGCTGGCCGGGTTCATATCACCGAACATTTTCACATAACCGCCGAGTGGCAGCGCGCAGAATTTCCAGCGCGTGCCATCCTTCGCCGTCCAGCCAAAGAGTTCCGGCCCGAACCCGATGGAAAAAACCTCCACCTTCACCCCGGCCCGCTTGGCGATCCAGTAATGGCCCCATTCGTGCACAAAAACCAGCACGGTCAGAATGACCAAAAACGGTAGAAGATAGTCGGTCAGCAGTTGCATCGTCTCACCAAACAAGAGGCCGCTTAGCAAGCCAAAGCGGCGGTAATCTCAGCGGCAGCGGCCCGCGCGGCGGCATCGAGCGCCAGAACGGTTTCGAGACTATCGGGCGCCCGCCCGGGTACCCGCTCCAAAACCCGCACGACGGTTTCGGCAATCCCATCGAAGGGAAGACGATGCGCCAAAAACGCCGCGACCGCCACTTCGTTCGCCGCATTCAACAAGGTTGGCGCGCCCTGCCCGTCGCGCAAGACCTGCCGGGCCAACCGCAGGGCCGGAAACCGACTATCGTCCGGCGCTTCGAAGGTTAATTTCGCTAACGCGATCAGATCGAGCGTCGGGACCGGCACCGCTAACCGCTGCGGCCAGCCCAGAGCATAAGCAATGGGGGTGCGCATATCGGGCGATCCCAGTTGCGCCAGCACCGATCCGTCGCAATAGACGACAGCGCTATGGATCACCGATTGCGGATGGATGAGCACCTCGATGCGGTTTTCCGACATCTCGAAAAGATAATGAGCCTCGATGAGTTCCAGCCCCTTATTCATCATCGTCGCGCTATCGACGGAGATTTTTGCCCCCATCGACCAATTAGGGTGGGCGACGGCCTGCGCCGGGGTCGCCGCCGCCATTGCCGCCGCGCTCCAGGTGCGGAAGGGGCCGCCGGACGCGGTCAGCAGGATCTTGTCGATGGCCCCGCGTGCCTCCGTCTCAAAGACCTGGAAAATGGCATTATGCTCGCTGTCCACCGGCAGCAGCCGCGCCCCCGTGCGCGCCGCCGTAGCCATCACAAGATCGCCTGCCGAGACCAGCACTTCCTTATTGGCAAAAGCCACCGTCGTACCCTGCTCCAGCGCCGCCAGGGTCGGCGGCAAGCCCGCCGCGCCGACAATCGCCGCCATCAGCACATCGACCGGGCGCAATGCCGCCTCGATAACCGCCTGCGGTCCTGCGGCAACCTCGATCCCGGTGCCTGCCAGCCCCTCCTGCAACGCGCCATAGCCTGCAGGATCGGCGATCACGGCAAGGCGCGGGCGGAACTCCAGCGCATCGCGGATCAAGGCGTCGACTTTCTGCCCCGCCACCAACGCTTCGACGGCAAACCGGCCCCGATGGTGGCGGATCACGTCCAGCGTGCTCTGGCCGACCGACCCGGTGCAGCCTTGAACCGTAACCCGCTTTACCCCGCCGCTCATGGCGTCAAACTCCACCCGAATACCACCGTTAGCAGCACCAAGACCGCCGCGACGGGCATCAACCCATCCACCCGGTCGAGAATTCCGCCATGCCCCGGGATCAACCGCCCCGAATCCTTTACCCCGGCATGGCGCTTCAACGCCGATTCGGCCAAATCGCCTGTTTGCGCCACTACCGCCAGCGTGGCCCCCAGCAGCGCCAGTGCCAGACTGGGGCCGTGGACGAAAGCGGCGATCAGCGCCGCAATCCCGGCCGCCGACAGCATCCCGCCGATCAACCCGGCCCAGGTCTTATTCGGCGAAATCTTGGGCGCCAACCGCGGCCCACCGATGGCCCGGCCGGCGAAATAAGCCCCGGTATCGGTCGCCCAAACGACGCCCATGAGCCAGAGTACCGTCTCCCGCCCCTCCGGCATGACCCGAAGCCAGAGCCAGCAGGCGCAACTGACGGCAATCGCCGGGAAGCCCAGCGTATAGAGCCAAGGCATTTTACCCCGGCTAAACCCGCTCACCAGCGGCGCCGTCAGACTTCCGGCAATCAGCAGCAGGCAGAGGGTTCGAAAATCCGCGTCAAGCGCCACGGCGGCTACCAGGCCAGCACAGGCCCCTGCCAGCGCCCAGGTGCCAAGCGGTCGCGCTTCGGCGCCCAACGTCATCCGCGCCCATTCCCAGCCCATCGCGCCTGCAGCAATGATGAGCACCAGATCAAACCATGGTGACCCGGCCCAAATGGCAAAAATCATGGGCGGTAAGAGCACCGCCGCCGACATCAGGCGCAGCATCAGCGCCTTGGTCGGGCGCCGCAAGCGCAGACGCAGGCGGGGGGAAGCGCTGCCGCTATCAGCCATCGACCCCCCCGAAGCGCCGGTCGCGCTGGGCATAGGTGCGGAGCGCCGCGATCAACGCCGCCTTATCGAAATCCGGCCAGAGCGTATCGGTAAAAATAAACTCGGCATACGCCGCCTGCCACAGCATGAAGTTACTTAGGCGCTGTTCGCCGCTGGTGCGCAGCACGACATCCGGGTCGGGAATATCGGGGGTAGACAGGGCGGCGGCAATCGCGGCCTCGTCGATCTGATCGACCGCAAGCCGCCCGTCCCGCACCGCCGTCGCGAGGGTTTGCACGGCCAGCGTGATCTCCTCCCGCGCGCCATAGCTAAGGGCGAGCACGAGCGTCAGCCCGCTGTTGCGCGCCGTCTGCGCTTCGGCTTTCGCGATGAGAGTTTGGATATCCGCCGACAGCCGCCCGCGCGCGCCGATGACGCGGAAGCGGATATTCTGGCGGTCGAGCGTATCGATTTCCGACTGAAGATAGCGCCGCAGCAGGCCCATCAAGCCCTCGACCTCGGCCAGCGGGCGCTTCCAGTTTTCCGACGAAAAACTATAGAGTGTCAGATATTGCAGGCCAAACTCGGCGCAATGGGTCACGAGATCGCGGACCGCGTCGGCGCCTTTGCGGTGCCCGGCGATCCGCGGTAGCCCGCGCGCGCGCGCCCAGCGGCCATTGCCGTCCATGATGACGGCCAGATGACGGGGTAAGGCGGCAGGATCCAATCCCGCCGCCCGCAACCTTTCGACAGCCGGTTCGGCCACCTCGGACGGGATTCCCGTCATGATCCGCACAATCCTGCGCAGTCTCAGACCTGCATGATTTCCTTTTCTTTACCGGCAAGGGTCTGATCGATCTGCTTTATATGCGTATCGGTCAGGCCCTGGATATCGTCCGAGAGCTTGCCATGTTCGTCTTCGCTGATTTCCTTAGCCTTTTCGGCCTTCTTCAGCGCTTCCATCCCGTCACGGCGCACGTTGCGCACGGCAACGCGGGCCTGTTCGGCGTATTTCCCGGCAACCTTGACCAGTTCCTGACGACGCTCTTGGTTCAATTCCGGCAGCGGCACACGCACGGTCTGACCATCGGACGACGGATTGAGCCCCAGACCGGCCTCGCGGATCGCCTTTTCGACGGCCTTCACGGCGCCCTTATCCCAAACGCTGACGGTCAGCAGACGCGGTTCAGGATTGCTAACGGTCCCGACTTGATTGAGCGGCATCATCTGGCCATACGACTCGACCATCACCGGTTCGAGCAAGTTAACCGACGCGCGGCCCGTCCGCAGACCGTTGAGATCCTTCTTCAGAGCGTCAACCGCAGCCGCCATCCGGCGCTTAACATCCGCAATAACATCTTGAATGGCCATCGTTTTATCCTCTGGAACGGCGAGCCTAAAGAAAAGGCGACCGAACCCTTACGATCCGGCCGCCCTTTAACGCAAGGGTCTTAAACGGTTTAGCGGACGCCCGCCTGCGCCGCAACCTCCGCCGCGAAGTCCGTTTCCTGCTTTTCGATGCCTTCGCCCAGGGCGTAACGCACGAAGCCGGTCAGCGCGACGGGCGTGCCGAGATCCTTCGCGGCCTTCGCCACGATGTCCTTCACGCGGCTTTCGCCATCGATGACGTAAACCTGTTCCAGCAGCACCACTTCTTCGTAGAACTTACGAATGCGGCCTTCGATCATCTTTTCGATGACGGCATCCGGCTTACCCGACGCGCGGGCCTGTTCGGTCAGCACGTCGCGTTCGCGCTGAACGGCTTTCTGGTCGAGGTTATCGACCGACAGCGACAGCGGATTGGTCGCGGCGATATGCATGGCGATCTGCTTGCCGAGGGTGGCCAAGGCCGCCTTATCGCCGGTCGATTCGAGCGCGACGAGCACGCCGATCTTCCCAAGGCCTGGCGCAGTCGCCGAATGGATATAGGTGGCAACGACGCCATCGGTCACCGACAGGCGGGCGCCGCGACGGATGGACATGTTTTCGCCGATGGTGGCGATGAGCTGGGTCAGCTCTTCCTGCACCGCATGGCCCTTGCCCGGATAGGTCGCGGCCTTCAGCGCGTCCATATCTTCCCCGCTGGTCAGCACCAGACCGGCGGCATCGGTCACGAAAGCCTGGAACTTATCGTTGCGGCCAACGAAGTCGGTTTCGGCATTCACTTCCAGCAGGGCGCCGACGGTGCCCGAGGAGGCCGACCCAACGAGACCTTCGGCGGCAACGCGGCCCGCCTTCTTGGCGGCGGCGGCAAGGCCCTTCTTGCGCAGCCAATCGACGGCCTGTTCGATGTCGCCCGCCGTTTCGCCCAGCGCCTTCTTGCAGTCCATCATGCCTGCGCCGGTCTTTTCGCGCAGTTCCTTGACCAGGGTGGCAGTGATTTCGACCATGGGAGACCCCTCTATATGACAAATCGGCGTCAGCCGATGATTCTAGTGAAAAGGCGGCGCAGAGCGCCGCCTTCCGTATCCGTGTTCGGCGCGCGGCGGGTTAGGCCGAAGCAGCCTCGGCTTCCGGCAGCGCGTCTTCGACAACATCTTCCGCCGCGCCGATATCGATGCCCGCCGACACGGCTTCCTGCGTCAGACCGGCCAGCACCGAGGCCGAGAAAAGTTCGCAGTAGGTGTCGATGGCGCGCAGCGCATCGTCGTTGCCCGGAACCGGGTAGGCAATGCCTTCCGGGTCGGAATTGCTATCGAGGATGGCGATGACCGGAATGTTCAGGCGGTTGGCTTCCTGAACAGCAATCGCTTCCTTATTGGTATCGATGATGAAAATGAGGTCCGGCAGGCCGCCCATTTCCTTAATCCCGCCCAGGGCGCGTTCCAGCTTTTCGCGTTCGCGCGTCAGGGTCAGCTGTTCCTTCTTCGTGTAACCGAGCACGGCCCCCGAGGCGAACATTTCTTCCAATTCGCGCAGCCGCTTAATCGACAGCGAGATGGTCTTGAAGTTGGTCAGCATACCGCCGAGCCAACGATGGTTCACATAATATTGACCGCAACGACGGGCGGCTTCGGCAACCCGTTCCGCCGCTTGGCGCTTGGTGCCGACGAAAAGAACGCGCCCCCCGGCGGCAACCGTATCGCGCACCACCTGCAGGGCGCGGTACAGCATCGGCACGGTCTGTTCGAGATCGATCACATGCACGCCATTGCGCACACCGAAGAGGTACGGCGCCATCTTCGGGTTCCAGCGGCGCGTGTTATGGCCGAAGTGAACGCCCGCTTCGAGAAGCTGACGCATGGTAAAGGTCGGAACATTGCTCATTCTAGAGATCCTTAGTCCGGTTGATCCGCCGCGGGCAGTGACCAATGAAATTGGCACCGGCAAGGAGAGCCTGGCTCCCTCGCCCGCGTGTGAAGTGGCCGCCTTTTAGCGGGTTCGAACTGCGGATGCAAGGGGGAAGGCGGCAGGATTTGAGACTAAGTTGCCGCCTGCCTTTTCACGCATACATACGATTGCAGGAGGCGTTAAAGCCTATCTATTTTTCATCCATAAATAGATTTCTTGTAATAAATATTCTCCCTCAGGGCGATCAGACCTGATTTTAAGATAGAACATTAATTACGAAATACCCGTTTAATTTTTTGTTCATTGAAAATCCCGAGATTGGCGGCATAGAGAGAGTCCTTTTCTTTTTTAAGAGGTAGGCAGAATGCCCACGATCAATCTAACGACCGGTGACGATGCCCTCTATGAGGGCGATGGCGATTTTCTGGTGAACGCCTATGCAGGCAACGATACTGT